>DATFRY010000433.1:0-18113 GCA_035262925.1 Kofleriaceae bacterium | reverse complement strand
TGCCGACCGCCTGCGGGATCTGGGTGCCGACCGGCGAGCTGATCGAGACGTAGTTCAGCCAGCTGGCCGAGTGGTGGACCGGCATCTGGCGGCCCTTGACCGGGTCGTTCTGGTTGCCGAACAGCTGGTCGATGAAGTTCTCGACCGTGTAGCCGGCCCAGAACCACGCTCCCTGCTCGCGGTAGCTGGGGAACACCCAGTCGGTCTTGCGCAGGGGATAGACCGCGAAGTGCGACGCCTCCTCGCCGATCGACTTCATGTAGAAGCCGAGCCGACCCTGGCGCTGTATCTTCATCATGCGGTCGTCCACGGTGCGGACGAGCAGCATGGTGTCGAAGATGCGCATCAGGTCTTCCTCCGGGATCGGAGGCACCTGGGCGCCCTTGATGACGCGGCCGTCCTCGTCGAGGACCCGGCGCAAGTCGTCCTGAATGTGCACTGCCACCATCGGTGCTCCTCGATCTCGGCGGGTCCGTAGTACTTCGCAGGTCCGGAGGTGTCAAGGCGCGACGCGTCGCGGTTTCGCGTGGTTCGCTGGCACTTTGCGACATCCAGTGGGCGCTGGTTACGCGCCGCGTTACTCGTTGACCACCCGGGAGGTGGTGGTCACAATCCGAACCCTCCACATGTTCACCGCGCTGCTCATCGCCATCCTGATCGTCGCCGGCGCAGCGACCGTGGTCGGCGGCGGTCTCGTGTGGTCGGCGCAGCGTCGGCGCGCGCTCGAGCGCGGCGCAGCCCCTGCGCGCCAGCTCGGGAGCGGCGACGCGGCGCGTCTCCTCGAGCGCGGCGTGCGCGACGTGCGCGCCGGCGACATCGTGCAGCACGCCGGCCGCGACTGGGTGGTCGAGGGCGTGCTGCACTACGACGAGGACGGGCACCGCTGGCTGGCCGGCCGCCTGGTCGACATCCAGGACACCCGGTGGATGGTGGTCGGCATGGACCGCGTGGGGTCAAGCGCCGTCCGCGTCATGGAGCCCGACCCCGACATCGACGTCGGCGGCTACCCCCCCGAGGTCATCACCGCGGCGGGCAAGCGATATCAGCTCGAGCGTCGCGGGACCGCCACCGTGAAGGTGACCGGCGACGCCGGCGTCGTCCCCGGCAGCAAGGACCTCGCCCCCGAATCGGTCCTGCGCTGCCGCTGGTGGCGCTACCAGGCCGCCGGGCCCGACTGCCTGCTCGTCGAGCAGTGGGGCGCCGACTTCCGCATCCTGCGCGGCACCGCGGTGTCGGAGGACGACGTCGATCTGATGCCGGGCTCGTGATCGGTGAGCTCGTGATCGGTGACCCGGGCCGGCCATCGGTCATCTGACCGGCAGCTCTCCCGTCGGATGGCGAGGCGACCATCGCGGCGGGCCGCCGCGCGCCGAGGCCATGTCGCTCTCGAGCCAGCCCGAGATGATCGGCACCGCCAGGGACACGTCGCGAGACTGCGCGATCTGCTTCCGGACCGCCGCGGCGCCCGCCCGGTCACCGCCGGCATCCAGGGCCATCTGCGCGAGGTAGAGGTCCTCGACGTCCTCGTCTGCGGCCAGGTTCACTCTCCGGGCCGCCGCGAGCGCCGCGCGGCCGTCGCCGTCCTGGACCGCGAAGAAGGCGTCGAGGACGGCGATGGCGTCGCGCTGGTCCGCGATGGGCGCCGCGAGCTTGCGGAACGCGTCGCGCGCGGCCCCGGCATAGCGAAGCGCGGCGTCCCGCCGCGAGCCGCCTGACATCGCGGCCACGATGCGCAGGAGGTAGGCCCGGTGCCAGTGCTTCTTGAGCAGCACGGTGGTCCTGCTGTCCTGGTCCCCCGTCCAGATGCCCTGCTGACCGACGTCGACCATCCTCTCGCACTCGATGAGGGCGCCGAGCAGATCTCGACGGGCCGTGCGCAGCATGATGAGCGAGTTGTGGAAGGAGAACGCGAGCGGCGAATCGGGCGGGATGGCGGCGGCGATCAGCACATCGGCGGCGCGCTCGAGGTCCCCGCGATACGCCATCAGCGTGGCCTGGTAGTAGGTCGCGAGCTCTCGCTCTCGCGGAGTCGGCGCCTCGCGGTCAGCCTCCGCGAGGATCGCGGCGGCGCGGTCGAGCTCGCGCGCGCGCAGCGCAGCCTGGGCGTCGGCGATGCGGCCGCGGAAGCGGTCCATCGCGCTCGAGGACTTCTCTCCGGCCGCCGGTGAATCGCGGCGTCCGGACGGCTCGCGAGGCGGGTCCACGTCCATCCGGCCGAGTGGCGGCCCGCAGGCCAGGAGCTGCAGCACGAGCAGGGATCGCGTCACGCGGTTCATGGGGCTCCGGGTGCTCCGGGAGGGATGCGATGCGTCCCAGCCTGCGACGAGAGCGGAGCGGGCTGCAAGCCGTCGCCGCCGCCCTCCGCCCCGGCGCGATCAGGAGAAGTCGGCGAGCAGCAGGCGATCCCACTCCGGTCGCATCGGCGTGCCGGCCGCGAGCAGGGCGAGGCCGACGCCGGCGGCCCCCACGACGAGGCTCGTGTCGGCGACCCACGTGGGCAGACCTGCGCGCCTCTGCAGCATCGAGTAGCCGGCGGCGCCCTCGCCGGGGCGCCGCATCTCGATCGCGCGGCGCAGGAAGTGGAGCGCCTCGCCGCGAAAGGCGTCCTGCCGGGTCGCCTGGTAGAAGCGGTTCGCGATGTGGCCGAGGCCCGCCGTGCCGTGGCACAGGCACGCGTCGGCCGGCTCCTGGTCGCGCGCCTGCCGGAACGCGCGGTGGGCGAGGTCGACCCCGGCCGCCTCCCAGTCTCCGCGCGAGGCCGCGCGGCCGGCCGAGAACACGGCGACGGCCAGGCCCGCGTGGCCTCTGCACCAGCTGGTGTTGCGGTCGGGCTCGGCGCCGTCGTCGAGGAGGAGCGGGACGGCGCGCTCGAGGAGGCGCGCGCACCTGTCAGGCTCGACGCCGGCGGTGGCGAGCCGGGCGACCGCGCCGACCACGCCCGCGAGGCCGTGCGCGCATCCGAGCTCGACGGGACCCGTGCGGGTATCCAGCCAGTCCTCGGCGTGATCGACGACGCGGCCGAGAGCGCGCGACCCGCTCGACGCCGGCGTCGCGACCAGCGCGAGGGCCACGCCGGCCAGCCCGTCCGACAGATCGTGGCCCCCCGCCCACGGGCTCGCCTCGAGGGCGCCGCGGATGACGGCGTCGATGCGCTCGAGCGGATCGACGATGTCCTCGCCCGGGGCCAGGTGGGTCAGCGCCCACCGGAGCCCGGCGTAGCCATGCCACAGCCCGACCGGACAGCCCTGGGTGCAGAGCGCCACCAGGTCGGACTCGAGGAGCGCGGTGGCGGCCGCCTCGTCGGCGAGCCCCGACCAGGCGGCGTAGGCGAGGAAGGTCGCCCGGCCGGTGGCGCCCAGCAGGCAGCGCGAGCCGGTCGCTTCGGGAAGATCGCGCACCGCGACGGCGATCTCCGAGACGATGGCGAGGGCTCGATCGGCCTCGCCGCCCTCGAGGAGCGGCTCCCAGGGCGCGACCTCAGTGGGCAACGCGGCGCTCTCCCGTCGGTGTCGGGGTCGACGCCCTGGCCCGCTTCAGCACCACCAGCGCATCGAACGCCGTGGGGACGGCCCGCAGCGTCCGGGCGTCCTCCGCGCCGGAGTAGGACGACCCGAACTCGCGGCTGAAGCGCGGCAGCTCGAGCCACTGGCGGAGCGCGGGCGGCATCGCCGCGATGGCGACCCACGCGATGTCGGGGTAGCTCGTGGCCTCCATGATCGCCGACTCGATGTAGTAGGGCGGCGTCCTGGCCAGCTCGTGCGGAATGACGCCGATCTGGCCGCCCGGGTCCCAGGCGCGGGCGGTGCCCGAGTACGAGAAGAAGCCGATCGGATAGTAGTCGGCCCCGAAGCGCTGCGTCAGGTACCGGCCCATGCTCTCGACGCCGCCGTACGGCTCGCGCGCGATGTGGGCCGCGTGGGCCCAGAGACACGCCCTGCCGGGTTCGCCGCGCTCGACCACGAAGGCGGCCAGATCGGCCATCGCGGCGTCGCGCAGCTGCCCCTGGGCGACCCAGTTCGACTCGGCCAGGTAGCCGAGCTGGTGCTGGAGCGAGCGCGCGGCGATCGCGGCGCGCCCGGTCGACCCGCGCGGGTTGATCGACGGGACGTCGCCGAGTCGCCGCAGGAGCTGCTGGAGGGCGGCCTTCTCGGCCGCATCGAGCTCGAGGAACGACTTGCCGCCGTCGGGCGCCACGCGGTTGAGGAGCTGCACCTCCGGCGGCGACAGGCCGAGCTCCTCGCGGCCGGCGACCAGCAGGCGGGCCGCCGGCTCGGTCATCTGCGCGTCGAAGCCGAGCACGTGAACCGTGCGCGCGGCCGGCACCCCGGCGTTGTACGCCCGCACCTGGTCGAGGAACGCGGTGAACTCCTCGATGTCGGTGATCCAGAAGCCCATCGCGACGAGCACCGCGGACACGTCGACCGCAGCGCCGTGCACGTAGTCGTCGATGCGAAGCAGCTCGACCGCGTCGGCCTCCAGCATGACGTAGCGCAGGCCGCCGGTCCGGGCCAGCTCCAGCGCCAGGGCGCCTCGCTGGGTGTAGAAGTCGCCGGTCCCGTGGTTGGCCTCGCCGAACCCGAGCACGCGCGGCCCCCGGCGGAGCGCCGCGCCGAGATCGGCGAGCGCAAACCTCGCGATCGATGCCCGCGGCGGCGGCGACTCGATCTGCCGGCGGGGGTAGGCCGGGATCTCGACCGCGCTCGCCGACGGCACGCGGACCCGCACGCTCTTCGAGAGGAGCGGGCCCCCCGCGTTCGCCTGGTAGTCGCCCTCCGGAAGGCAGGCGCGAAAGCGCCCGTTCGCTGCCACCGGGGCGATGAACAGGTCCCCGACGAACTTGCTGCGCCGCGAGAGCTCGGCGACGGTCCCCGCTTCCGGCGCGGCCCGGACGGTTCCCTCGACCGCCGCGCAGTCGCTCGAGAGCGCGATGGAGAGCCCGGTGGCCGGCGACCGCGCGTGCTCGATGAACGCGAAGCCCCGCGCCGACGTGACCGTGAGCGCGTAGTCTCCCGCCGCCAGCCGGGCGTCGAAGCGGCCCTCCGCGTCGCTCTGGACGACGCCGGAGCTGGCGCCCGTCACCGCGTCCGTGATGCCGATCAGGACCGGGCCGGCCTCGCCGTCAGGGAGCGAGACGATCCCCTCGAGCGAGCCGTGGCTGCCCGTCGATGGTGGTCCCGTTCCCGCCCTCTGGCACGCCGCGACCAGCCCACAGGCGAGAAGCAGTTTCGTCCTGGGCGTCATGAGTGAGCGGGCGTCTCAGCAGCCGGTCGGGTTTCCCCCCATCAGGTCGTCGGCGACGACGCCGCGACTGACGATGGAGCCGTCCCGGCACCTGCCGCCGTCTACGGTCTTGAGCTCGCTTGTCGTGAGCACGCGGACGGTCGCCTTGGACAGGGCCAGCTTCTTGCGGGTCGAATCACTCGCCTTCTTCTGCATGGTGGCTCCTTTTGTCGATCAGGTCGAACGGGACGTAGTCGAGGGCATCGATGGGGACGAGCGTCATCGCGGTCGGAGTGCCGATGACGAGCGACGTGGAGTCGGGGAAGCCGGCAAAAGCCGGTGTCTGCTTTCCCGTGAAGAGTCTGGCGATCGAGTGGTGCCGGCGGTCGAGGACGAGCACCTCGCCGGTCGAGGCGGCCGCGACGAATCGCTCGTCGGGCGAGACCTCGACCCCGAAGATGGGCCGGCCCAGGTCGAGGCGAACCGGCGCGGACGCGATGGCCGGATCGGTCACGACCAGGGTCTTGCCGCCCACGGTCGCCGCCCACCCGCCGCGGAAGGGCCTGAGGTACTTGACCGGGCCGGCCTCGGATGTGGCCTGCTCGAGCCTCGCCTCGCCACCCTGCACGGCCCATCGCTTGACGGCGCCATCCACCCCGGCGGTCCACAGCGCCCCGCCCGACCAGGCCACGGTGGTGGCCTGCTTCGCGTGGGCCAGGGCGCGGCTGCGCACGCGGCGGCCCGCGAGGTCGTAGACGATGAGCTGCCCGTCGTAGGCGATCGACGCGAGCCAGCGTCCGTCGGGGCTGATGGCGAGGCGATGAGGCGTGTCGTCGTGCGAGTAGAGCTCCTGCAGCCTGCCATCGTACTTGTAGACGTGCGACGAGTTGGTGGCGATCGCGAGGTAGTCGTGGTCGGGGCCGGCGGTCAGCCACCTGATGCGCCCGTCGCCCGACAGGACCTCGCGGGTGGCGCTGCCGTCGGCCGCCGAGCACAGGACCCGCCCGTCCCAGCCTCCCGAGCAGACCATGCCGCGCAGCCAGGTGAGGCCGAACGCCACGCCGTCGTGGCGATGGAGCACGCGCAGGGTCCCCGGCCCGCGCGACCACGCGCGCACGCTGCCGTCGGTGCAGTCGAACGCGACCTGCCGGCCGTCGGGTGACACGGCCTGGTTGAGCACCTCGCACTGCACGGGGCCGATCGCGCGCGCTCGCGCCTCCCAGGCGCGCGGCCCCAGGTCCCAGATGCGCAGCTCGCTGCCTCCCGAGCTGATGGCGCGCTGGTGGGCGTCGTCGATCGCGATGTACTCGACGCGCTCGTCGTGGCCGCGGAAGCGCCACGTCTTGTCGGTCGAGGTGTCGATCGCGATGACGGTGCCGTCGGCGTAGCCCCAGGCCGCGTATCGACCGCCGGCGGCGACGCTGGTCGGCTGCGAGGTGTAGAGCGGTCCCAGCTCGGCGCGGTCGCGGCCCGCTCTGACCAGCCAGGTCTTGTCGTTGTAGTCGGCCACCGCGAGGAGCCCGGTCGCCGACAGCGCCAGCTCGTACTCGCCGGTGAGCGCGATGGGGACCTCCACGCTCGCCGCGCCGCGATCGAGGACGAGCGTATGGTCGTCGAGCAGGGCGGCGAAGTGTCCGCCGGCGGCGGCCATCGGGCGCGGGCTGGCGATCTTCCCGCACCGCGTGCGCAGGATGGACTGGCCGGCGCGGGTGACCTCGAGCGCGCCGTCTTCCGTGCACAGGAGGAAGAGGTCGCCGTCGGCGGCGATGCTGCGCACTCCGCGGCGGAGGACGACCGGCCGCTCGCCCTCGAGCTGGTAGAGGTCGCCCGAGGGCTCGAGGTCGAAGATGCCGCCGCGCGGAGACAGGAGCGTGCTCGACGGCTGGGCCAGGAGGTGGCCCACGTCGATCACTCGTCCGCCGCGCGCGCCGACCAGCGTGACGGGCTGCGAGGGCGCGGGCCAGCGGGCATACAGCCAGCTCGGCTCGCCTCGGGTGAGCGGGCCGGTGAGGTCACGGTCGACCAGGCGCGCCGTCCCGGCGGAGGTGTCGACGCTGTAGAGCTCGGAGCCCTGGGTGAGCGCTCCCACCCGCGACGTGGCCGGATCGACGATGAGGTTGGAGATCTGGCCGCGGACCCGGACGACGTGGGCCGCGGCGTCCTGGGTGGCGCGACTCAGGAGCCACGCGTACTGCGGTGTGCGCGCCTCGAGGCCGTTCAGGAGATCGCGGGCGCGGGTGGGGTCCTTGTCGAGGAGCGCGCTGGCCTCCGACAGGACGGCGCGGTCGCGCTCGGTCTCGGCGTCGCGGCGCGCGCGGTCGGCGCGGTCGCGCTGGGCCACGATCTCGGAGATCGAGAGGACCGCGGCCAGGGTCGCCACCGCCGTGGAGGCGGCGATCGCGATGGCCACGCGCTTGTGGCGGGTGATCCAGTGGCGGAGGACGCCGGCCAGCGAGTAGCGGCGGGCGGCGATGCGGGCGCCGGACTCGAAGGCCTTGAGGTCGGCCGACAGGGCGGCGGCGTCGCGATAGCGATCGCCCGGGTCGATCGAGAGAGACTTGCGCACGATGGTCGCCAGGTCGCGGTCGACCTGGCGCATGGAGCTGTCGAACGACTTCTCGAGGAGCGGCAGCGACGTCGCCGAGCCGGTGCAGAGCTCGTAGAGGATCATCCCGATCGCGTAGACGTCGGTGCGGGCGTCGACCACGTCGCCCGCCGCCTGCTCCGGGGCCATGTAGACCGGCGTGCCCAGGATCGCGCCGTCGACGGTGAGCCCCTCGTGCCCGGCCGGCGTGCGGTAGGGGCCGGCGTCGGCCACGTCCTCGACCACCGCGGTCAGGTCCTTGGCGATGCCCCAGTCGATGACGATGGTCTCGCCGAAGTCGCCGACGATGACGTTGGACGGCTTGAGGTCGCGGTGGATGATCTTGCGGTCGTGCGCGTAGGCGATGGCGTCGGCCACGGCGATGACGTGGGGGATGAGGGCGAGCCGCGCGTCGAGCGAGCCGGCGTCGGCGACCAGCGTCGCGAGCGAGCGGCCGGCCACCAGCTTCATCGCGTAGAACGGGGTGCCGTCGGGCCAGCGGCCGGCCTCGTGCACCGGCACGATGCCGGGGTGCTCGAGGCGCGCGGTGATCAGCGCCTCGCGGAAGAAGCGAAGCTCGGCGCTGTGGCCGCGGCCGAGCAGCTCCTTGAGCGCGACGTCGCGGCCGAGCTCCTTGTCGCGCGCGCGAAAGACCAGCCCGAGGCCGCCGCGGCCGTGCTCGCCCATGATCTGGTAGCGGCTGGGATCGCGATACTGGAGCGGCGCCGGCGGGCGGCTGGCCCCGGGCCCGAACGACGGGGCGAGGGTGTCGCCGTCGCCCTGCTTCGTGGTGTCGAGCGCCGCGGCGTAGCGCCTGCCGCCGCGCATCGGGGTCGTGGGATGCGAGGTGCTGGCCGCCGCGGTGGGCCCGGTCGGCGCCTCGTGCGTCCCCGGATCCGGATCGCTGGCCGCGCCGCGCTTGCCCTGGTCCCCGGCGTTGAGCTTCACGACGACCTCGTCTCGAACACTATGCGAACGAGTCGTCGATTGATAGCCAAAGGCGGATCTGGAGCGCTGCGGCCGTGCTGCGCCGACGATCCGGAAACGCATCGGAAGCGCGCGTAGCACGCAGCGTGCCGCGGGCGCGGGGGCCCAAGCGCGCGGCGGTGCTCGCGCCGGTCGCGTCCGATGGCGGCGCGCGTGTTCCGCATGCTCGGCCGCGCGCACCGGCCTCGAGCCAACACCGGGTGAATGCTCGTGACGCGGGCACGTCACCGACGGTGTTCCGATGGTGTTCCGATGTTCCGATCGGCGGCGGACCGCGCGCCGCTGTCGCCCGCCTCACCGTCGTTACACGTCAGTCGGTCATCCGGTCATGCAAATGGATGTGGCCAGTCGAGGTTGAGGTCGTCGTGCGTGGCCGGGCGGGCGCGATGGCCGAGCTCGCAGGCGATCCGGTAGAGGCGCGGCGTGCCGAGGAGCGGGTAGCGGTGATGGCCGGCCATCGCCACCGCGCCCGGGACGATGATCTTGAGGGCGGCGAGCCCCAGCTCGCGCACGTCCCGCGTCGTCAGGTCGACGCACAGTGGATCGAGGCCGCGGGCGCGGAAGCGGGCGACGCAGTCGGCCAGCGCGGCCGCCGGGTCGCGGGCCGCGCGCGTGGGCGCTGCAGGCAGTGCGCGCTCGATCGGCGACGCGGTGATGAAGCGGAGCGCCGCGGCGGCGCCCGGGTCGGTGTAGACCAGGTTGTGGAGCTCGAACGAGTCGACGTTGCCGAAGTCGGCGGCGGGGCAGAAGGCCGGCGCGCCGGCGGCGTGGATCTCGACGAGGCGCAGGTACTGGCCGAGCGCCTCGAAGGCGGCCTTGCGCGCCGCCACCTCGGCGCACGGGTTGGCCGAGGCCCCGACCGTGACCGCCGGGCCGGCGCCGCCGCCCAGCGGCCGCTCGAGCAGGCACAGGACCACCGGGATGTCGATGTCGCCGGTGAGGTCGACGAAGTGGAGCTCGTGCGGGCCCATGGTGGCGCGCAGCGCGCCGAGCTCGCGGCCCAGACGCGACGCCGGATCGACCCGCAGCCGTGGCATGGACAGGCGGTTCAGCCACATGATCATGAAGGCGTCGCGCTCGGCCACCTCGAGGAGACCCGACAGCGCGGCCGCCGCCGGCGTCGCGCCGCACGCCATGCCGGTCGACGTGCTGAGTGTGTGGAGCGCCTCGCCCGGCCGCGGCTGGTAGGGGACGTGGACGGTCAGCGACGGCACCCAGCGCTCCGCGCCTCCGGCGAGCGCGCGGGCCGGCGTCCAGTGGACCTCGGCGGCGGCGTCGAGCGGGCGAAAGGGAAATCCGGGGGCCGCGTGCTGGCGAGCGCTGTAGAGGGGAAGCGCGTCGCCGCACAGGAATCGGTCGTCGCCGCCGGCGGCGCGGAAGACCTCGCGCGCCGGATCCACGAACGCGCCGCAGTAGCGCTCGACGGCCTCGAAGACCGCCGGCAGGGCGGCGCCCTCGCGGTCGAACCCGGTCCCGCCCGGCGTCGACACCGACGACAACCCGGGCAGACGGCCGTAGTCGGGCGTGCTCGCGGTCATGCGCCACAGGCCTGACTCCGCGCCGCGCCGGGGCAGCGGGCGGAGCGCGGCGACGATGCCGGTGCGCGGCGAGACCAGCGCGCGCACGATCTCGGCGGTCGATCGCGGCGGCCGGCCGCCCCGTCGCGGTCGCCGCGTTGCCGCGAGGCTCACGGGAACGGGTGCGGGATCGGGTTGGGCTCCGCGCTGCCCTGATAGCCGCACTCCTCGGGCACGGTCCACAGCCGGCGGGCCCCGAGCGCCGGCAGCAGGTGGTTCGCGGTGAGCGAGACCATCCCGGGGATGAGGACCTTGGGGGCGACCAGGCCGGCGCGGCGCACGTCGGGGGCGGTGCCGTCGAACACGAGAGTCTCGAGGCCGCGCGCCGCGAGCAGCGCGAAACAGTGCGCCAGCTGCTCGTCCGGCGGCGCCGACTCCACGTCCTCGGCCGGCGCGACCGCGCGCGAGGGCGGCGCCGCGAGCCAGAAATCGAGGTGGCGGCGCATGTCGGGCTCGCAGTAGAGGCGGACGTGGTCCTCGAACTCGACGACGTTCGACCAGTCGGGCGCGGGTCGCCAGTCCTTGCGGCGCACGAGCAGGTCGCGGCACCAGTAGAAGTCCTGCGCGGCCTCCTTCATCGATTTCACGATCGCCTCGCGCCGGCACACGCGGGTCGATGCGCCCATGCCGACCACCGGTCCGCGCACCGACACGCCCTCGACGAAGCAGGCGTAGGTCGGGATGGCGACGTCGAGGGTGAGGTCGACGACGTGGAAGGTCAGGCCCTCGCACTCGAAGTAGGCGCGGTACTGCTCGGCGACGATCGGATCGGACAGGAAGTCGACCTTGGGCAGGCGCAGCTGGCGCAGCCAGCCGGTCATGAAGGCGTCGCGCTCCACCACCTCGCAGAGGCCCGTCAGGAGCGCGCGGTCCGGGTCGCTGTGGCAGGCCTGGCCGCTCGAGACGCTGTGGCACAGGAGGTCGTCGCGGTTGCGCGGCACGTACGGGATGTAGACCAGGCAGGCCGGCACCCAGACGGGATTGCCGCCGGGCAGGTCGTGCGCGCGCACCCAGCGGATCGGCACGTCGGGGCGGAAGCGCGCGAACGGGAAGCCGGGCCGCCCGTACTGCTCGTCGGCGAACAGCTCGAAGCGGTCGAACGACATGACGGCTCCGCGCAGCTCGCGCATGCTCGCGACCAGCGTGTCGCGCTCGTCGAAGTAGGAGTAGCAGTAGCGCTCCACGCACTCGCCGATCGCGCCCAGGATGGCCTCGTCGCGGGTGAAGCCGACCGAGCCGGCGTCGCCGGGAAACTCGCGCACGCCGTAGACCGAGGAGGCCGCGATCTTCGCGGTGCACGCGTGCAGCCTGGGCTCGTGCGGGCTGTGCAGGAAGCTCTTGCAGAAGCGGATGAGCGAGGTGGGGCCGACCAGCGCGCGCTGCAGCTGCTCGCGCGCCCGGCGCTCTGCCGTGGCGGCCGCGTTCACAGCGCCAGCTCCGGCGCGGCCGCGCGCGGCGGCGAGCACACCTCGCAGCGCGGCAGGGGCAGGACGGCGTGGCGCGAGATCGACGGGCGGTGCGGATCGACGACGACCAGGCGCCCGAGCGTCTCGGGCGCGCCGTCATCGGCGAGGAAGCGCGCCGCCTCGCGCGCGCCCAGCGCGCCGCACAGCTCGAACATGGGCGGCGGCACCCCGAAGTCGACGCCGTGCCGCTGGCCGCGCTGGTCCGCCTCGAACGGCAGATAGTCCTCGAGACGGCCGATGTTGCTCTTGTAGCGCAGCTCGAAGCACGCATGGCACGCCGTCGCCCCGGGCGCGACCAGCGGCCCGAGGTGGATCTCGTCTGCCGACGGCACCGACACGCGCAGCCAGGGCAGCGAGCGCGCGTGGCAGACCTCGTTCAGCCGCGCCAGCCAGTCGTAGAACAGGATCGGCCCGCCGACCGTGGCGACCGCCAGGTCCGCACCCTCGAGGCATCCGTGCATGGCCTCGGCCGTGTCCGGCCAGGGGACGAGGTCGGCGCGCCACTCGACGCCGTTCACCTCGCCGCGTCCAGCGATGTCTGCGTCGGCGCCGCCGCCGATCAGGCGCACGTGGCCGATGCCCTGCTCGACCAGGCTGCGCACGAGCGACGCCGTCGCGGGGCTGCCGTGAAGGACGGCGACGCGGGCTTCCCGCAGGCCGCGCGCGGCCCGCGCGGCTGGCGCGGTGGGCGCGGATGGTGCGGATGGCGCGGCTGGTGCGGACGGCGCGCTGGACTTCACTGTGTCGTGCATGGCTCCCTCCCCTACCCCTGCCTGCCCGGTCGCAACAAGCGGGCCACCGACCGCGCGCGCTCAACGTGTCGGAACCCGCGATGGGCGCGCGCGGCGGCGATACGCGCCGCGCGCCCACGATGCTCCGCCCCGCGTTCCGACTGTTCCGATCGCCGCGGCGCGCGGCGTGTGACTCGCACCGCTTCCCGCCGCGAGGCATCGTTGCCCATGGCGCCGAGCTTCGCCGAGGAGGTGCTTCAGGCGGCGCGAGCGGCGACGGATGGCCGGGTCAGCGGACGGGCTCGCCGGGCATGTCGGGGAGGCGGGCGGGGATGGCGAGGGGGGTGTCGCCGGGGTGGGTCAGCTCGACGGAGGCGCAGAAGGCCGGCAGGGTGGCGCCGTGTTCGGCCACGAAGGCGAGGATCTCGGCGGTCTCCCAGTGAGTCACGGCGAGGGGATAGGGAACCGCGCAGACGGTGTAGGGCTGGCCGAGTGGCAGCTCCTTGACGCGGGCGGGATTGCCGCCGAGGGCGATGTTGAAGGCGTAGGAGCCGGAGCGGACGGAGTCGGCGCGGGCGTGGAGCTCGCCGGCCAGGTGGGCCGTGAATCGGCCGGCGAAGGTGTGGACCTCGACCATCGGCATGCCCGCGCCGGTCGGGTCGACGGCGGCGACCACGATGGTGCCGGTCGCGGAGGCGAGGTCGATGCGGACCTCGGCGCCCGCGGTTTCGTCCACGTGCGCGGCGACGCCCGCCTGCGAGATGCCGACCAGCGGGGACAGGCCGAACATGACCGATACGTAGTAGTCGCCGGCCGGCATGCGCTGGAGCTCGAAGCGGCCGTCGGGACCTGTCGTGACCGTGAAGTTGGAGTGGTTGTTGCCGGGCACCGGTGAGGCGTTCACGTTCATGCCGGGCGCGGGGGCACCGCCGCGCATCACCACGCCGCGGATGCTGGCGCCCGGGCGAAGGACGAGGTCGACGCTGAACGGGCCGGTCCCGGGTGGCACCTGCACGATGTCGGACCGGGCCGCGCTGGTCTCGGCCGCGAGCGCCAGGGCGTCGCCGCCGAAGCCCGGCAAGCTGAAGCTGCCGGTCTCGTCGGTCTCGGTGCGCCGGGTCGCGCCGCTGCTGCCAGGCGCGCCCCATACCCTGCTGGTGAGCTCGTTGCCGGTGGCAACCAGCCGCTTGCCGGCGTACACCGCCGCGCCGGCGACCGGGCTGCCGTCGGGCAGGAGGACGCGACCCGAGATGGTCCGCCCCTTCTCGACGGTGATGGTGCCGACGTCGGTGTCGCGGCCGGACACGACGCTCACGTCCGGGACCAGCTTCTGCGCGAACTCGGGCCCGCTCACGACCAGGCTGACCCGGCCGGGCACGATGTCGCTCAGCTGGAACTCGCCGGCCCGCGCGCCGAAGCTGGCCGCCGCGACGTTGCCGGTCCCCACCCGGAACAGCGCGGGCGGCGTGCCGTCCTGGAACGCGACCTTGCCCGAGACGGTCGCCGGCGTCTCGACCACGATGCGCAGGCCTCGCGTCCCGGCCGGCACGTGCGCGGCCGGCTCGGAGAAGAACGAGGCCCGCCGGGCCGACTCGACCGGGTCGACGTGCACGCCATAGGTGCCGGGCTCGAGCCCGCTCACCTCGAAGCGGCCGTCTGCCCCCGAGGTGGTGGCGACCGGCGGGCGCAGGCGCAGGTCGCGGAAGTCGACCTCGCGGTAGTCGCGGATGGCGGTCACGCGCGCCTCCGCCACCGGATCGCCGGCCGGCGTGACGACCACGCCGGCGATGCCGAGCGCGTGCTCGAGCCGGAGGACCAGGTCGGTGCGGGCCGGCGCCGCGCCCAGGTCGATCTCCGCGCGGCCGCTGCACGCACCCGGCGCGCTCGCGGCGGCCACCACCACGCGGCGCGGCAGGCCGGTCACCGCGAAGGCGCCGTCCGCTCCGGTGCTCGCCTCCCAGGTCGGATCCGCGGCGCTGTCGGCGTCGCGGGTGGCCACGTTCACGACCGCGCCGGCCACCGGCGCACCCCGCGTGTCGACGACGTGGCCGGCCAGCCGGGCGCCCGGCCGCAGCACCACGACCAGGTCCTCGATCGCGCGCCCGCCGGTCACGGTGAAGATGGCCGAGGCGCCGGGCGCGAAGTCCGGGTGGCGCGCCAGCACGCGATAGGAGCCGAGCGCGACCGCGTGCAGCACGAAGCGGCCGCGCTCGTCCGTGGTCCCGCCGTCGCCCACGGCGCTCCTCGACAGCCACGACGGCGACGACGACGGCTCCGCCCACACGGCGACCCGCGCGACCGGCGCGCCCTCGGCGTCGACCACGCGGCCGGTGACGGTCTGGCCGGGCAGGAGGACGAGCCGGGCGGAGTGCTCGCGCGCGCCGCCCGGGACCTCGACCTTCTCGTAGGCGCGGCCGAAGCCGCTCGCGGTCGCGGTCAGCGCGTACACGCCGGCTCCCTCGGTGGGGAGGTCGATCGCGCCGCGCGCGTCGGTGCTGCCGCGCGCCACCGCGAGCCCGCGCAGCTCGACGTCGGCGCCGGCGATCGGCCGTCCGTCGGCGCTGGCCACGGCGACGTGGAGGACAGGCGCGTCGGCCAGGCGCAGCACCTGCGACTCGGTCCGCGCGTCCACCACCACCTCGACCGGGCCGGCCACCTGCGAGCCCCGGCGGGCGACCACGCGCACGCGCCCGGGCCCGAGCTCGCGGAAGCTGAAGATGCCGTCGGCCGCGGTCGTGAGCTCGCGCGGCGGCGCGGTGTCCAGCGTCACCACCGCCTCGTCGACCGGCCGGTCGCCGGCGTCCACCACGATACCCTCGAGCGCGAGCTCGCCCTTGCGGTCCTCGACCTGGAAGATTCGAGACGGTCCGTCGATGGCTCCTCCGCTCGCGCGCGCCGCCATCGGCGGGACCGGCCGCGCGGCCGGCGGCGCCCGCCTCGAGCCGGCGCGCGGGTACAGCCAGAAGAAGCAGAGCGCGCCGGCGGCGACGCAGACCACCAGCGCGAGCGCGCGCCTCAGGCCCGTCGCGCCCGTCGCGCCTCTCATGGCCCATCCCCCCGGGCCGGGACGGTCCAGCGCCGCGCGTGCTCGAGGCCCCAGAAGAACATGAACACCCCGACCGCCATCGCGAGCAGGAAGAGAGCGACGACGGCGGCGAAGATCGCGTCGGCCGCGCCGGGCACCAGGCGCAGCGCCACGCGGTGGAGGAAGCGAAGGCCCCAGCCCATGAAGGCGAGCACGCTGGCCATGCCGAGCGAGCCATAGACCAGGTAGACGATGCGCTGGCGCAGGCGGGTGGGCGCGAGCGCCCGGTAGCGCCCGCGCAGACCCGGCACGCGCGTGACCAGATACGCGAACGAGCGCGGCCGCAGGTTGGGCATGCCGAGGAGGTCGCTGAGGATGAAGTAGCCGTCGAGGCGGAGGAACGGGTAGAGGTTGAGGAGGATGCGCGTGCCCAGCACGACGAGAAGGACGAAGGCGACCTGGTTGGGCGCCGAGAAGGGCGGCGTGGCGTACCAGGTCAGCGCGATCGCGCTCCACAGGATCGCCTCGAGGTAGAGCCCGCCCAGCGCGACGACGACGCGCTGGCGCCACGGCAGGGTCCATGCGTCGTTGACGTCGGAGTAGGCGCCCAGGGTGAAGCAGTAGAGGAGCAGGCCCATGCTCGGCACCTTGCGCCCGAGGTGCCAGCAGGCCAGCGAGTGGCCGGTCTCGTGGATGAAGCCGGAGACCGCCATGAGGACGTAGACCACCACCCAGTGGTGGAAGAACCCGAACACAGCGAACGAGCGGCCGACCAGCGCGTGTCTGCTGGCCAGGAGGCAGATGGCCAGCCCGAAGAGGGCGAGGAACGCGGGCGGCGCGGCAGGCGCGAACAGCCAGCCCAGCGGCCGGTCGATGCGGCGCAGCATCGGCGTCGGATCGAACGACACCAGGCGCAGGAAGAGCGGATTGTAGCGGCCGAGCAGCGAGAGGAGGCGCGGCGGCCCGCCCGACTCGGACCCGGCGGCCGCAGGCGCCGCCGGCGCGCCCGGCTCCGCGGCGAACGGCTCGGCCGGCTCGACCAGGCCCAGCGCCGACCACTTCTCGACCAGGCCGCGCGCGGTGCGGCCGCCGCTCTCGCCGAACGGCGCCGCGACCTCGTCGAGGGTGCGGCTGCCGTCGAGCAGCTCGCACAGGCGGCGCGTGGTGGCGTTCAGCCGGAAGACCAGACCGGTCTGCGAGTCCTTGAGGATGTGAGTCGGCGGCGACGCGCTGGCGTCGGTGAAGAGGAGCACGCCGTCGCGCATGCGCAGGCGGGCCGCCGCGAGCCCGTCAGGGGACAAGCTCTGCCTCGGTCGCCCGCGCGCGACCACCGATCGTGAACAGCATGAGCACGTTCTCGTCGACGTTGTCGACGCCGAGGACGTCGCCGACCTGGTTGTCCAGGAAACCGCCGATGGCGCAGGTGCCGAGCCCGAGCGCGGTGGTCGTGAGGTAGAGGCTCTGGAGGAGCGCGCCGCAGTCGTACGACAGGAATCGATACCCGCGGTGCAGGTACTTGGTGAGGTTGCGGCGAAAGATGCCGGTGATGGCGAGCACGACCGACGACGACGCCACGACCTCGACCGACATGGCCGCGCGCAGGATCTCCTCCTTGCACGGCGCCGTGCTCACCACGTCGAGCGCGTGGTCGAGCACGCGGTAGTGGTAGATGCCGGGGGCGAGGCCCTTCATGTCGAACACCAGCGGGTAGATCTCCAGCGGGTGGAGGGCGCCGGCAGAGGCCGACGCGCGCAGATGCATGAGCTCCGGCTGCCCGGGGCCGCCGCCCTGGGTGGGGCCGAAGCTGAAGCGCAGGATGGCCGACAGCTGGTCCAGCCCGATCGCCTCGCCGGTGTAGGGACCGATCTGCGAGCGGCGGCCGAGGATCGCGCTCGCAACCGTGGCCCCGCCCAGATCGGGCGGCGGCAGGGGGAGGACGCGCGCCCCGGGATAGGTCTTCCAGGCGCGCTTCATCGCGACGATGAGGGACGGGTCGTGACGGATCTGCTGCAGGCGCGCGCTCACGGCCTGGCCGCTGATCATGTTGAGCTTGGTGCTCTCGTGGAAGTTCTCCGCGGCGCTGTGGTCGTCGCCGTCGAACATCTCCACGAAGGAGTACACATCGGGTTCGAGCTCGCCGTTCCTCATGATCGTTTCTTCTGCGTCCTGTGTCGCGGGTCGTCGGGGTCGTAGGAGGTCGTCGCGGGATCGTCAGGCCAGCGGGTGGGGGACCGGGTTCCAGCTCGCGCGCGGGCGCAGGCCGAGGTGCGCGGGCACCGCACGGAGGCGCGGCGAGCCGAGCGCCTGCACCGCGTGGATGGCCGAGACCGGCGCCGCGCCCGGCACGAGCACCTTCGCGCAGGTGAATCCCGCGGCGGCAAGGTCCGGCGTCGTCAGGTCCACCTCGCAGGCGGTGAGGCCGCGCGCGGCCAGCGCCTCGACGCAGCGCGCGAGGTTGTCGCGCGGCGATGCCGGGGGCACGCGCGGCGGCGCGGCGACCCGGGGACCGGCGACGAGAAACCC
>DATFRY010000432.1:0-11425 GCA_035262925.1 Kofleriaceae bacterium | reverse complement strand
GACCGGTTCCTGCCTCGGTCGGAACGTTTCATGCCTCGGTCGGAACGTTTCATGCCTCGGTCGGAACGTTTCATGCCTCGGTCGGAACGTTTCATGCCTCGGTCGGAACGTTTCATGGCGCCGGCACCGCCGGACGTGGCGCCGCCACGGTCCCGCTCGCGGCGGGTTCCCGCGGTGGGCGGCTGGTCCTGCGGCCTCGCGTCGCTTGCGCGGCGCTGCCCGACCTCCAGGGTTGTGCCGCCGCGTGGGCTCGGGCCGCCACGGCGCGGGGACCACGATGGCCGGTCAGGGCCGCTCGGCGGCGAGGGCGCGGGTGAGTCTGGCCGCGATGGAGGCCGCGACGGCGCCGCCTGGGCCACGATGCTCGACGAAGATGGCGATGGCGTAGCGGGGGCGATCGCCCTCGAATGCGAGGCCGGCGAACCAGCCGTCGGAGGTCGGTCCGACCTTGTCGGGGCCGGTGCCGGTCTTGCCGCCCAGGTGCCATCGGCTGCCGCGCAGGATGGGTGCGGCGGACCGGGCGGTGCCGCGCTCCACCGCGCCGCGCATCGCCCGCTGCATGCGGAGCGCGGTGTCGGGCGCGACCACGCGGGCCCCACCGGCGCCGACGGCGCGGAGGAAGCTGGAGACCTGGCGCAGGGTCACCGTCACGCGCTCCTCGCCGATCGAGAGGGTCTGACCCCAGGCCGCGTCGTCGTCGCGCGAACCGAGCGCGAGGTGGCCGGGTCGGGCGCCGAGGCCGTAGCGGCGCAGGCGCGCGAGCATCCGCTGCGAGCCCACCTCGCGCCGCAGCTCGACCGCCATGTCGATGCCCGGGCGATCGTAGCCGCGCTCGAGCATGTCGCGCACGGTCACGCGCCCGGCCCGCGGGTCCTGGAAGTTGCCGTCGCCCCTCCCCTCGTCCCACCACAGCGCCGCGAGGTAGAGCTTGATGACCGAGAGCGGCATGACCGGCGCGTCGACGTCGCGGCCGGCGCCGAACGCCGCGACCACCTCGCCCGAGGCGACGTCGCGGACGACCGCCGCGCCGTGCGCGCCCTCGTCGCGAAACAGGCCAGCGACCGCGCGCTCGGTCTGCCGCGCCGCCCGCCCTCGGCCTCCCGCGGTCGCCGGCCCGACGTGCATACCCGACCAGGCGAGCGCGAGGGCGGCGATGAAGAGCGCGCACGCGCGGCGCCGACCCGGCCGACCCGCGCCGCTACGATGCCAGCGCGGCGAGCGCCACCTCCAGGCGCGACGCGAACGACTGGTACGACGCGGTGGCGATGACGTCGAACAGCGCGGCGTCGTCGAGGCCGGCCGCGCGCAGGGGCGCGAGCGCCGCGGCGCCCAGGCGCCAGGGGGCGCGGGCCACCAGGTCGGCGTAGGCAGCCAGCGCCTGCTCGAGCTCGCCCGACGGTGCCGGCTCGCCGGTGGCGCGCAGCCCGGCGACGTCGCCGGTGGCGTCGGCCACCACGGCGGCGACCAGCCGCCGGTGCGCCCGGCCGAGGGGCGCGGCTCGCTCCATCACCTGGACGTGCCAGGCGTCGACCAGCGCGGCGGTGGTGGGCCGCTGCCCGAGCTGCAGCGGCCGCGCCCGGTCGGGATCGGGGCACTCGTGGCGCTCCGGCCGAGGCAGCGGCGCGACCGAGGCGTCGGGCGGCGGCGGCGCCAGCGCCACCTCGTAGTCGAGCTCGATGCCGACCGCGTCGGCGACCCGGTTGAGATAGCCGAAGAACGAGGACAGCGCGACGACGTGCAGCACCTCGGCGTCGTCGATGCCGGACGCGCGCAGGCGGACCAGATCCTCGCGGCGCAGGCACCACGGCGCCTCGGTGACGAGGCGGGCCAGGCCGGCGATCGCCCGGCCCCGCGGTCCGGCCGCCGGAAGACGCGCGTCGGCGATCACGCTCGCGGCGAGCGCATGGTCATCGGAGGCGACACGCAGAAACTCCGCGTGACAGGCCGTTCAATACAGGCACTGGTTCAGGCGCGACGTGACCGCGTTGACCAGCTCGCGGTCGGGCCACTCGAGCGGTCCCTGTCCGTTGAGCGATCCCGAGACCTGGAACGCGCAGCGCATCACCGCCGGGTCGAGGCTGTGCGCGCGGACGATGCCCGGCGCGTCACCGTGCGCCGGGACGTAGACCGGCGGAAGCGCGCGCTTCCCGAGCAGCTCGTAGGTCTCGCGCAGCGCACCGGTCGCCTCGCGGCGGCCGGTGACGGGGAGGTGGGCCATGCCGCATCATATTCCATCGCGGGCGCGCGGCGCGCGATCCACTCACGCGCGGCTCACGCCCGCCCTACGGGGCGCACGTGCCCTCCGCGTCGCCGATCCCGGCGAAGTGGCGCATGCCGAGCTTGTCGTCGTAGCTGAGACCGAAGTGGCAGACCTGGTCGGTGGTGACCGCGGCGAAGGCGGCCGCGTCGATGCCGTCGAGATGGGCGTTCGCGGCCAGCCAGGGGACGGACGCGCTCGGCTCCGCGGCCGGAAGCGTGACGCCGATGTGCTGCGCCCCGCCCTCGGCGCCGACCACGATGCTGGCGAATCCGCCGCCCTCGCCCACGGTGAGGGCCAGCTCGGCCGCGGTGGCCGCCACCCAGCCCTCCGCGGTGCGCTTGCGCCATTCGACGTCGATCGACGCGATGGCGCACGCGCTCGTGCAGGCCTCCTCGACCGGGCTGAAGCGCACGAAGGGGAGCAAGGTGCCCTCGGCGCTGGCCAGCTCCTCGTCGCTCAGGGTCGCCACGCCGGTGAAGGAGAGCGAGCGCTCGCCGAGCTCCGCCTGGTAGACGCCCTGCGGGAGGTCGTGGCCGGGCGCGGCGTAGACCCCGACGCCGCGCATCTCGCCGTAGTCGTTGTCGATGAGATCGTCGCCGGTGACCGGCGTGCCGGCGCCCGCGGTCACGACCCCGCCGCCGCCGCCCGCGTAGTAGGCGAGCTCGCCGTCGAAGATCATCGAGGCCTCGGCGCGCGTGCCCGACCAGAAGGCGGCCGGCACGCTGACGTAGACGCCGGTGCCGTCGAACGTGGCGGAGGTGATCGCCGGGTCGAGGAAGCGGCCGACCAGGTCGGCGACGGTCGCGCTGTCGCCGTCCTCGGCCATGGTGCGCAGCACGTGGAAGTCGAGCAGGAAGCGGTGGTCGTCCGACTGCAGCACGTCGAGCTCGCCGTCGCCGTCGATGTCCGGGTTGACGTAGCGCAGGCACACGTCGTCGAGCGCGCCCAGGTAGTCGGCCGCTTCGGGTGCGATGCCGAGCGCGGCCAGGAGCTCGTCGTAGCTCAGGCCGGGCGTGGACTCGCCCGCGTCGGACGTGGCGACCTCGCCGAGGTCGACGCCCCCGCTCGCGATCGGCGTCAAGGTGTCGAGGGTGCCGGCGCCGAGCACGCCGGCGATCATGTCCGCCCCGATCCGCGTCGAGTCGACGAACACGAGCACCCACGCGTGCGCGGTGTCGATGTCGAGCGCGAAGCTGCCGTCGGCCGCGACCGCCGAGTAGCGGCGCTCCCCCTGACTCGAGGGCGACACCGCGATCACGTGGTCGATGATGCGCTGCTCGTCGGGGGCGGGCCGGGCGGCGCGGCCGGCCCGCAGGCCGGCCGCCTGCGCGACCGTCCCGGTCACCTGGAAGCCCGCCCCGTCCGAGCCGTCGTCGCCCCCATCGTCGCCGGTACCCGTGCCGGGCCCCTGGTCGCCATCGCCGTCGTCGGCGGCGTCGCCATCGCCGTCGCCGTCGCCGAGCCCCGCGTCTCCGGTCGCCCCCCCGCATCCCGCGATCATCACCGTGCCGAGCACGGCGGCCAGCGCGCGCAACTTCATGATGACCTCCGTCGCTCGATGATCGACCGGCGGGCGCCGCGCTTGAGTGCGGCACCGGTGCCGCGCCGCGCGCAGAAGCGAGCGCCGGCGGCTCAAGCTGCGAGCGATCCGTCCGATATGCGCATGCCAGAAAATCCGCGCCCGCGAGCCACCATGTCCTCGGCATCACCCCCGCGACCGGATGCGCCGATCTCCCACCCTGACCCCGTGCTGGAGGCGATCCGACACGTCATCGCGGGCGACCGTCTGATTATCCCTCCCATGCCGGCGGTGCTGGCCCGACTGAGCGATGAGGTGGCGAAGCCGAGCCTCGATGTCCACGGGATCGCGCAGCTGGTCGGCACCGATCAGGCGCTGGCCGCTCATGTCCTGCGCTGCGCGAGCCACACGCTGCCCGGCGCGCGCGAACAGATCGCGTCGCTCACCGACGCGATCGTGCGGCTCGGGGCCGGCGGCCTCTACTCGCTGGTGGTGTCCTTCTCGCTCGGACGCGAAAGCGCGCGGCTCACCCCGCTGCAGAGCCTGCGGCGCGATGTCCTGCGCCGGGCCGCAGCGCTCGCTGTCTTCTGCCGGCGCCTGGCCCCGCGCCGCGGCGTCGACCCGGAGGGCGCCTTCCTGTGCGGCCTCCTCGGCAGCTTCGGCCTCTCGGTGTCGCTCGGCGCCATCGAGCAGGCGCTGGCCGATCACCAGCTCGAGGAGAGCCGGCCGGCCGACGCCTGGATGGACGTGGCGCGCCGCTGCGAGCAGCAGATCGCCGCCCACGTGGCTGAGGAGTGGGGCGTGCCGCAGCTGGTGGCAGACGTGGCGGCGGCGCGACGCGGCGGCGCGCCCCTCGCAGCGCCCTCCCCTCTCGCCCACCTCGCGCCCTTCGTGGACCTGCTCGCCGCCGGCGACGCCCTGACCGAGCTCTTCTACCGCGACGCGGCTCCGGCGGTCGAGGACATCGCCCTCGCGATCGGCTGCGACGCGGAGGAGGCGGCCGAGATCGCGCAGCTGCTCCCCGAGGCCGCCGCCGCGGTGTGGGCGCTCGGCGCGGAGGCCGACGACCTCCGGGTCACTCATTCGATCCAGATCCCGGTGGTCGAGCCGCCGCCCACCACGCTCCGGGGTTCGCTGGTGGAGGTGAGCATCCCGCTGGTGGTCGAGCGCAACAGCGGCGACCAGCACCTCGTGTGCGTCGCGCTGGCTGCGGACGGCTTCGTCGCGCACGGAACCCAGGCGCTGCCGCACAACCAGGTGGTGAAGTGCCGCCTGCTTGCCGGCGCGGTCCTCGACCTGGTCGCCTTCGTCTCCTCGGTGGTCAAGGAGAGCGGATACCGGTTCGAGTTCAAGCCCATCGGCCTGACCGGGGGCAACGCGCGCAAGTGGCGACAGCTGCGCGGCGAGGACGGCGAGCCGGCGGCCTCGCCCGGCCCGGGCGACCAGCCGCCGCGCGCGCGCTCACCGCGGCCGTCCGGCCTCGTCGATCCGGCGGCCGCGCGACAGGGCGGCGTCAGCTTGCACCCGGACCGCGGCCCGCTGCGCCGGCTGGGCTCGTGGCTGCGCGGCCGCGGCGACTCCTGAGAGGCCGACGACGTATTCGCGCGGCCGGTCCGCCGGACGAGCCCAAACAACGCGCCGTCGGGCGCCGCCCCCGCGGCTTCCTTGGCGAGCTCAGCGCACCGACTCGAGGGCGCGCATGAAGTCGGTCGCCCACGTGAGCGCCGTCGTGCGCGACACGGCGGCCAGGAGAGCCTGGTGGCGGGTTCGCCGCTCGGCCGGCTCCATGCGCAGCGCGCGGTCGAGATCGCGCGCCATCCCGTCGGGGTGATACGGGTTGGTGAGCACCGCGTCGGCCAGCTCGACCGCGGCGCCCGCGAAGCGCGAGAGCAGGAGCACGCCCGGGTCGTCGGCGTCCTGCGCGGCGACGAACTCCTTGGCCACCAGGTTCATGCCGTCGCGCAGCGGCGTCACATAGCCCACGTCGGCCGCGCGGTAGAGCTGGGCCAGGTGGTTGCGGCCGTAGGAGCGATACAGGTAACGCACCGGCACCCAGTGGGCCTCGCCGTACTCGCCGTTGATGCGGCCGACCGCGTTCTCGATCAGCTGGCGCTGCTCGGCGTACTCGGGCACGTCCTCGCGAGACGGCACCGAGACCTGGACCAGCGACACCTGGCCCCGCCACTCCGGGTAGAGCTGGAGCAGGCGCTCGAACGCCAGCAGCCGGTCGGGGATGCCCTTGGTGTAGTCGAGTCGATCGACGCCGAGGACCAGCCGGGTCGGGTGCAGCGCCTCGACCAGCGCGGCGATCTCCTCGGCGATCGCCGGATCGGGCGGCTCCTGGAAGCTGGCCGGCACGATGCCGAGCGGAAACGCGCGCGCCCGGGTGACGCGCCCGCCGTGTTCGATCGCGCCGCCCGACACGCGCGCCGAGGTCAGGCGCGACACGCAGTCGTGGAAGTTGTCCACGTAGGCCGGCGTGTGAAAGCCGACCAGGTCGAAGTCGAGCAGGCCGGCCAGGAGATCGCGCGACCACGGGATGAGCTCGAACACGTCGGCGCCCGGAAACGGGATGTGGAGGAAGAGCCCGATCGGCCCGCGGTGGCCGCGCTGGCGCAACCCCGAGGCGACCAGCAGCAGGTGGTAGTCGTGCACCCAGACGCTCGCGTCGGGCTCGACCAGAGAGCCGGCCGCCTCGGCGAACGCCTGGTTGGCCTGGGTGTAGGCGTCCCACTCGTCGTCGCGGAAGCGCACGTGGGCCGGGAAGCTGTGGAACAGCGGCCACAGCCGCCGGTTGCAGAAGCCGTTGTAGTAGCGCTCCTCCCAGTCGGCCGGCAGATCGATCCAGGCCAGCGCCGGCGACCCCTCGTCGTCGGTGCTGACCTCGCCGACCTCGCTCTCGGCCGTCGTCTTCCCGCTCCAGCCCAGCCACAGGCCGCGGCGTTCGGCCAGGACCGGCTCGAGCGCGGACACCAGGCCGCCGACGCTCTGCTTGCGGGTCCCCGAGGGCTGGGCCGGGTCGCGCAGGTGAGGCAGGCGATTCGAGATGGCGAGGAGGCGCGGCGCGCGATCGCCGCGCGCGCCGGGCGCGGGGCGGGGCGCCCGGGCGGCGATCGGCTGCGGCAGGAGCCCGGCGGGCGCGTCGCCGCCGCGCCGCAGCTGCAGCAGGGCGCCGAGGAAGCCGCGCACCGCGTCCGGATCGGCCAGGCGCCAGCGCGCGGCGGTCGGGCGCCGGCGGCCGTGGTCGACCAGGATGGCGGCGTCCCCGGGCGCGAGCGCGCGGAAGGTGTCCTCGTCGGTCACGTCGTCGCCGATCGCCACGCACAGGAGATCGGCGGGCTCGCCCTCGCGCGCCCAGGCCACCGACGAGCCCTTGTTGACCTTGCGCGCCCGCACCTCCATGGCCTGGGCCGCCTCGAGCAGCTCGTAGTCCTCGTGCGCCGACAGCCACAGGTTGAGCAGCGCCGCGGTGCTGACCAGGAAGGCCTCGCGGCCCGACCCGCCGACCTGCCGGTAGTGGACGCAGAGCGACGCGCTCTTGCGCTCGAGCAGCGCCCCCGGATTGGCGCGCACCGACGGCTCGAGCAGCGACTGCAGCTGATCGAGCGTGGCGGCGTCGACCGCGGCGGTCGCGCTCCAGGCGGCGCCGTCCCAGCGCCACATGCCGTGCTCGGCGACCAGGCGCAGCTGCGGGATGTCGCCCAGCATGTCGGCCAGCGCGCCCTGCGGCCGCCCGCTCACCACCGCGCAGCGCAGGCCGTCGGCGGCGGCCAGCGCGGCCAGGAGCTCGCGCACGTCGGCGCCCGGGCGCGCCTCGTCCGGCGTGGCCGCCAGCGGGATGAGCGTGCCGTCCATGTCGAGGAGCAGCGCGAGCGGCGAGTGCCGCGCGATCTCTTGCCAGTACGCCGTGGTGTCCATCGCGAGGGGATGCTACTCGGTCGGCGGCGCCGGCGCCGCCGCCTGCATCGTCGACGCCTGCTTCGCCGACCGCGCGTCATGCGCTCGAGCCGCGCGGCGAGCTGCGGGAGCGCGGGGCGTCACGGCTCAGCGGATGGAGGCCATGAGCTCGACGGGATCGAAGACGCGGCCCGCGCGAAACACCAGGTGGGCGCGGGCCAGGTTGTCCACCGACGCCAGCGGATCGGCGTCGAGCAGGACCAGGTCGGCGCGCCGGCCGACCGCGACGTCGCCCAGCTCCGCCTCGAGCCCGAGCACGCGCGCGCCGTTCACCGTGGCCGAGCGCAGGACCTGGGCGGGGGTCAGGCCGGCCTGCACCATCATGCGGGCCTCGCGGAAGACCGACGGGCCGTGCAGGGTCCCGATGTTGCCGGCGTCGGTGCCGAGCGCGACCGTGATGCCGGCGGCCCACAGGCGCGGCAGGCTCTCGAGCGCCGCCGGAGGGATCGGGCGCGATCCGCGCACCGGATCGACGCGCGGCACCTTGCTCATGGCCGCCAGGATCTGCGGATCGGCCAGGCGGCGCTCCTCCTCGGTCGGCGTGAACGTGCCCGCCAGGACGGCCGCGTAGCCTCCCGTGACCCACAGGGTCGGGATGAGGATGACGTGGCGCCGGGACGCCATGGCCAGGAACTCGTCGTCGACCACGCGATCGAAGACCGAGTGGACCAGGATGTCGGCGCCGGCGCGCATCGCGGCCTTGGCGGTGTCGAGCTCGGTGGCGTGGACCAGCAGGCGGAGGCCGGCCGCGTGGGCGGCGTCGCCGGCGGCGCGGACGATCTTCTCCTCCGACGCCAGGTCGCCGGTCGGCAGGTGGATGAACCACACCTTGATGAAGTCGGGGTGGTGCGGCAGCTGGCGCTCGACCAGCTGCCGCGCCTCGTCGGGCGTGGTCGCCTTGATGATGGGCGGGTCGTCGAGCGCGAGGGCCGGGCGATCGACCAGCGACACCAGCGGCCCGGCCACCAGCACGCGCGGCGCCGCCTCGCTCTTGCGCGCCCGGTCGCGCACCTCGAAGTTCCACATGGGGCCGCCGCAGTCGAGCACGCTGGTCACGCCGGACGCGAGCCAGACCTTGAAGGTGGCCGGCAGGCGGGCCTTGTTGCGGGCGACCTCCTGCGCGTAGGGCACCACGTCGTTGAAGTCGGCGGCGTCGGGCCGGGTGAAGGGATTGCCCGACTGGAAGAAGTGGACGTGCGAGTCGATGAGGCCCGGGATGAGCCAGCGCCCGTGGCCGTCGATCACGCGCGCTCCCTGGGGCGGTCTGGTGCTCGCGGTCGGCCCGACCGCGGCGATGCGATCCCCCGTGAGCACCACGGTGCGATCGGCCTCCTGCATGGCGGCGCCGTCGGCGCCCGGATGGATCACGGTGACGCCCGTGATGGCGATGGCCTGCTCGTGCGGCGCGGCCTGCGGGGCCTGGCCTGCAGGGGACGCGCCGCCGCAGGCAGCAACGGCGGCGAGAGCGCCCCCGAGCGCGAGCGCGAGGGCGAGCGTGACCTGGAGCTCGAGCTTCTCGAGCTTGACCTTGAGCGCGGCGGGTCGGGTCGACATCGCTCGACTGTAGGGCGAACTCGAGTGCTGCGTACACTCTCGCACCAAAGTTCGGACTCGAGGACAGATTTTTGTCCTGCCTCGCGCGCCCGTGATCCTAGGATGCGGCGCGATGAGAATCGATCGGACCGGACGCACGCTCGCGCTCTCGCTCTCGATGGCCCTCGGCGTCGGCTGCGCCGCGATGGACGCGGACGAGGGGCAGCGGGCACAGGAGGCGGGCGGCCAGCCCGACCAGGGAGGCGAGACCGGCGCGGGCGGCGCCGCGTCAGAAGACCCGGTGGCCGCGGCGGCGCGCACGCCGCTCCCGATCGTCCTCCTCCACGGCGCGGCCGGCTTCGATCAGATCGGGCCGCTCGAGTACTTCTTCCACGTGGCCGACGATCTCACCGAGGCCGGCCACGTGGTCTTCACCACCGAGGTCGACCCGCTGCAGACCATCGACGTCCGCGCGGGCGAGCTGGCCGAGCAGATCGACGCCATCCTGGCCGAGACCGGCGCCGAGCGCGTCCACCTCATCGGCCACTCGCAGGGCGGCCTCGACGCGCGCTTCCTCATCTCGTCGCTCGGCTACGGCGATCGGGTGGCCAGCTTGACCACCATCTCGACGCCGCACCTCGGCTCGCGCGTGGCCGACACCGCGCTGGGCCTCATCCCCGGCCCGGTGCAGGATGCGCTCGGCTTCCTGGTCGATCTCCTGGTCGGCGCGGTCGACGGCGACGAGCAGGACGTGATCGGCCAGCTCGAGCAGCTGACCGAGGAGTACGCGGTCAACACGTTCAACCCGGCCAACCCGGACGATCCGCGGGTGGCCTACTACTCGGTCGCCGGCGTCACCCAGACCAACCCGTTCGCCAACCCGTTCAGGAACGACATCTGCGATCCGCTGCTCCTGGCCGGCTTCGTCATCCTGCAGCCGACCGGGCCCAACGACGGCCTGGTCACGGTGGAGAGCGCGACGCACGGGATCATGCTCGGCACCGTGCCGGCCGATCACCTCGACGAGGTCGGACAGCTCCTGGGCACCACGTCGCTCGGCTACGACCACGAGGCGTTCTATCTCGCCCTGGCCGCGTTCCTGACCGATCCGGACGCGCCGGCGCCGCTGTAGACCCGCTTCAGGTGGACGCGCCGCCGCGCGCGGCCTCCTCGATCGCCGCGGCCAGCTCGGCCATGGCCGCGCGCGCCGTGCGCGGGTCGACCGCGCCGAAGCCGAGCACCAGCGCGGGCGGCGCCGGGCTGGTCGAGAACAGCGACAGCGGCGCCGCCTCGACGCCGCGGCGGGCGGCGGCGGCCGACACGGCCGCGGCGTCGCTGCCGGGCGGCAGATCGGCGATGACGTGGAGCCCCGACTCGGTCGGGCGGACCCGCATGCGGCCGCCGCACGCCGCCTCGATGGCCGCGACCAGGGCCTCGCGCCGCGCGCGGTAGAGCACCCGCATCCGGCGCAGGTGGCGCGCGTAGTGGCCCTCGGCGATGAAGTCGGCCAGCGCCAGCTGCACCAGCGCGGGCAGCTGCTCCTCCATGCTCGCGCGCGCGGCGCGCAGGCGATCCGCCAGACCGGGCGGGGCGACCACGAAGCCGAGCCGCAGGGCCGGGAACATGGTGCGGCTGAACGAGCCGACGTGGAGGACTCGCCCCGGATCGAGGGCGGCGAGCGACGCCACCGGCGGGCCCGCGTGGCGGAACTCCGCGTCGTAGTCGTCCTCGACCACGCAGGCTCCCGCGCGACCGGCCCAGGCGAGCAGCTCCTCGCGGCGGGCCTGGCTCATGGTCACGCCGAGCGGGAACTGACACGACGGCGTGGCGTAGACCAGCCGCGCGTCCGGCGCCTGCGCCTGGCCGGCGGCGACCACGAGGCCGTGCTCGTCGATCGGGACGTCGGCGATCGACGCGCCCGCCGATCGCAGGACCTGGCGGGCCCCGTGGTAGCCCGGATCCTCCATCCACGCCCGCTGCCCGGGATCGAGGACCGCGGCGGCGGCGAACTCGAGCGCGCGCTGGCCGCCGCCGAACAGCAGCACCTGGTCGGCGTGCGCGCGCAGGCCGCGGCCGGACGAGACCAGCTCGGCGATCGCCGCCCGCAGCTCGGGCGACTCCGGGCCGTAGTCGAGCTGGGCGGCGGTGACCCGCGC
>DATFRY010000431.1:0-6076 GCA_035262925.1 Kofleriaceae bacterium | reverse complement strand
CGGCAACAGCGCCGAGCACGCGTCCAAGTTCGCCAAGCTGGGCGTGGCGTACGTGGTCGAGCAGGCGGAGGTGCCGGACGCGCCGCCGCCGGCAGAGGCGCTCTAGCACTGCTGTGGCACGCCTGGAGGCGATCGTCGTAGAGTAGGCTCGACCGGAAGGGCGAGAGCTCGCGCCGCGCGCGGCGCGGCAAGGGGAGGGCACCATGAAGAGCGGAATGGGTTTGCTCGTCTGCGGCGGTCTGCTTCAGGCGTGTATGGGCAGCTCCGAGGCGCCGGCCACCGCGCCGAGCGCGGGATCGCCCGCGGGCGCGGCGGGGGCGGCCTACTTCGACAACCGCGGGCGCGACGACGCCTGGAGCGGGGGAGTCCGGCGCATCCCGGTGAAGACGCCCAGGGGCACGTTCACCGTGTGGACCAAGCGGGTGGGCAACAACCCGCGCATCAAGCTCCTGCTCCTGCATGGCGGCCCGGCCGCCACCCACGAGTACTTCGAGGCGATGGACAGCTTCCTGCCCGGCGCCGGCGTCGAGTACTACTACTACGACCAGCTCGGGTCGGCCTACAGCGACCAGCCAAAAGACCCATCGCTGTGGGAGATCCCGCGCTTCGTCGAGGAAGTGGAGCAGGTGCGCCAGGCGCTCGGCCTCACGCGCGACAACTTCTATCTGCTGGGCCACTCGTGGGGCGGCATCCTGGCCATCGAGTACGCGCTCAAGTACCAGGACAACATCAAGGGCCTCGTCATCTCCAACATGATGGCCAGCATCCCGGCCTACAACGAGTACGCGAGCAAGGTCCTGATGCCGAAGATGGACCAGAAGGTGCTGGCCGAGATCAAGCAGCTCGAGGCGGCCAGGAAGTACGAGGACCCGCGCTACATGGAGCTGCTCATGGTGAACCACTACTCGCAGCACATCCTGCGCCGCCCGCCCGACCAGTGGCCCGATCCGGTCCTTCGCGCCTTCAACCACCTCAACAAGTCGATCTACATCCCGATGCAGGGCCCGAGCGAGCTGGGCGCGAGCGGCACGCTCGAGAAGTGGGACCGCATGGCCGACCTCGGCAAGATCCGCGTCCCCACGCTGGTCATCGGGGCCGAGTACGACACCATGGACCCGAGCTACATGAAGAAGATGGCCGCCGCGGTCGGGCACGGCCGCTACCTCTACTGCGCCAAGGGCAGCCACATGGCCATGTACGACGACCAGGAGACCTACATGGCCGGCCTCATCCAGTTCCTGCGCGACGTCGACGCGGGGACGTTCTAGGTCGGGGTCCCGGCGGCGCCCGCGCCGGCGTGGTCGACCGTGACGCCGCGCCCGCTGCCCTCGAGCGCGCGGCGATCGTTGTCCGACAGCGGCTGCTTGATCGCGGTGCCCGGCCGGACCGCCACGTACACGGTCTCGGCGGTGACCAGGAGCGGTCCGTCGGGCAGGCGGCGGAAGCGGGTGGTCAGGGTGAACGACGTGGTGCCGATGCGCGCGGTCTCCACCTCGGCCTCGAGGACGTCGTCGAAGCGGCCGGGGCCCTTCCACTCGACGGTCTGGCGCACCAGGCGCCAGTCGAACCCGCCCACCTCGGGGTCGATCGATCCGAACAGGGCGCGGCAGAACTCCGCGGTCGCGACGTCGACGTACTCGGCCCAGCGCGCGTTGAAGACGATCTTCTGCGCGTCGCACTCGTGGTAGCGGACGCGGAACAGGAAGCGAAACGGCGCCACGGCCGGGACTTCGGAAGACATCGCGCCCATCGCGCCCATCATAGCGGTCGCCAGCGGCGATGGCCTGTCATTGGGCGGCGGCGAAGCTGTAGCCCAGCGCCACGCCGACGATGCGGTCGCCCAGCGCCTCGTCGTAGGTGAGGCCGAGGAAGATGCCGTCGCCGGTCGACAGGCCGGGGAGCGGCTCGCCCGGCACCATGATGCGCAGGCCGGCGGCCAGGTGGATCTCGTCGGCCGGCGCGAACAGCGGCGAGCCGTCCTCCCGTGGCCCGGCGCCTGCGACGCGCGACGCGCGCGCGACCAGGAGCGGGCGCACGATGGCGAAGGCCCCCGTGCCCTCCCACGCGAGCTCGACCGGGAAGGTCCACGCCCGCGGCACGGCGCCGCCGGTGACGCCGGACAGGCCGGCGCCGGCGCACAGCGAGACATGAGAGGTGCGGCCGTAGCGCAGCGACAGCCCGACGGGGTAGATGGTCGCGGCGTGGAGCGCGCCGCCGCCGCCCACACCGGCGCGCGCGTCGACGCCCAGGCACGCGGTCAGGCGCCGGCCGGGCAGGAAGCGGAGGCGGAGGCCGGCGCTCGCCGCGTTGGCCTGGGCCGCGTCGCCGCCGGCATGCTGGTAGGCGAGATCGACGACGCCGGTCACCGCGGCGCTGCCGGCGGCCGCGCGACTCGCGAACGGTGGTGAGGCGAGGGCCAGCGCGAGCAGGGCGGCGATCGAGGCGCGCCGCCTCATCGGCTCGCCCGCGCCACGTCGCCCAGGAACGACACCAGGCACTCGCCGAAGCCGGGGACCGCGTGGAGGGCGATGGCGTGGTCCTGGCCGGGGATCTCGCAGAATCGCTTGCGCCGGCTGGCGGCCAGGCGAAACATGCGGCGTCCCTGGGCGATCGGCACCACGGTGTCGCCCGTGCCGTGGACCACGAGGAGCGGCTCGGTGACCTGCCGGATCGCGGTGTCGGGCACGGGTGCCAGCCGGCGCAGCGCCGGCGCCGGCTCGAGGTCGAAGAACAGACGCGCGTACCAGGGCAGGCTCGACTCCATGTGCGCGACCACGGCGCCGGGCGAGGCCGGCGCCGCGACCAGCACCAGCGCCGCGGTGTCGCGGCGGGATGCGACCATGACCGCGGCGCCGGTTCCGAGCGAGTAGCCCATCGCCACCACCGGGCCGCGGGTGCGCGCGCGCACCACGTCGAAGACGGCCACCGCATCCTGCGCGAGCAGCTCGAAGGTGGGCTGGCCGCCGGAGAAGCCGTAGCCGCGGTAGTCGACGCAGGCGACGTCGGCGCGCAGGCGCTCGGCCAGCGAGTAGAGCTCGTAGGCCGCGCCCACCACGCTCTGCGCGTTGCCGTAGTAGTAGATGAGGGTGAAGCGCTCGTCGGGCACGTCGAGCAGCCAGCCGCGCAAGGTCACGCCGTCGGCGGTCGTGAGCTCGAGGTTGCGGCGGGCGATCCGCTCGTCGACGGGCGGCAGCGGCGCCGGCCAGGGGAACAGGAGGTGGCGCTCCTGGACCTCGATGGTGCAGCTCGCGCCGACCTGCGCCGCGAGCGCGAGGAGCGCGGCCAGGGTGACCAGACGGAGTGCCGACCTGGTCGGCGGGGCCCGTCGAGATATCGGTCGCGCGCGCGCCATGGCTCCGAGCTATAGCCCGATCGCCGGCCCGGCGGGCGCTCGGGCGACGGCTTTGCGGGTTGCGAGGATCGGATGGAGCGGGCACGCTTGCGGGCCGTGAGCGGCGCGGCCCCCCTCCACGTGGTGTTCCTGCCCGAGCGAGACGCGCCGCGCTTCTTTCTGTGGGGCGCCGGAGCGGCCGGATCGCCGCTCGCCGCCGGCGGCCGGGCCGAGAGCGCCCGGGTGCTGGGCGAGGATCTGCGCCTCGTCGACCAGCGCGGCGTCTCGCTCGCGCTGCTCGACGGGCTGACCCGGTTGGCGCAGCTGGGCGCCGCCGAGGTGGAGCGCGCGCCCGCCTCGCTCGCCGCGTGGAGCAGCGCGGCCAAGCTGGCGCTCGAGCTGGTCGCGCGCGAGCGCCTGGTGCCGCGCCTCGTCGGTGGCCACGGCGGCGACGGCGGCGGCGGCCAGGCGCGCACGGCGGTGGCGCTCGCCCGCGAGGGCGACGCGGAGCGGGTCATGGCGCTCGCCCGCGCGTTTCCGCTCGCCGCGCACGGCGTGTCCGCCCCCGGCGGCGACGTCGCTCGCCCCGCTCGCCGGTCGCGGCGGCGCCCACCCAGGGCGACGGCGCCCGGGGCGGCCGAGGTGTGGGCCGCGGAGCCGCTCATCCGCCGCTTCCTCGACGCCGCGGCCGACGCGCTGGTGCGCGCGGCCCGCGTCCGGGCCCGGCCAGCCGGCGGCCGCGGCGGTGGAGACAATGGCGCGGCGGTGCGCTGGGAGCGCCGCCTGGTCGACGCGCTGACCGGGCCCGAGCCGGCCTTCACGGCCCAGGGCTTCGGCGAGCGCTCGCTGGTCGCCGAGCTCGAGGCGTGGGCACGGCCCGCGCTCGGCGCCGAGCCGGGCGCGCCGCGCCTGTGCGTCCGCCTCGAGCTGCCCGGCGGCGGCGACGACGGCGACGACGGCGACCACAGCGACGACGGCCGCGACGGTGCCACCGTCGGCGGCGCGGACGGCGCAGCCGACCTCGAGGCCGGCCGCGCCAGCTTTCCGCTGCGCTTCTTCCTGCAGGCCGCCGACGACCCGAGCCTGCTGGTGCGATCCGGCGACGTCCTGCGCGGGCGCGGGCGCGGGCTGCGCCGGCTCGGCTTTCCGGCGGCCGAGGACCACCTCCTGCGCTCGCTCGCCGCCGCCGCCCGCATGTTCGCGCCGCTCGAGCGCGGCCTGCGCGACGCGCTCCCCGAGGCGGTCGCGCTCGACGTCGACGAGGCGTGGGCGTTCCTCTCGCACGGCGCGCCGGCCCTGGCCGACGCCGGCATGGGCGTCATCCTGCCCGCCGCGCTCACCCGCAGCGGCCAGCGCCGGCTGCGCCTGCGCATGCGCGTGGGCGCGGAGGGGGCTCGCTCGCGCCGCGCTCGCGCGGCGGGCGGCGCCGGTCTCGGCCTCGAGGACCTGACCTCGTTCCGCTGGGAGGTGGCGCTCGCCGGCGAGACTCTCAGCGAGCGCGACCTGCGCGCGCTGGCCCGGCTCAAGGCGCCGCTGGTCCGCTTCCGCGGCCGCTGGGTCGCGGTCGATCCGGCGCAGCTCGAGGAGGCGCGCCGCCTCCTGGCCGAGGGCGGCGGCCAGCTCGCCGGCCACGAGGCGCTGGCCGCTGCGCTCGGCGGCTCGGGCGAGCAGCGCGCCGGGATCGAAGTCGATGTCGTGGCCGAGGGCGCGCTGGCCGAGATCGCGGCCCGCCTGCGCCGCGGCGCCGCGGCCGGCTCGCGCACACCCGCCAGCCCGCCCGGCTTGCGCGGATCGCTGCGCCCCTACCAGGCGCGCGGACTGGCCTGGCTCGCCATGATGGCCGAGCTCGGCCTCGGCGCCTGCCTGGCCGACGACATGGGCCTCGGCAAGACCATCCAGCTGCTCGCCTTCCTCCTGCGCCGGAGGGCCGCGCGCCCGGACGACCCGCGCAAGGCGATCCTGGTGTGCCCCACGTCGGTGGTGGGCAACTGGGAGCGCGAGGCGGCGCGCTTTGCCCCCGATCTGCCGGTCGTGCGCCACCACGGCCCGGGGCGGGCCGACAGCCCGACCGCGCTCGACGGTGCGCCGCCGGGCGCGCTGGTGGTCACCACGTACGGACTTCTGCGCCGGGACGTCGACGTCCTGGCCGCGGTCGACTGGTCGGTGGCCGCGCTCGACGAGGCCCAGAACATCAAGAACCCGGGCTCGCGCGCCGCCCGCGCCGCGCGCTCGCTGCGCGCCGACTTCCGCGTCGCGCTGACCGGGACGCCGGTCGAGAACCACCTGGGCGAGCTGTGGTCGCTGTCCGAGTACCTGAACCCGCGCCTGCTCGGTCCGCACGACCGATTCCGGCGCGAGGTCGCGCTGCCCATCGAGCGGCTGGGCCGGGACGACGTGGCCGAAGCGCTTCGCCGCGTGATCCGGCCGTTCCTGCTCCGGCGCGAGAAGAGCGATCCGACGGTGCTGCGCGATCTCCCGGCCAAGCAGGAGAGCACCGTGGCGTGCACTCTGACCCGCGAGCAGGCCTCGCTCTACCGCGCGGCGGTCGACGAGGCGATGCGCCGGATCGCCGAGTCGGAGGGGATGGCGCGGCGCGGCCTGGTGCTCGCGCTCATCACCGCGCTCAAGCAGATCTGCAACCACCCGGCCCACTACCTGGGCCAGCCGGGCCCGCTCACCGGCCGCTCGGGCAAGCTCGATCGCCTGCGCGAGATGCTCGAGGAGGTGGTCGCCGCCGGCGACCGC
>DATFRY010000430.1:0-9663 GCA_035262925.1 Kofleriaceae bacterium | reverse complement strand
GCGCGGCTCGCTCGGTCTCGGTGACCTCGCGCGGGTCGATGTACAGGCGAAAGGCGCGGCGAAGCGCGAGCCGGAAGACATCGAGCGCGCCCGGCATGCGCAGCGGCGCCGAGTCGGCCGGCAGGATCGCCGGCGGCGCGGTCCCGTGCGGCGGCCGCGACGCCTGCGCCCAGGCCGGATCCGGGGAGGCCTGCGCCTGCCATCCGAGCATCGTGGATGCCGCCGTCTGTCCCTCCTGAGCCGGAGGGTAGGGGGCGGGCGGTTGGTGGTGGTGGTGCTGCGGCAGCGACGACGGCGCGACGTGGTGCGGCGCCGGCGGCAGTGGCGGAGCCATGCCGTGGTGCGGTGGCGGCGGTGCGTGGGGCGGCTGCGCGTACGGGGGTGGCGCGTAGGGCGCTGGCGCGTAGGGCGGCGCTGGCGCGTACGGCGGTGGGGCGTACGGCGGCGGGCCGTGTGGCCCGTAGGGCTGCGGGGGCGGCACGGCGCGATGCGGCGGCGGCGCGGGGGGCTCGGCGGACGGCGGTGCGGGCTGATATGGCGGGGGCGCGCGATCCGGCATGTGAGGCTGGGGCTGGGGTGGCGGTGGCCAGGGCCTTCCCTGGCTGCCGGGCGGACCGGATGACCCGTCGCCGCTGCCGTCCCCACCGCGCTCGCTCATCGGCGCCATCATACACCGCGGGCAGCGCGAGTCGGCCCGGCCACCGATGGGCGGTGAGGGCGCTACAGGAGCTCGAGGAACGCGACCAGCGCGGCGCGCTCGTCGGACGACAGGTGCTCGACCTCGCCGCCCGGAGCCGCGCCTTCGTGAAAGAAGCGACCGCCGACCCATCCCGCTCGCGCGACGACGTCGGCCAGCGAGTGAGCGCTGCCGTTGGTGAAGTAGGGGTACTTGTGATCGAGCCGGCGCAGCGACGTGGTTCGCGTGCCCTCCGGGTGGACATAGGGCTCGACGCCGCTCTTCCGGTATCCGGCGCTGGCCCACACGATCGGTCCCTGCGGCGAGAACACCAGCGACTCCCAGCGCTCGAACGGCACCGCGCTGGCCGGCTCCTCGGTGACGAGGCGCGCGCTGTGGCACGACTCGCAGCGGCGGCGGAAGATCTCGGCGCCGGCCCGCTCGCGCGCGCTGAAGCGATGGCGCCCGCGCACCGCCTGGTTGGGCTCGAAGCGGAGGTCCATCAGGAACGCCATGAACGAGCGCCGCAGGTAGACCGGCGACAGCGTCGGCGGCACGCCGCCCACCGACGACAGCCACGGGAAGTCGCGCGCCTCGAGCGAGAACCACGGGTCGCGGCCATTGAACCGGTTGGCCACGCGGAACTCGGCGTGGACCATCTGCGCCATGCTGTGGTCGAGCGCGCGCGAGAAGTGGGGCCGGTTGTTGAAGAGGCCGCGCAGCGGCTTGGTCGACGCGTGCACCGTGCCGCGCCCGGTGAAGTGGACGCGCCCGTCGCCGTACGCCTCGAAGTGACACGTCTCGCAGGTGAAGCGGCTGCGCTCGGCGTCGCTCCGGTTCCACGGCGACATGAGCGTCGTGAAGAAGAGCGCCTCGCCCACCCGCGATTCGGTCGACCGCGGCGGCCCCGCGCCGGCCACGCGCACGAGCGAGAGCGCATCGCCATCGCCCGCGTGTCGGTCGCCGCCACCGCCGTCGCCACCTCCATCGACGATCCAGCCGTCGAAGAGCGGGCTGGCGGCCAGCGCCGGCGCGCCCGTCGCCGGCGACCAGTCGGTCGTGCCCGGCATGAAGCGCCGCTTCTCGATCGTCGGCGCCGCGCCGGCGGTCAGCGCGGGCCAGGTGAGCGTGGCCAGCACGGCGCTCGCGTAGCCCGCGGTGCGCACGACGGCGCGCCCGCCGTCGTCGACCTCGAGCGCGATCCACTTGGGCGTCACGACGCCCTCGGCGGAGAGATTGACGGCGGCCAGCCGGCGCGGCGCCGCGCCCGGGCCGGCTTCCCGCGGCAGCTCGTACAAGGTGAGGAACGAGTCGATGTATCCGAAGCCGCCCTCGTGGCGGACCAGCGGATGATCCTCGACGCCGCCTGCGGCCACGATCGCGCGATCGCCCGCCGCCGCGGCCGCCAGCGACCACATCGGTCCGTCCTGCTCCATGCGCAGCGCCGGCCCGCCGGTGGGCCTCCCGCGCGCGTCGAGCGGGTGCGCGACGAGGGCGTGGTCGGCCAGGCAGTCGACCACCAGCCAGCGGCCGGCCGGCTCCAGCCGGATCGGCGCGTGGCAGCGCCCGATCGGCCGCGTCTCCGCCGCGCGCACCGCGCCCGCGCGCGCGCCGCCGCCCACGTCGAGCGCCGCGATCAGCCCGGTGCGCTGGTCGGCGGCGTACAGCCACCTCCCGTCGCCCGACGCGGCCAGCGCGCGCACGGTCCACGCGCCGTCGAGCTCGACACGCCCAAGCGGGACCAGGCGATCCTCGGCGGCGCGGTAGACCGCGATCTCTCGCGACCCGGTCCCACCGACCCAGATGCGCCCCGCGCGATCGATCGCGAGCGCGGCCGGCGCGGGCGGCGCCGCGATGCGCGCGAGCTCGCGCCCGCGCGAGTCCAGCAGGACCACGGCGTCCGCGCCGCGCAGGAGCCCGACCGCGCGCGCAGCCGCCGGGCCGCCCGCGCCTCCCTTCAGCCGGCGCAGCTGGTACGGATCCGGGCCGAGCTGCCCGTCGCCCGGCGGAAGCGCGGCGAAGTCGGTCTCTCGCCGCCGCCGATCCTCCCACTCGCGCAGGGCCGCGACGTCGGCGCCGTGCCCGTCATCCGCGGGCGCCGCCCCGGGCCTCGCCGCGGGCAGCGCCCCGGGACTCGCTGCGGGCGCCCCCGCAGCGCGCGCCGCCGGGCTCACCCCGCCCGGCTGATCGGAGCCGCACCCGCCAGCTGCCAGCGCGGCCACGACCCCTGCGAGGAGCCACCGGCGAACACTGCGACGAGCGCGACAACCGCCGCGACGACCGCGAACACCGCCAGGACCGCGAGGACCACGACGAACAGCGCCGCGACCGCCGCGTCCGCGCCCCGCGCGCTTCATCTCGGACCCGGCCGCCGGCACCCCCGTACCTTGCCTCAACCCGGCCCCGAAAACACGAAGCGCACCCCGCGTCGATGCGGGATGCGCTCCGGTTTTCAGGTTCGCAGATGAACTGCGAGAAGCGAGAAGAAGACTACTTCTTCTCCTCTTCCTTCTTCGGCTCGGCGCCAGCGCCACCAGCGCTGTCGTCCTTCTTCATGTCGCCGCCAGCCGCGCCAGCCGCGCCCTGATCGGCAGGAGCCGCAGCGCCACCGGCCGCGCCGCCAGCGGTGTCGCCAGCCGGCGGGGGAGTAGCGGCCGCGCCGCCAGCGGTGTCACCGGCCGGCGGGGGAGTCGCGGCGGCGCCGCCAGCGGTGTCGCCGGCCGGCGGGGGAGTCGCCGTGTCGCCAGCGGGCGCGGTCGACGGATTCTCGGCGGGCTTGCCCATCTGATCGCCAGTGGCCGGCGCCTCGTCGGTCTTCTTCTTGTCCTTCTTGCAACCCGGCATGAACGCCAGGCTGAGCGCGACCAGGATTCCAGTGATGAGCGAGGTCTTCTTCATAGCAACTGCCTCCTTTAAAACTGGAGCGCAGCGGCTCCAGCGATGTTCGCCGTAGAGAAGCAACGGCCTCTTGAGGCTCAAGCTACTGGGTGGTCAGGCGCGCGGCAAACCTTCAAATGTAATGAATGGCAACGAGTTGTAAGACGCTCCGTACACCTGCCTCCCGCGCGCTCACCCGCACGTTCACAGCGACGGAGTTACGCCCATCTCGACGAGAATCCGGTCAGCGCCGCCGACCGCATCCATGATCCATGCCGCGTACCGGAGATCGACATGGATGGACCGATGACTGTCCGGCACGTAGCCCCACGCGTCCGACTCGGATGCAAGCGTGTTGTCGAACACCAGCCCGCATAGCTCGCCGCGCGCGTTCAGCGTGGCCGATCCGGAGTTGCCGATCGCCGAATCCGCGTCCGACAGGAAGTCGACCGGCAGATCGTCGAGCTTGTGATCGCGATAGGGCCCGGCGCCGCGCGCCGCCGCCGCGACGAGCGCCTCCGGCACCTCCACCGGCGCGGCGCCCTCCTGCCTGTCCACCAGCTCGCGCAGCGTCGTGAACGGGCGCAGCACACCGGCGTCGGGCGCCGGCCGGTAGCCGCGCACGGTGCCGAACGCGACCCGCAGCGTCCCGTTCGCGTCCGGCGCCACGTCGCCGCCGAGGAACGCGCGCAGCGCCTCCACGTAGCGCGGGCGCACCAGCGCCGCCGCGCCCGCCAGCCGCGCCCCGCCGCTCTCGATCTCGCGCTCGACCGGGCGAAGCGCCAGGGCGAGGCGGATCATCGGATCCGCGCTGCGCGCCAGCTGCGCGCCGGTCGCGCCGCGGAGCAGCTTGAGCCGCACGTCCTGGCGGTCGAGGCGAGTGCCGGCATGGAGCCTGCGCACCATGCGATCGACCTCGCGCGCGAGGGTCTCGTCGTCGCCGGCCGCGGCCGCGGTCATCGCCCGGCGATCGAGCGCGCGCTCCAGCCAGCTCTGGTTGTGCTCCAGGTCGTGGGCCGCGCGCACCAGCGCGAGCCGGAGCAGCGCGCCGTCCACATCGCGCTGATACCGCCGGCCGGCGTCCATCATGCCGGCCTCGAGCTCCTTCCACCGCCGCTGCTGATGGTCCGGATCGCGCGCGGCGTCGGGCATGGTGCGCTCGTCCGCCATGCGCACGATGAGCGCCGCCGCCGCGAACAGGCGCGAGTCGCGCAGCTCGGCGAAGGCGGCGTCGCGCTCGCGCGTGCCGCTCCGGCCGGCCTCGAGCTCGGCCAGCTGCGGCAGCACCTGGCCCCACCGGCGCTGGCGCTCCGGGTCCTGTCCGATCCACGCGGCGAGCGCGTCCTCGGTGCGCTGGCGCCGCTCGACCGCGCCGCCGGAGGCCAGACCGTCGAGCATCGCGCGCGTCCGCGCCAGCGACTCTTCGGCCGCCGCCATCATCGGCCGCGCGACGGCCGCCGCGTCCGGATCGCGCTGGCCCACGTCGCGCAGCGCGGCCAGAAGCGCCTCGTCGCGCGCGATCGCGCGCGGCGCCTGCCACGATGCGGCCTCGGCCAGCTCGGCCGCGGTCGCCAGCCGGCTGGTCGCGCGCGGAAAGCCGGCCACCACCACCAGATCGCCCTCGCGCAGCGGCTTGCTCGCGATCGCCAGCCGGTGCTGGCTGCGGTACGGGACGTTGCGCTCGGAGTGGTCGGCCGGCACGCCGTCGGGACCGACGTAGGCCCGATAGAAGGCGAAGTCGCCGGCGTGGCGCGGCCAGACCCCGATGTCCTGGCCGCCGCCCAGCTCGCCTACCTCCGACGGCGGGGCATAGACCAGGCGGACGTCGCGGATCTCGAGCCGCTGGATGCGCAGCCACAGCGCGCCGCCGTAGAGGCTGGACACGTCGCACCGCACGCCCTCGTGCCCGCCCTCGCACTCGGCGACCAGCTGTTTCTCCCGCGCCACCATCTCGTCGTGGCGCATGGCGTCGTCCTCGATCGTCTCGAGGCCGGCGGTCATCGCCTGCGTCACGTCCTCCATCTTCTGAGTGACGGACGCTCGCACGACCGGCCCCATCCACTTCTCGTCCGCGCCGGTCGCGGCGAGGAAGCCGCGGCCCCCCGGATCGCGCTGCGGGGCAGAAAGAAGCTGCAGCGCGCCCCGGGCGCAGTGATGATTGGTGATGATGAGCCCCTCGGGCGACACGAACGCGCCGGAGCAGCCGTCGACGCTGACCATGGCCTGGAGCAGCGGCGAGGCCGGGTCCGCGAGCAGCGCGGGGTCGATGTCGATCCCGAGGCGGTGCAGGAGCGCGTCCTGGCGCGGCATCTGCGACGGCAGCCACATCCCGCCGGGGTTGAGGGAAGGCGGCGCCGGTCCCGCGGCTCGACCGACGACCGGGGCCGGGCGCGCGGCCGGAGCTCCGCGCATCGCTCGCGACGGCGACGAGGCGCTGGTGCACGCGGCGGCCAGGGCGGCCGCGGCCGCCATCGCGAAGCCGCCGCCCGAACCGCAAAAATGGCGCACCATGGGCGTTTGGTAACAGCTCGCCGCGACACCTACAAGCCAGCAATGGTTCCCAATTGAGACCCGCAATCGAGTACAAATGCGCGTCATGGGCCCGGTAGACGCCCAGGTCGGGCTCGACCTGCTGTCGCGCGTCATCACGCAGCTTGCCGAATCAGCGGATTGCGAGCGCGCCGTCGAGGAGATGGCGCAGGCCGTGGTCTCGGCCCGCGGTGTCGCGGACTTCTGCGCCGTCGACCTGGTCGACGAGCCGGGTCTGCCGCCGCGTCTCATCGCCGCGGTGCATCCGGAGGCGAGCATGGTCGATCGCGCGCGCCGCATGCGGCGCCGGCCGCACCTGGACGAGGCGTCACCCATCGGGCTCATGAAGGTGTTGCGCACCGGCGAGGCGGACGTCGTCGCCGAGTGCGATCCGGCACAGCCCGGGCTCGAGGCGGAGCTCGGCCTGTGGTCGTGGGTCGTGGTGCCGGTGCGGGTCGGGCAGGTCGTCGCCGGCGCGCTGACCCTGGCGTCGGTGGAGTCGCGGCGGGAGCTGGGCGAGGGCGAGCTCGTGCTGGCCACGGCGCTGGCCAGCGCCGTGGGGTCGGCGGTGGAGCGCTCGCGCCTGCGCTCGGAGCGCAACGAGGTGCTGGCGGTGCTGTCGCACGACCTGCGCACGCCGCTCGGCGTGATCCTCCTGGTCGTCGATCTGCTCGGCCAGGACGGCGTGCCGGAGGCGGTGTCGCGCCAGCTCGGCCGGCTCGAGCGCGCGGCCAAGTCGATGGACCGGCTCTTGACCGACATCGTCGAGTCCGGGCGGCTGGAGTCGGGCGCGCTGCAGGCGGACCTGACCGCGCTCGACGCCGGTCGCGTGATGGACGAGGCGCACGAGGCGGCGTGGGCGGCGGCGACCGACGCCGGCATCGACCTCGATCGCTCGGCGGCGCCGGGCGTCACGCTGCGCGCCGATCGCGGCCGCGTCCTGCGCGCGCTGCACTATCTCATCGAGGGCGCGGTCAAGCGCACGCCGCCGGGCGGCCGCGTGAGTCTGTCGGTGGAGCGGCGAGGCAACGAGGTCATCTGGTCGATCGGCGACAGCGCGCCGGAGCTGGGCGCGGGCGGCGATCAGCGCGGCGCGGGCGCGCGCACCGGCAGGCCGCGGCCGGCGTCGGCCCTGGGCTGGGCGCTGGCGCGCGGCGTGGTGCGCGCCCACGGCGGGCGCATGTGGATCGAGCGGCGCGCCGGCTCCGCGCTGGCGGGCAACGTCGTCCGCATCGCGCTGCCGGTCGCCGGGCCCTGAGCGCCGGCCTCGCGCGCCTCGCGCGCGGCCCGGTCGGCGGCCGCTTTCGCGCGGGCCGGTCCGTCGGGCAGCGGTATACTGACGAGCACCATGGCGATGTTGCTCGACCGCGCGGAGATGAGCTTCGATTTCGGGGGCGCGCGCCTCGATCCGGTGCGCGACCGGCAGCTGGTCGAGTGGATCATGAACCAGTTCCTGTACGGCGAGATGACCGGGATCCAGGTCGGCCACTGGCTGTACGCGGCGCCCGACGTGGCGGCGGCCAGGTTTCTGGCCCGCCAGTCGCTCGAGGAGATGCAGCACGTCGACAACTTCCTGCGCATGCTGCGCATGATGGGTATGCAGGCGAAGCCGGCCCATCCGATGGTCCGCTTCCTGTCGACCGGCATGATGGGCGGGTCGTGGGCCGAGCACGTGTGCCTGGAGATGGCGGCGGGCGAGGGCTTCGTGCTGGTCGCGTTCTACGCGGTCATCGACGCGCTCGACCATCAGCCCAGCGTCGACATCCTGCGCCGGGCGGTGAAGCAGGAGGAGCGCCACGTCGAGTTCGGCGAGCAGCAGACCATGCGCGCCATCCAGGGCAGCGCCGGGCTGCGCCGCCGCCTGACCGGGCTGCACATGGTGTCGCTGTGGGGCGTGACGCGGCTGGGCCGCTTCATCCAGAAGCGCCTGCCGCAGGATCACCCGGTGCTGCGCCACATGCCGGCGTTCCTGGCCCACACCAACCGCTGCGCCGAGCTGCGCATGCAGCGCATGGGTCTCATCGACCGGCCGCTGGCCGACATCCCGGCCGCGCGCAAGGCGCTCTACATCGCCGAGGCCTACGGCTTCAAGCTGCCGCGCATGCTCCTGTCGGCGGCGCTCTTGCCCTTCCGGCTGCTGGCCCGGCCCTTCCGCCGGCGCAAGCGCCTCACCGAGACGTATCTCGACGACCCGTACGTGCGCGGATTCGCGGCCTCGACCCCGCCGGCCGAGGCGGCCGACGCGGAGAGCGCGGCGGACCTGGCCGACGCGTCGGCCGACGACCGCGCCGCGTGAGCCGCGGGCTCACGGCGTCCCGAACACGCGGCGACCCAGCTCGCGCTCGCCGACCGGGGCGCTGATGTGCATCTGCACCAGCTCCCACTCGCCGGCGGTGCGGCGGAAGACGTAGGTGCCGCGCAGGCCGATGTCGACCTGCTGATCGTTGACCGCGGTGCGGAGGATCAGGTTGGCGGCCATCCAGGCGATGGTCTGGTTCTTGGCCTCGCCGACGCGGTAGTCGCGCAGGCCGACCGTCGTGTTGGGGCCGAAGATGGTGGCCAGCGACGGGCCGACGGCGGCCTCGCGCCCGCGCAGCTCGCGCGCGGCGTCGGGCAGGAGCACGAGCGTGGTCGCGTCGGGGGCCACGCGGCGGCCCAGGTCGCGCGGCTCGGCGTTGTGCAGGAGGCCGACCAGGCGCACCAGCTCGCGCGCCGGCTCGACGGTCTGGCGGCTGGCGAAGCGGCGCGGCTGCGCGCCCCTGCCGGCGGCCGCGGCCGCGCGCAGGTCCTCGATCGCCGTCGGATACGACTGGTGCTCCATGACCAGCACCCAGCGGTCGAAGTCGCGCACGAACAGGCTCGTGTTGCGGATCGGGATCGACGCCGTGCGCCCGCGGTACGTCACCCGGTAGCTCATCTCGTCGAAGGTCCAGCCCACCGAGCCGTCGGGCGAGAGGTGGATCTCGAGGTTCTTGGACAGGAGGGTGGGGGACATCGCGCCGAACAGCCTGCGATCGCGCGCGGCGCCGGCCGGCTGGCGCCCGACCAGCACGTCGTCGGGCCGGACGCCGAAGAGGACGACCGGCTCCTCGCTGGCCAGGCTGTCGCGATAGGCCGCGAAGTTGCCGAGGCTGATGTGGCTGTAGATCTCGAGCACGGTGGCCTCGAGGTCGTGGCCGAGCAGCTCCGCGTCGGGGCCCGCCTGCGGCTCGTCGGTGTCGGCGCGCGCCGCGACCGGGACCGCGACCGGGCCGCCGGCGCCGCCGCACGCGGCCAGAGCTGCCCCGAGGCACGCGCATCCGACCCGAGCGTCGAGGCCCATCGCGCTATCCCAGGTCGCCGGGCCGATCGACGTCGGCGGTCACGCCCGGGTCGTCGACCTCGATGCGCCGCACGCGCCCGGCGCGGCGCTCGAGCACGCTGCGCGCGCCGCGCGGCAGGGCGTCGCAGCCGGCCAGCTCCGCCCACAGCGCGCGGCCGAACGAGGTCGGGTGGCCGCCGCGCCCGCGCCAGGTCGGGACCAGAACCGCATCGGCCGCGCCGTCCGCCGCCTCGGCGACCAGCATCGCCACCGTGGCCGC
>DATFRY010000429.1:0-5836 GCA_035262925.1 Kofleriaceae bacterium | reverse complement strand
ACCTTGAGCCCGAAGATGCCGGTCATCGCGGCCGGCACGCGGATCGAGCCGCCGGTGTCGGTGCCGATGGCCGCCGGGACCAGGCCGGCCGCCACCGCCACCGCCGAGCCGCCCGACGATCCGCCGGGCGATGTCTCCGGGTCCCACGGGTTTCGCACCGGGCCGAACCACGAGTTCTCGCTGCTGAAGCCGTAGGCGAACTCGTGGAGGCCGGTCCGCGCCACCACCACGCCGCCCGCCTGCTCGAGCCGGGTCACCAGCGGCGCGCTGGCCGCCGCCGGCTCGCGCAGGAAGCCCGAGCCGCACGTGGTGGGCAGGCCCGCCTGGTCGATCAGATCCTTGAGCGCGATCGGCATGCCGCCCAGCGGCAGGTGCTCGCGCCGCGCGGCGCGCACCTCGGGTCGCTCGTCGATGAAGGTGCAGGCGTTGAGCCGGTCCTGCGCCCCGCGCAGGCGGGCCAGCGCCTCGTCGATCGCGGCCGTCGTCGCCGCCGTCGTCGGCATGGGCGCGATGGTATCCTGACCCGGCCTTGCCCCGCTCCTCTGCCGGTGCGCTCATCGACGACGCGGGCGACCGCGCGGGCGGGAGCTCGCGCGCGCGGTCGAGGCTCCTCGCGCCTGCCGCCATCGCCGGCGTGTGGACGGTGCTCGCGCTCCTGGCCGCCAGCCAGGCCGGGCTCGCGCGCGCGTACGACGGCGAGCGAGTGGAGTGGAGCCGCCTCGTCGTCGTCACGCTGGCCGACTGGTACACGTGCGCCGTCTTCACGCCGGTCTTTCTGTGGCTGGTCCGCCGCTGGCCGCTCCAGCGCCGCGCCCTCGGCCTCACCCTCGCGCGCTACGCCGGCGTCACCGCAGCGATGGTGGTCCTCAAGTTCGCCCTCTACGTGCCGATCCGGCACGCTCTGGCCCCGTCGCCCGATCTCTCGCTGGGGCGCGTGCTGGTCGGCAGCTTCTTCGGCGAGTTCCTCTTCTTCGCCGCCGTCATCGGGATCGCCTGCGCGCTCGAGGCCTACCGCTCGCTCGTGGCGCGCGAGCTGCGCGACTCGCAGCTCGAGGCCCGGCTGTCGCTCGCCCAGCTCGAGGCCCTGCGCCGCCAGATCCACCCCCACTTCCTGTTCAACACGCTGCACGGCATCTCGACGCTCATGCACCGCGACGTCGCGCTGGCCGACGAGATGCTGTCCCGCCTGGCCGATCTCCTGCGCGCCACCCTCGATCGCGAGGGCGTGCAGGAGGTGCCGCTGGGCGAGGAGCTGGCGCTGCTCGAGCGCTACCTCGGCCTCATGCAGGTCCGCTTCGGCGATCGCCTGGGCGTCTCGGTCGACGTGGCGCCGGACCTGCGAGAGGCGCTGGTGCCGCACCTCCTGCTCCAGCCGCTGGTCGAGAACGCCATCCAGCACGGGATCGCGCGCCGGGCCGGCGCCGGCCGCGTGAGCGTGACGGCGCGGCGCGGGCCCGAGGGCCTGGCCATCACGGTCAGCGACGACGGACCCGGGCTCGCCCCCGCCACCGGCGAGGCCAGGCGCGAGGGCATCGGCCTCACCAACACGCGGCTGCGGCTGCGCGAGCTCTACGGCGACGCCGGCAGCCTCGCGATCGGCGGCGGGCGCGGTCCGGGCACCGAGGTCACCGTCGTCCTGCCGTGCCGCATGGCGCCGGCGGCGCGCGCGGAGGCGGTGTGAGCTCGCTGCGCGCCATCATCGCCGACGACGAGCCGATCGCGAGGGAGCGGGTGCGCACGCTGCTCGGCGAGTACCCGGACATCACCGCCGTGGCCGAGTGCGCCGACGGCCGGTCCGCGCTCGAGGCCATCGCCGCGCTCGCCCCCGAGGTGGTCTTCCTCGACGTGGAGATGCCGGAGCTGGACGGGTTCGCCGTGCTCGACGCGCTGGGCGAGGAGCGCGCCCCGGAGATCATCTTCGTCACCGCCCACGACGCCTACGCGCTGCGCGCCTTCGAGGTGCACGCGATCGACTACCTGCTCAAGCCGTTCACCAGGGATCGCTTCCGGGTGGCGGTCGACCGGGTGAGGCGGCGGGTTGAGAGCGGCGAGCGGCCGGCCCCGCGCCACGCCGCGCTGCTCGGCTCGCTGCGCGCGGACCGCAAGCTGGAGCCGCGCCTCGCGCTCAGGACCGACGACGGCATCTACCTGGTGCGGGTCTCGGAGATCGACCGGGTCGAGGCGGCCGGCAACTACGTGCGCCTCCACGCCGGGGACCGCGTCCACACCGTTCGCGACACGCTCGGCCGCGTCGAGGCCAGGCTCGATCCGGCGCGCTTCGTGCGCGTGCACCGCTCCGCGATCGTCAGCATCGACCACATCGAGCGGCTCGAGCCCTGGTTCCACGGCGAGTTCGTGGTGGTCCTGCGCGACGGCACCAGGCTGACCTCGAGCCGCAGCTACAGCGAGCGGCTGCGCGCGCTCATCGGGTAGCGCGGTGGCGGCGGGCCCTCGCGGGGCGCCTGCGCCGGGTCTCTGCCGCCCCCGGCCCGGGCCGCATCGTCACCCCGGCCGGCCCGCTCGTCCCCGGTCGGTTGTCGCCGCGGCGCGGTCCGCGCATCCTGGCGGCCATGAAGCCACTGGCACTCCTCACCCTCGCCGCCGCCGCGCTCGGGGTGGCCCTCGCCGCGCCCGGCTGCGGCGCCGACTCGCAGGGTGCGCATCCCGCCGCGCCGCCCTCGCCCGCGCCCGCGCTGGCCGCGCCGGCCATCACCGCCTCGGCCGCCGACCAGGCCGCCATCCGCCAGACCGCGCTCGACTACATCGAGGGCTGGTACGCGGGCGACGGCGACCGGATGGCGCGCGCGCTCCACCCCGACCTGGCCAAGCGCATGGTCCACGCCGACCGCGCGACCGGCAAGAGCGTTCTCGACCAGATGGGCGCCGACAAGCTGGTGCAGGGCACGCGGCGGGGCTTCGGCAAGGACACCCCGCCGGCCCGGCAGCAGAAGGACGTCACCATCCTCGACGTCTTCGAGGGCGCGGCCAGCGTCAAGATCGTGGCGTCCGACTGGATCGACTACCTCCACATGGCCCGGTTCGACGGCCGCTGGGTCATCATCAACGTCCTCTGGGAGCTGAAGCCAGGCGCGCATTGACCTGCCCGGCGAGCGTCGGTGATAGGCGGTGAGGCGCTCGCGGCGGCGCGCCCGCCCGGGCGTGGTAGCTTCGCGGCGCATGAAGCCCCGAGACCTACCCGCCCGCGCGGCCGTGGCCTGCGCGTTCCTCGCCTGCTCGGGCCCCGCCTCGCAGACGCCCGTGCAGCCCGACCAGTCCGCGACGCAGCCCGCGCCGGCGGCGCCGGCCCACGCGATGACGCTGGCCGAGAGCGGCATCGTCCCCGACTGGCTCGACCGCAGCGTCGACCCCTGCCAGGACTTCTACGCGTTCTCGTGCGGCGGCTTCATGAAGACCGCAGAGATCCCGCCCGATCGCACCGCGTGGGGCGCCATCCAGCTGGTGGTCAAGGAGAACGAGGACCTGCTGCGCAAGGTGCTGGAGGCGGCAGCCGCCGACGGCGTGTCGGACCCGGCGCAGAAGAAGATCGGCGACTACTACGCCGCCTGCATGGACGAGGAGGCGGTCGAGAAGGCGGGCACCGCGCCGCTCGATCCGTTCATGGCCGTCATCGCCCGGGTGAAGGACGCGAAGAGCGCGGCCGACGCCGTCATCGAGCTCCAGACCATCGGCCTGGCGCCGTTCTTCGGCCTCACCCCGACCCAGGACTACGGCGACGCGACCCAGGTCATCGCGTCGGTCGACCAGGCCGGGCTCGGCCTGCCCGACCGCGACTACTACTGGAAGGACGAGGGCAGCATGAAGTCGGTGCGCACCGCCTATCGCGCGCACGTCGGCCGCATGTTCGCGCTGCTCGGCAAGAAGCCAGCCGAGGTCGAGGCCGCGGTGGCCAGCACGATCCGCATCGAGACGGCGATCGCGAGGGCCCAGCAGGACAAGGTGTTCCGGCGCGACCCGCACCACATCTATCACCGCATCGATCGCGTGGGCCTCGAGAAGGTGGCGCCGGGCTTCCCGTGGGGCGCGCTGCTCGAGCGTCTGGGCATCGGCGGCGTCACCGCCATCACCGCGAACGACCCGAAGTACTACGCGGCCATCACGCGCATCATCGCGCGCGAGAAGCCGGCGGCGCTCAGGAGCTACCTCACCTGGACGCTGGTGAGCGGCATGGCCAGCGCCCTGTCCCGCCCGTTCGTCGACGAGGAGTTCGCCTTCGAGAAGGTGGTGTCCGGCATGAAGCAGCTGCCGCCGCGCTGGCGCCGCTGCTACGACGACGTCGATCGCGATCTGGGGCAGCTGCTCGGCCAGTCGTACGTCGCCCAGCGCTTCGGCGGCCAGTCCAAGCCGCGCGCCATCGAGCTCACCCGCGCGATCCTGGCCGCGATGGGCAAGGAGCTGGAGACGCTGCCGTGGATGGACGCGCCCACGCGCGCCGCCGCCCAGAAGAAGCTGGTCAAGATGGCCTACCTGGTCGGATTCCCCGACACGTGGCGCGTCTACGACTTCGAGGTGTCGCGCACCAGCCACGCGACCAACGTGCTGGCGGCGGCCCGGTTCGAGCTCCACCGGCAGCTGGCCAAGATCGGCCGCCCGGTCGACCGCAACGACTGGCTGATGACGCCGCCGACGGTGAACGCCTACTACGAGCCGACCCTGAACGAGCTGGCCCTGCCGGCCGGGCAGCTGCAGCCGCCCTTCTTCAAGGACGGCTTCCACCCGGCGGTGAACTTCGGCGCCACCGGCGGCGGCACCATCGGCCACGAGATGACCCACGGCTTCGACGACGAGGGCAGCCAGTTCGACTCGGACGGCAACCTCAAGGACTGGTGGAGCCCGCCGACCGGCGAGAAGTTCAAGCAGGCGTCGCAGTGCGTGATCGATCAGTACGCCCGGTACGAGGCGGTGCCCGGGACCAGGCTCGACGGCAAGCTCACCGCCGGCGAGAACATCGCCGACATCGGCGGGGTGAAGATCGCCTACCGGGCCTATCAGGACTGGCGGGCCGCCCAGTCGGTGCGTCCGCCGGCGGTGGTCGACGGCTTCACCGACGACCAGCTCTACTTCATGTCCTACGCGCAGTCGTGGTGCATGAAGGTGAACCCGGAGCGGCTCGAGGTGCTCGCGCGCTCCGACCCGCACTCCCCGCCCGAGTGGCGGGTCAAGGGGGTCGTGGTCGACCAGCCCGGGTTCGCGGAGGCGTTCCAGTGCCGCGCCGGCGCGCCGATGCGGCCCGACAAGAGCTGCGCCGTCTGGTGAGCGGGGAGTCGGCCCCGGCATCACGCCGTGGCGCCCGGCCCGACAGGCCGCGCGACTGACCGGGCCGCTGCGACCGCGTCCGTCACGGTCACACTGCTCATCGATCGAGGTGTCGATCGCGCGGCCGGCCATCGGGACAGGGCAGGGTAGGTGCCGATGAGGTAGTGTGTTCTGGTGGGCGTCGGCCACGGCCAGGAGGGCGAGGGGCACAGGGGCGAGGCGCAGAAGGGCGGCGATGGCGCGGCTCCCGAGGGCGGGGCTCGCGCGGGCGAGGCGGGGGCGGGCGCCGCGGCGACACCGGCGCCGGCGTCGGCGCCCGGTACTCTCGCGACGACGCTCATGGCAGGGCCCGGCCAGGCGTCGACCGCTCCCCTCGTGGTCCGCGATCTGCCGGTGCCCGCGGTCGGGGACTGGATCGGGCGCTACGCGGTGCGTCGAATCATCGGCGCCGGTGGCAACGGCGTGGTGGTCGCGGCGCACGACCCCGAGCTGGGCCGCCTGGTCGCCATCAAGCTGGTCACCGCCGCCGACGACGAGACCCGGATGCGCCTGGCGCGCGAGG
>DATFRY010000428.1:0-2808 GCA_035262925.1 Kofleriaceae bacterium | reverse complement strand
GCTCCGACTCGACGACGAGCTGTCTGGAGGGCGCGGGCGGGTCGATGCGATCGAGCTCGGCCTGGAGCTTGAGCGGTCTGGCGGAGGTCGCCGTCAGGTGCCGCACGTAGGTCCGGAAGCCAGGGTGCTCGACCGTGATTGCGAGCTCCGCGCAGGGAACGGCGACGTGGGCGAGCGGCCCCACCGCGACCTGCTTGCCGTCGACCAGAACACGCGCCGCCGAGGGGCGCGTGCCGACCGTCAGCGAGCAGGCCTCCCTGGCGGGCGGCGCGGCGGCGGGCGCGTCAGCCGCGCTCGCCGAGGCGGCCACGGGCGCACGTTCGGAGCTCGCCGGAGCAGGGGGCAGCGCCGGAGCCGGAGCGGAAGCTGCCGAAGGGACCGGCTGGGCCGGGGGCGACGTCAGCGGCGGCCCCGCCGTCTGCGGTGCCGGTGCCTGCGCCGCGGGCGCGGACGGCGCGGCCGCCGTCTGGGGCGGTGCAGCCGCGAGCGCCGTCGCGGGCGCGGCGGTCGTCGGCGCGGGCGCGGTCGCAACCGTCGCGCGCTGGCCCTCGTGGAAGACGAGGTATCCTCCAAAGAACCCGAGGCCGATGGAGAGCAGCGCGGTCACCACGTATCCGACGGCGCCGATCGAGAACAGGACCGGCTGGCGAGCGGTCGCGGCCGGCCCGCCGCCGTAGGACGGGGCCGGCTGGCGATCGGCGTAGGTGGGGACGCCGAAATCCTGGATCGGGAAGTGGCCCGATTCCTGGATCGGGAAGCCGCGCGACTCCTGCCGCGGGAAGCGCCCCGATTCCTGGAGCGGGAAGCCGCGCGACTCCTGCCGCGGGAAGCGCCCCGATTCCTGGATCGGGAACCGCCCGGTCTCGTGCGCCCGGAAGGTGCCGACCTCGTGGACCGGGACCGGGAACGGGCCGCTCTCCTGGTAGCGGAACGACCCCGTGTCGTGGAACCGGCGCGATCCGTCGTAGACCGAAAACTGGCCGCTCTCCTGGTAGGGATGCGCCGTCACCGGTCGCGTGAGCACTTCCTTCACCATGCGCGGCACGGCGCCGGTCGCGTGCCCGCCGACCACGACGACCGGCGGGGAGTGAATCACCACCTGCTCGGGGACGCCGGACATCTCCATCGGGCTCGAGCCGATCGAGTGGAGCGTCGGGTGCTTCGCGGGCGCCGGCACGATGTCCTCGTGGATCACGCACTCGATGAGGTCGTCGAGCGCGTCGTCCGACAGATCGGCCAGCGGGTTGGCCTGCACGGCGCTGGAATCGCCGAAGTCGATCGAGCTCAGCAGCGCCGCCGGATCGGCCACCTCGGTGACGTCGTCCGCCTCGTCGCGCTGCTCCTTCAGGTGGAGCATGCGCGCGTGAAAGGCCAGAGACTCGCCGGTCAGGCGCAGCATGCGGAAGCGCAGGCCGCTGGTCGAGTCGGGTCCCGACAGGCGGGCGGGGCTCTCGATCACCTCTCCCTCGCCGCGCAGGATGGCGCGCCCGCTGCGCAGCTCGACCGAGAACTGGCGGCGCAGCCCGACGGTGAAGGAGCTGCGCGTGGCGATGAAGATGACGTCCCCGTCGACGAGCGGCGCGAACGAGCGCAGGAGCTCGACCTCGGAGTCGAAGCGTGTGCCGAAACGAAGGAGGCGTTCCTGCACCGGCCCCTTCAGGTCCGCGTTGACTTCAGCCATCGCCGTCGCCGTCACGTCGCGCCCTGGCGCGACAGGTCTCGAGATGCGGGCGCGAGCATAACTGCTCGGGGCAGTTTTCAACAACCCCTCCACAACCGCAGCTGCCAGCGATACCATCCGGGCCGCCATGCGCCGCTCCTGCGCCATCCTGCTGGGCTGCATCGCGCTCAGCGCCGCGCTCGCCCCGGTGGCGGGCGCGGGCCCGGCCGGTCGCGCCGAACCGAAGCTGGTGCGCGAGGCCCGCAAGCACAAGAGCGCCGGGCTGGAGCACCTCAAGCGCCATCATCTCACCCGGGCGATCGAGGAGCTGCAGATCGCCTACGGGCTCTCGCCCGACCCCGACGTGCTCTATCACCTCGGTCAGGCCTACAACGCCAGACAGGAGTACCCGCAGGCGCTCTACTACTATCGGGCGTATCGCGACAAGGATCCCGCCGGAGCCAGACGCCGCGGCGTCGACCAGATCATCGAGGCGCTCATCGCCCTGGGCGCCGCGGGCCCGCCGGAGAGCCAGCCCGCGCCGTCGGGCGGCGGCGCCCGCATCGAGGAGCGCAGGAGCGGTCCGCCGGTCGGGCCCGAATCCGGGCCGGCGGAGGCGCAGACGCCGGCAGGAGCCGGCGACGCGGGCTCGTCCGGCGCGCAGGCCGACAGCGGCCCGCAGCTCTCCGCCGAGGTCGATGCCGGGCAAGCCGCGATCGACCAGGCCGGCAGCGGCAAGCGCCTGGCCGGGCTCGCGACGATGTCGCTGGGGCTGGCCGCGGCCGGCGCCGGCCTCTACTTCGCGGCGGTAAGCGATCGGACGGCCGACCACTTCGACGGCGGCAGCGAGCTTCGCAGCGAGAACCGCGACGAGCGCAGGAACGGGATCATCCTCATGGGCGCCGGCGGGGCGGCCGTGGCGGCGGGCGCGCTGGTGTACGTGCTCGGGCGATTCGAGCGGGGAAACGGGACGCACATCGCGGTGACGCCGTCGTCGAGCGGCTTCGCGCTGTCGCTCGCCGGCGGCTTCTGAGCGCTCGATCGCCGACGACTCGGTGTTCAGGTTTCCCACGTTGTGCGCGCGGCGCCTCCGCGTTCTCGGCGTGTCTCGTCGTCGCGCGTTCTGCCGGCGACGGCAGCGTGATACG
>DATFRY010000427.1:0-9803 GCA_035262925.1 Kofleriaceae bacterium | reverse complement strand
GCCGACTCGTCGCGGTAGTACTCGCCCAGGAAGTCGGGCCAGTCGCGGCGGTCGATGTGCGGGCCGTGCACGAGGTCGCCGGTGAACAGGATGTGGGCGTCGCCGGCGGCGTCCTCCAGGGCGCGCAGGTAGACGATCACCATCTGCTCGAAGTCGCGCAGACAGCCCTGCAGGTCCGTGCACACGATCAGGCGACCGTGGTCGGGTAGCTGCAGGATCCCCGCCATGGGTCGGCAGCGTACCACGCTCGGCGCGGGCGTCCGCGGGGCGCGCGCGGGTGCGGCGCCCGGGGCTAGAATTCGGTCGTGGTGCCGCCGCCTCCCGCCTCGCCCTCGCCCCCCGCGCCGCCGCCGCGGGTGAGGGTGCGCGCGCGGGTGCGCGGGCTGGTGCAGGGCGTCTTCTACCGCGCGTCGACCTGCGACCGCGCGTCCGACCTCGGCGTGGTCGGGTGGGTGCGCAACCGCGCCGACGGCTCGGTCGAGCTCGAGGCGGAGGGGGCGCGCGATCGGGTCGAGGAGCTCATCGCGTGGTGCCGGCGCGGCCCGCCCGGGGCGCGCGTGACCGGGGTCGATGTCGAGCCGCTGGCAGAGACAGGGGGTGAGCGCGAGTTCCGCGTGCGCGGGTGAGTTATAAACCTCCCGATGACATCGTCGGCGGCGGAAGGTTCGATGGGCGCCTGGTTGCGGCGCCTGCCCACGTACCTCTATCTGATAGACCTCTTGCCCGGCAAGCGCGTGCTCGAGGTCGGGTGCGGCGTCGGCGACGGCGCGCAGTTCCTCGCCGATCACGGCGCGGCGCGGGTGGTCGGGGTCGACCGCTCGATGGCGAGCATCAACGAGGCGCGCAATCGCCACCGCCAGACCAACCTCGAGTTCCGCTGCGAGGAGATCGGCTCGATCGAGCTCGACGACGGCAGCTTCGACTGCATCTTCGTGCCCGACGGCATCGAGGTGCTGCGGCGCGGGAGCGTGCTGGGCGAGCTGCGCCGCCTGCTGGCGGCGGGCGGGCACCTGGTCGTGTGCGGGCAGAGCGCGGACCGGCGCGGCTCGCCGGGCGGGGCGTCGTTCTACGAGTTCCGCGAGCGGCTCGAGCGGCTGTTCGCGCCGGTGCGCATGGTGGCGCAGGCGCCGTTCGTCGGCTTCAGCCTGGTCGAGTACGCCGGGTCGTCCGCCGGCGGCGACGACCCGCTGGTCGAGACCAACCTCGACACCTCGCTCATGGAGCTGTCGGGCGGCGAGCCGGAGCCGAGCGACTATGTCGCGGTGTGCGGCGGCCCGGCGCGGCGCGTGCGCGGCTACACGGTCGTGCAGGTTCCGGAGCGCGACGGCGTGGAGGCCGTGGCGATCGCGGCCGGCGCACGGCAGGCGAGCGGCGAGGCCGCGCCGGGTCTGCCGGGCGCGGCCGGCGGGGCTGTGCTGGTTGCGCCAGGCGCGGGCGATGCGCCGGCTGTGCCGGGCGCGGGCGGCGCGCCGGGCTGGTCGGGCGGGGCGAGCGCGCCGGGGTGGCCAGGTGCGGGCGATGCGCCGGGCCTGCCGGGCGCGGGCGGTGCGCCGGGGTGGTCGGGCGGGGCGAGCGCGCCGGCGTGGCCAGGTGCGGGCGATGCGCCGGGTGTGCCGGGCGCCGCGGGTGGGCCTGGTGCGGCGGGTGCGCCGCCTGCGGCCGGTGCGGTGGGTGCGTTCGATGCGGCGGTCGAGGCGGCCCAGACGGGCGCGGACCTGCCGGCGGCGGCCACGGACATGGCGACGGCCGACGCGGCGGGCGACGCGCTGCTGGTGCACGAGCTGCGCCTCCGGCTGGAGACCGCGATCGCCGACCGCGCGCGCGCGCAGGCGCATGCCGACGAGCGGCGGGCGCAGGCCGACGAGTCGCGGGCGCAGGCCGACCGGTCGCGGGCGCAGGCCGACGAGCTTCGCGCGGAGGTCGACGACCTGCGGCGACAGCTGGTCGAGACGGCGGACATGGTGGAGTCGAGGCCCGCGAGCGGGCCGAGCGCGAGCGAGCAGATCGCCGAGGCGCTGGCGGCCCACCGCGACGCGGTCCGCTCCCTCGAGATCGCCGTCGAGGAGGGCGAGGCCTACGCCGAGGAGCTGCGCTCCGAGCTGGAGCAGGCGGCGGGGCAGGCGCAGACCGAGTCGTCCGGCCGCCAGCGCGGCGAGGCGCGGGCGGAGCGCCTCGACGCCGAGCTGCGCGAGTGGCGGACCCGCGCCTCCACCGCGGAGGGCAAGCTGCTGCGCCTCGCGCGCGAGGCCGACGCGGCGCGCGGCGAACCGGGGCGCGGCGAGCCGGCGCGCAGCGAGCCGGCGCGGCCGGCCACGCCGCCGTCACCCGACGGCGCGGACCTCGCGCGTGTGGCCGATCTCGAGGCCGAGCTGGCGCGCGCGCGGCGCGGCTGGCAGGACGCGGAGACCGCCCTCGAGGCGATGCGCGCCGAGCGATCGCAGCTGCGCGAGCGCCGCGATGGCAACGGCGAGGCGCAGACGGCGGCGGCCGCCGCGGCCGCGACCATCGGGCGCGACGTGGCGCGCAAGCTGGCCCGCTTCGAGCTCGAGGTCGAGTCGGGGCGCAACCTCATCCAGCAGGTCGAGGGCGGGCTCGCCGAGCTGGAGCGGCAGGTGGCGCGCGACGCGGCCGAGCGCGCGCCGTCGGCCTGGGCCGCGCACCGCGATCAGCAGCTGCGCGAGCTGTCCGCCGAGCTCGGCATCAAGGACGCCGAGATCATGATCCTCCACATCGGCGTCTCCGCGCTGCGCGCCCGCATGCGCGAGCTCGTCGGCGACGTACGGCGCACGGCAGGCCAGGCCCGCGACCGCTCGCGCCCCGAGCTCCTCGAGCTCGTCGAGCAGCTCGGCGACCGCGCCGCCTCCTTCGAGGAGCGCGACGAGCCGCCCACCGGCTGACCGCGCCCGCGGCTCCGACGGCACCCACGCGGGCGGCGCGCGGCGTGCCGTCACGGCGGTGCCGGCGATTCAGCCGGCGTCCCCGTACGACGCGCGGTCAGCAGGCGCGGTGTCACTGCCACGCGAAGGCGAGCAGGCCCGCGTACAGCACGACGCCGCCGAGGGCCGCGACGACGCGGGCGGCGTCCTTGAGGCTGTGTCGAGGACCGGCGTAGCCGAGCTCCAGATCGCGCGGGTGGATGCGCGGGCGGTCGGCGCTGGCCGAAAGGAGCGAGCTGGCAATGGCCATGTTGTGCATGAGCAATCTCCGTGTTCGCGGTGTGTTTGAACCGGTCTCCATGGGATGCGTTGAATCGGTTCAAATGCGTATGTGCCGCGGTGCCAGTGCCCTGTCAAGAACGGGCTTGAACCGATTCAAAATCCCCAATAGACTCGAGATCATGAAGCGAGTCGTTCGGCTCGCCGACGTGGCGAAGGCGGCGGGAGTGTCTCAGGGGACGGCGTCCAACGTCTTCAACCGCCCCCACCTCGTACGCGACGAGGTGCGCGAGCGCGTCGAGCGCTCGGCTCGCCGGCTCGGCTACGGCGGGCCCGATCCGAAGGGACGCCTGCTGCGCGCCGGCAAGGTGAACGCCATCGGCTTCGTCAGCGCGAACGAGATGGCCTACTTCTTCGAGGACCCGTTCGCGCGCCTCCTGACCGCCGGGATCGCCGAGGTGTGCGACGAGCACGGCGCCGGCATGTCGCTGGTCCCCGGCGCGAGCCGCGAGAGCGCCGCCTGGAGCGTGCAGACCGCGCTGGTCGACGGCTTCATCGTCTACTGCCTGGAGGACGGCGACCGGCTCATCGAGCTCGCGCGCCGCCGCAACCTCCCGTTCGTGTCGATCGATCTCGACGCCGGGCCGGGCACCAGCTCGATCCTGGTCGAGGACGAGCGCGGCGCCCACCTCGCCGCGAGTCACCTGCTCGAGCTCGGCCACCGCAAGATCGGCTTTCTGTCGATGGAGCCGCACGGCGACAGCCGCTTCGGATGGGTGGACGCCGAGCTCATCGCCGCGTGCGCCTGCAAGGTCGAGCGCGATCGACTGAGCGGCTACCTGGCCGCGCTGGCCGAGCACGGCGTCTCGCTCGAGGGCCTGCCGATCATGGTGGCGCCCAACGATCGCCGCGGCGCGCTGCCGTACGTCAGCCAGCTTCTCGAGCGGGTGCCGGGCATCACCGCCATCGCGGCCATGTCGGACATCCTGGCCATGGCCGCGATCGACGCCGCGCGCGCGCGCGGGCTGCGCGTGCCCGAGGACCTGTCCGTGATCGGCTTCGACGACATCCCCGACGCCGCCGCCGCGGATCCGCCGCTGACCACCATCGCGCAGCCGATCGCGGAGAAGGGGCGCCGCGCCGCCAGGCTCATCTTCGAGCCCGGCGAGCCGCGCAAGGAGCTGCTCGAGGTGAAGCTGGTCGTGCGCGCATCGACCGCGCCGGCGCCCGCGCCGCGGAAGAAAAAGCACTGACCCGCCTGCCCCTCGCCTTCACCCGATACCGCCGGCGTCGTCTGCCCTCCGTCCGACCCATCGTTCGCCTGTCGGATTCGACACCGGCGAGCCGTGAGGCTACAGGCCGAGCACGTCGCGCATCCTGTAGTGGCCGGGCGGCCGGCCGGCCAGCCACGTCGCCGCGCGCAGGGCGCCCGCGGCGAAGAGGTCGCGCGAGGCGGCGCGGTGGGAGATCTCGATGCGCTCGCTGTCGCCGATGAGATAGGCGGTGTGCTCGCCGATGGTCTCACCGCCGCGCAGTCCGAAGACGCCGATCTCGCCCGGCCCGCGCTCGCCGACGTCGCCGGACCGCGCCGTGCACAGCACCTCGTCCAGGCTCTGATCGCGCCCGGCGGCCAGGGCGCGCGCCAGGGCCAGCGCGGTGCCCGACGGCGCGTCGCGCTTGTGGCGGTGGTGCAGCTCCACCACCTCGAAGTCGAAGTCCGGCCCGAGCGCGCGCGCCGCGCTCTCGGCCAGCACCAGGAGCAGGTTGACGCCGAGCGAGAAGTTGGCGGCGACCAGGACCGGCGCGGTCTCGGCCAGCCGGTCCAGCTCCGCCAGCGCGGCGGGGCCCAGGCCGGTGGTGCCGACCACCGCGGCGACCCTTGTGTGGCGGGCGGCCCGCGCCGCCGCCGCGGTCGACTCCGGCGTGGTGAAGTCGACGTAGGCGGCGCAGCCGGCCAGCCCGGTCTCCAGATTCGACGTCACCACGACCCCGTCGTCCAGCACCTGGCCGATGAGCGGGCTGTCCGACCGATCGATGGCGGAGTGGACCTGGACGCCTTCCTTGACCGCCGCCAGCTCGATGACCCGGCGGCCCATGCGCCCGCTCGGGCCCAGCACCGCCAGCTTGATCAAAGGAGGCCCTTCGCGCGCAGGTAGTCGCCGAGCCGCGCACGCAGCGCCGGCGAGCACGGCACCAGCGGCAGCCGCGCCTCCTCGGTCATGGTCCCGTGGCTCATCATCTCGAGCGCGGCCTTGGTCGGGATCGGGTTGGGCTCGGCGAACAGCAGGCCGAACAGCGGCAGGAGCTCGAAGTGGATCTCGCGGGCGCGGACCAGGTCGAGGCGCTCGGCCGCGTCGCACATGGCCGCCAGGTGGCCGGGCACCACGTTGGACGCGACCGAGACGACGCCGCGTCCGCCCAGCGCCATGATCGGCAGCGCGATGACGTCGTCGCCGGCCAGCACCGAGATGCGATCGCCCACCGCGGACAGGAGAACGCCCGCGCGCTTCACGTCGCTGGCCTCCTTGATGGCGACGATGCTCTCGATCTCGGCCAGGCGCTCCACCGTCTCGGGCAGGAGGTCGCAGCCCGTCCGCGTCGGCACGTTGTAGAGCACGATGGGCAGCCGGCTCGCGCGCGCGATGGCCGCGTAGTGGCGGTAGAGGCCCTCCTGGGGCGGCTTGTTGTAGTAGGGAGTCACGTGGAGAAGGGCGTCGGCCCCCGCCTCCTCGCTGGCCTTGCTGAGCTCGATCGCCTCGGCGGTCGAGTTCGCGCCGGCGCCGGCGATCACCGGGACCCGCTTCTGCGCGACATCGACGACGCGGCGGATCACCTCGACGTGCTCGCGCACGGTCAAGGTGGCCGACTCGCCGGTGGTGCCGACCGCGACCAGGCCGTGAATGCCTGCCGCGATCTGGTCCTCGACCAGGCGGCCGAGCGCCGCGCCGTCCACCTGGCCGCTGCGCATCGGCGTGACCAGCGCCGTGATGGCGCCGTGAAGAGCTGGTTCGCGTAGAGTCATGGTCGCCTCTCGGGCTGAGCGCGTTGTCGACGGTCAACTACGGTATAACGCGCGGCCCTGTCGCGATCATGCGTCCCCGTCGGAGGAGGGCGCAGCCGGCGGGCCTGCGGCCAGGATGCGGCGTGTATCGGCCACGTCGCGGCGGATCTGATCGAGGAGCTCGTCGGCCCCGGGGAAGCGGCGCTCGTCGCGAAGGCGCTCCACGAACGCGACCCGCACCCGCCGGTCGTAGAGATCGCCATCGAAATCGAGAACGTGCACCTCGAGGGTGAGCTCGCCGCCGATGTGGAAGGTGGGATTGGTACCCAGGCTGGCCGCCCCGGGCAGGCGCGGACCGACGGCGCCGCGCGCCGGCCCGTCCGGCCCCTCGGGCAGGAGCTCGAGCCACACCGCGTAGATGCCGGACGCGGGCAAGAGCGGCGTGTCGGGCGCGATGTTGGCGGTCGGGATGCCGAGCCCGCGCCCGCGGCCGGCGCCGCGCACGACCCGGCCGCACACCTCGAAGTCGCGGCCGAGCAGGAGGCGCGCGCCGGCCATGTTGCCCTCGGTGACGAAGCTCCGCACCCGCGTGCTGGACGCGACCAGCCCGTCGACCGTGAACGCCTCCACGACGTCGACCTCGAAGCCGAGGCTCTCGCCCAGATTGCCGAGCAGCGCCGTGGTGCCGGCGCGGCGGTGGCCGAAGGTGAAGTCGAAGCCGACCACCACGCTGCGCGCGCCGATCGCGTCGCTCAGGACCGAGCGCGCGAACTGCTCGGGCGAGAGTTTCGCCAGCTCGCGATCGAACGGCTCGACCACGCACACCTCGACGCCGGCGGCGGCCAGGAGCTCGAGCTTGCGCTCGCTCGTGGTGATGAGGCGCGGGGCCAGCTGCGGCGCGAGGACCAGCGCCGGATGCGGCTCGAACGTGAGGGCCGCCGACTCGCCGCCCAGGGCCGCGGCCCGCTCGCGCGCGCGCTCGAGCAGGGCCAGATGCCCGCGGTGCACGCCGTCGAAGTTTCCGATCGCCACCGCCGGGGCGCGCAGACGGCGCCCGATGCTGCGATGGCCGCGAAACACCTCCATGACAGGACCGTATCATCACCCAGGCGCAGGCACGAGCCGGCCCCGTTCGGCGTCCAGCACCGCGACAAGCACGCCGCGCGCGCCACATCATCGACGGCGGCGCGACGCCGCCCTGACGTCCAGGGGGCCGACCGGTCGGACGAGAACCACGTCCCTTTTGCAGCATGGACGACGTGCGGCAGCTCGCCGCCGGGGGCGAGCTCACCGGCGGGGACGGCGCTTCGGCCCGGCGCCGCGCCCGCTCACCGACCACTGCGCGCGTGCCGATCGCACCGCGCGTCTCCGACTGGTCGTCCGTCAGGAAGCTGTCGTGACGCGGAAGCCGTGCGAGTCCAGAGGGGAGGGGGGAGAGGACGGAAGGAGACTTGACCACGGGTGTAACGTCGAGCGGTGAACCGGCTCCGGGACTGGGGCCCGCGCGCGGTGGCGCTGGCGGGGTTCGCTGGCTACGCGCTCCTGGTCCCGCCCGGTCCGTCCGGGGCCGAGTCGACCGAGCTCGGCGCGGCCGGTTTCCTGCTCGGGTCGCCGCACGCCACCGGGTTCCCGCTCGTCGTGATGCTGGCCAAGCTGGCCACGCTGGTCCCGGTGGGCGAGATCGGGTTTCGCGTGCACCTGCTCGCCGCGGCGTGCGCGGCCGCGGCGATGCTGTGGACCGCGCGCCTCGTCGCGGCGGCGGCCGGTGCGCGCGGCCAGAGCAGCGCGGCGGTGATCGGCGGGATGGTCGCCGCGCTCATGGTCGGCGTCACCGTCGGGTTCGCGCGCCAGGCCACCCACGCCGGCGCCATCGCGCCGACCGTGGCGCTCCTGGCCGCCACGCTCCTCCTCTTCGATCGAGTCGCGCGCGGCGGCGACGCCGGCACCGGGATGCTGCTGGCGCTGCTGGTCGGGCTCGGGCTCGGCGCCCATCCCGGCTACCGGCTGCTCGTCCCGCTGCCGCTCGCGGCGCTCCTGTGGATCCGGCTGCGCCGCGGTGCGCGCTGGCCGCTCGCCGCGCCGCTGGTGGTGATCGCGGTCGCCGCCGCGCTCCAGCTCTACCTGCCGGTCCGCTCCGCCACCGGGCGGGCCTGGGCCGCGGACCGCGACCACCCGCGCGACCTCGCGTCGCTGGGCGAGCACGTGCTGGGGCCGCCCATCGGGCTCCCGGCCGACGCCGCCGGCGCGGCCATGCGCTCGGCCGCGGCCGCGCTCGACGAGATCGGCGCGCTGGGGATGCTCGCGGCGGTGGCCGGCGCGCTCTGGCTGCTGGCCGAGCGGCGCTCGCGCTGGCTGCTGCTCCTCCTGGCCAGCGCGGCCGCGGCCGACGCGGTGGGCGTCGCCGGTCAGGCCGGCGCGCTCTCGGCCCTGGTCCTGGCGACGCTGGCCGGCGTGGGCATCGCCTGGCTGGGCCGCTTCGCCGGCGCGCGGGCCGGCGCCGCGCTCACGGCGTCGGCCGGCGTCATGATCCTGGTGGCGCCGTTCCTGGTGACGTGGCACGCGGCGCGCGCGGCCGACGTCGCCGCGACGCGCGCGGCCGACGTCGCCGCCCTACCGGAGAGCGGGCCGAAGGGCCGACCGACGGCACGTTCCCGGCCCGCCGACGAGCTCGCCGTGCGAGCACGGAATCGGGCGGCCGCCGATCACCAGATCCGGACCCGCTTGTCCGGGGCCAGGAACAGCGCGTCCTCGGCCTTGGGCTGGTAGGCGTCGTACCAGGGGTCGAGGTTGCGCACGACCGCGGCGCGGAACTCGGACGGGCTGTGCGAATCGGTCACCAGCCGGTTGGACAGCTCCTGGTCGCGGTAGAGGCGGCGCCAGATCTGGGCCCAGCCGAGGAAGAAGCGCTGGTCCCCGCTGAGGCCGTCGATCACCGGGGCCTCCTTGCCGCCGAGCGACACCTTGTAGGCCGTGTACGCGATCGTGAGGCCGGCCAGGTCGGCGATGTTCTCGCCCATGGTCAGCTTGCCGTTCACGCACTGCGCCGCCTTGCCGTCGGCGGCCGGGAACGGGCAGTAGCCGTTGTACTGCGCGCCCAGCTTCCTGGTCGCCGCCTTGAACTTCGACGCGTCGCCCTTGGTCCACCAGTTGGCCAGCGTGCCCTTGGCGTCGTACTGGCTCCCCTGATCGTCGAAGCCGTGGCTGATCTCGTGGCCGATGACCGCGCCGATGCCGCCGTAGTTGACCGCGTCGTCGGCCTTCGGGTCGAAGAACGGCGGCTGCAGGATGGCCGCCGGGAACACGATCTCGTTCAGGCCCGGGTTGTAGTAGGCGTTGACCGTCATCGGCAGCATGTTCCACTCGTCGCGGTCGACCGGCTGGTCCAGACGGGCCAGGCGGCGGTTGTAGTCGAACGCCGCCGCGCGCTGCGCGTTGCCCACCACGTCGCCGGCCACGACCTGGAGCGCCGAGTAGTCGCGCCACTTCCTGGGATAGCCGATCTTCGGGTTGTAGCTGGCCAGCTTCTCCTTGGCCTTGACCTTGGTCGCGGCGCTCATCCAGGTGAGGCCGTCGAGGCGCTGCCCCATGGCCACGAGGAGGTTCTTGACCAGCTCGTCGGCGTGGGCCTTGGTCTCGGGGGTGAAGAA
>DATFRY010000426.1:0-31250 GCA_035262925.1 Kofleriaceae bacterium | reverse complement strand
AGGGCGACACTCAGGTCCAGCACGTCATGGCCACCGACGACTTCACGTACGAGTCGACCGAGCTCATCCCGATGGAGCGGAGCGACCACGACGCCCTGCTCGTCCGCCTGATCGCACCGTGACGACCGTGGAGGTGTCGGCGCGGCCGCGCGCGCGACCCCATGGGACATGAGCGCGCGAGCGCAGCTTCTGCCCGGGATCGCTGGGAAACCGATCGAGCGCCGGGTGCTCATGCACCGCCTCCTTGATCGGACGCCGCCGGGCTGGTCGCTCGCGCCGAGTCTCACGCTTGACCGACGGGCCGCCGGGGCGAACCATGTGGAGGAGAGGGGAGGCTTGAGCACTTCGCAGGACGAAGTGACGCAGCTGCTCCAGGCCTGGAGCGATGGCGATCTCGATGCGCGGGACCGCCTGTTCGCCGCCATCTACCCCGAGCTCGAGCGGCTGGCGGCCGCCTACCTGCGCCGCGAGCAGGGCGCAGCGTTCCAGCCGGCGGCCCTCGTGCACGAGGCCTACCTCCGGCTGGTCGACCAGCGGTCGCCCTGGCACAACCGATCTCACTTCTTCGGCATGGCGGCCCAGATGATGCGCCGCATCCTGGTCGACCGCGGGCGCGCGCGCCGGGTGGGCAAGCGCTCCGGCCGCTGGTCGCGCGTCACCCTCGGCGACGACGCCGCCGTGACGGTGCCGGCCGACGTCGACCTGCTCGATCTCGACGCCGCGCTGACCAGGCTCGCGGCCATCGACGCGCGCAAGAGCCGGGTCGCGGAGCTGCGCTTCTTCGCCGGCCTCTCGCCCGACGAGATCGCCGCCGTGCTGGGCGTCTCGCGCAAGACGGTCGAGCGCGAGTGGCAGGCCGCCCGCGCCTGGCTGCAGAGCAGCCTGTCGGCCACGCCCTGAGGCACGGGCCCGGCCCCGCCCCGCCGGATCGCGGGCCTTGCCTCGCGCGAGGGGGTGCAGTACCGTCCCTCGCGTAAATCGATTTAAGGCCGACCATGGCCCCCACCGGCAAGGGGCGGCGCGCGCGCCGCCCGAACATCCACGACGTCGCCGCTCGAGCCGGCGTCTCCGCCGGCACGGTGTCCAACGTGCTGACCGGGCGGCGGGCCGTCGTGCCGGCGCTGGCGGCCCGGGTGCACGCGGCGGTCGCCAGGCTGGGCTACGTCACCGACGTGGCCGCCTCGCACCTGCGCAGCAGCCAGTCGACGGTGGTCGGCGTCCTGGTCCCCGATCTCACCAACCGGTTCTTCGCCAGCTTCGTCGGCCTGGTCGAGGGCCTGGTCAGGGCCGACGGCTACCGGGTGCTGGTCGCCAGCTCGGGCCAGGGCGGCGCGATGGAGGCGGCCGAGCTGCGCGCCCTCACCGCCTGGAAGCCGGCCGGGCTCATCGTCATCCCCTGCGAGGACCGGTTCCGGTCGCGCGCGGTGCTGGCCGGGACGACGATCCCCGTCGTGGTGGCCGACCGGTTCGACCGGCGGTGCCCGGTCGACGCGGTCGGGGTCGACAACGCGGGCGCGGGCGGCCAGGCGACGGCGCACGTCCTGGCCCTCGGACACCGGCGCGTCCTGGTGGCCGCCTCGACGCTCGCGCTCAGCAACGTGCGCCAGCGGGTGGCCGGCGCGCGGGCCGCGTTCGCCTCCCGGGGCCGCGGCGGCGCGCCCGAGGTGATCGAGGTCGGCGCCAACCTCGAGGCGGCGGCGGAGGCGCTGTTCGCGCGGCTCGCGCGCGCGCCCGCCCCGACCGCGATCGTTGCGCTCACCAACACCGCCACCCTGGCGGCACTGAAGGCGCTCTCGCGCCGCGGCCTGCGCGTCCCGCAGCACATCTCGCTGGTCGGCTTCGACGACGACGACTGGATGGAGGTGGTGCGACCCGCGATCACCGCGGTTCGCCAGCCGATGGCCGACATGGCGAGAGCGGCGTGGAGCCGGCTGCGCGAGCGGCTGGCCGGCGACGCCACCCGATCGGTGCGCGTGCAGCTGCCCTGCGCGCTCGTCCTGCGAGATTCCACGGCGGCCTGCGCGACAGGCAGGCCGGCACGACGCAACCGGACCCCCGCTCGCTCGCGCGGGACGGTCTCCTGACCCACTTCGAGGAGGACCACATGAGCATCACCCGGCGCAGTGTCGTTCGGAACGTCTCCGTCGTGCTGGCGGGCCTCGCCCTGGCCGCGATACCCGCGCTCGCCCAGAAGAAGCCGCAGATCGGCGTGGTGGTGAAGATCGGCGGCATCCCCTGGTTCAACGCCATGGAGGTCGGCATCAAGAAGGCCGCCCCGACCGTGGGGGCCGACGCCTGGATGATCGGCCCCACCCAGGCCGACGCCGCCCAGCAGGTCCGCGCCGTCGAGGACCTCATCGCGCGCAAGGTCGACGTCATCGCGGTGGTGCCCAACGACGCCAAGGCGCTGGAGCCGGTGTTCAAGCGGGCCCACGCGGCCGGCATCAAGGTCATCACCCACGAGAGCCCCGACCAGCAGTTCAACGACTGGAACATCGAGCTCACCACCGCGCAGGGCTTCGGCGAGCGCCACATGGACTCCCTGGCCAAGGTCATGGGCGGCGAGGGCAAGTACATCGTCTACGTCGGCTCGCTGACGGTGCCGCTGCACAACAAGTGGGCCGACGCCGCCATCGCCCTGCAGAAGCAGAAGTACCCCAAGATGAAGATGGTCGGCGATCGCTTCGGCGTGGCGGAGAGCGTCGACGAGTCCTACAAGACCGCGCTCGACATGATGCGCGCCAACCCCGACCTGAAGGGCGTGCTCGCCTTCGGGTCGCAGGGGCCGATCGGCGCGGCCCGCGCCGTCGACGAGCGGGGCAAGATCGGCAAGGTCTTCGTCGTGGGGTCGTTCTCGCCCGGCCAGGGCGCCAAGTTCGTCAAGTCGGGCGCCATCTCCGAGGGCTTCATCTGGAACCCGATGCTGGCCGGCGAGGTGATCGTCCGCATCGGCGCGATGCTGGCCAAGGGGCAGCAGCCGAAGGACGGCATGGACATCCCCGGCCTCGGCAAGGTCAAGGTCGACGCCAGGCAGCGCAGCATCCTGGGCTCGAAGCTGGAGACCATCAACAAGTCGACCATCGACAAGCTGGTCGAGATGGGGCTGTGACGGGCGGGGGCGAAGCCATGGCCGAGTCGTCGCCGGCGGCGCGTCCGCTCCTGCGGCTGGCTCACGTCTCGAAGCGCTTCGGCGGCGTCCGGGCGCTCGACGACGTCGACTGGGAGCTCATGCCGGGCGAGGTGCACTGCCTGGTCGGCGAGAACGGCTGCGGGAAGTCGACCCTCATCAAGCTGGTGGCCGGCGTCCACGCGCCCGACCCGGGCAGCCGCATCGAGATCGATGGCCATCCGGTCGCCGGCCTGACCCCGGCGCGCGCCGTGTCGCTCGGCATCCAGGTCATCTTCCAGGACCTGTCGCTGTTCCCCAACCTCAGCGTGGCCGAGAACATCGCCATCGACGAGAGCCTGGGCGGCCTGTTGCGACCGGTGCGCCGCGCCCGCATGCGGCGGATCGCCGCCGGGCTGCTGGAGCGGCTCGGGTTCGACCTCCCGCTCGACGCGCCGGTCGCCGGGCTGCCGATCGCGGCGCGCCAGGTGGTGGCGATCTGCCGCGGGCTCGCCGCGCGGGCGCGCCTCCTGTTCATGGACGAGCCCACGTCCTCGCTGACCCGCACCGAGGTGAGCTCGCTGCTCGGCATCGTGGCCCGGCTGGTGGCCGACAACGTCACCGTCGTGTTCGTCAGCCACCGGCTCGACGAGGTCATCGAGATCGCCCAGCGGGTCACCGTCCTGCGCGACGGGCGCAAGGTGGGCACCTACCCGGTGGCCGAGGTGAGCGGGGCGCGCCTCACCGAGCTCATGACCGGCCTCACCATCGAGCACCGCGTGGTCGCCCGCGACCCGTCGTCGGCGCCGCCGGTGCTCGAGGTGAAGGGCCTCGGGCGCGCGGGCGAGTACGACGACGTCTCGTTCGTCCTGCGGCGAGGCGAGGTGCTCGGGCTGACCGGCCTGCTCGGGGCGGGTCGCACCGAGCTGGCGCTGTCGCTGTTCGGCATGACGCGCCCCGACCGCGGCGAGATCCGCGTGGACGGCCGCCCCTTCCCCCTCGGATCGAACCGGGAGGCCATCCGCGCCGGCGTCGCCTACGTGTCCGACGATCGGCTCAGGCTCGGCCTCAACATGCGCCAGTCGGTGCAGGACAACCTCGTCCTCGCGGTGATGCGGCGGCTCGCCAACCGCCTCGGGTGGATCGAGCCCGGCGTGCGGCGCGCGGCGGCCGCCGCCGCGGTCGAGCGGCTCAGGATCAAGATCCCCGGGCTGGACAACCCGGTGGGGCAGCTGTCGGGCGGCAACCAGCAGCGCGTGGTGCTGGCCAAGTGGCTGGCCACCGAGCCGGTGGTCCTCCTGCTCGACTCGCCCACCGTCGGCGTGGACATCGGCAACAAGCAGGGCATCTACGAGATCGTCCACGCCCTGGCCGCGCGCGGCGTGGGCATCCTGCTCATCTCCGACGAGATCCCCGAGGTGTTCTACAACTGCGATCGCGTGCTCCACATGCGCGAGGGCCGGATCGTCGGCGAGATCCGGCCGGGCGCGGTCTCCGAGCAGGAGCTCGAGGATCGGATCTATGCCTGACGCGCCGGTGATGCGTGACCTCCTGCGCCGCGTCCGCGGCCGCAACGAGGTCTACCTGGCCGGCCTGGTCGCGCTCATGTGCGTCGTCTGGGGCGTGCTGGCGCCGTCGTTCCTGACCCTGCAGAACGCGGTCGACCTGGTCGAGAGCTACTCGGTCACCGCCATCTTCGCGGTCGGCCTGTTCGTGGTGCTGGTCTCGGGCGGGATCGACATCTCCTTCGCCGCGACCGCCTCGGTCGCCCAGTACGCCACCGCGCTGGTCGCCACCCGGTACGGCTGGCCCGCGCTCGCGTGCATCCCGTTCGGCCTCGGCATCGGCGTCGGGCTCGGCTGCATCAACGCGGCGCTCATCCACTACCTCCGCATCACGTCCATCATCATCACCATCGCCACCATGAGCGTCTTCTTCGCGCTGCTCATGTACTTCACCGGCGGCGTGTCGATCTACACGCTCCCCGACTGGTGGGCGACGCGGGTCGTGTTCTTCGAGACCGAGACCGAGGCCGGCCTCACGCGCATCACGCTGCCGCTGGTGGTCATGCTGGGCGCGGTGGTCGTCACCTGGCTCCTGATGTCCCGCCTGTCGGCCGGCCGCCAGCTCTACGCCCTCGGCGGCAACCCTGAGGCGGCGCGCCGACTCGGCGTGAACGTGGCCGCCATGCACTTCCTGGCCTACGGCTACCTGGGCCTCATGGCCGGCGTGGCCGGGCTGGTGCAGGCCCACCGCGTCGGCGAGTCGGTGCCCAACGCCATGGTCGGGCAGGAGCTCAACGTGCTCGCCTCCGCGGTGCTCGGCGGCGCCAGCCTCATGGGCGGCATCGGCACCGTGCCCGGCGTGCTGCTCGGCATCATGCTGCTCGCCATCCTGCAGAACGGCCTCAACCTGGTCGGGGTGTCGCCCTACTTCTTCCAGATCGTCATCGGCCTGGTGATCCTGGTGTCGACGTCGGTCACGGCGATCTCGGCCAGGCCGCGCCGGCGCGCCGCCCGCGCGGCCTCCCCGAGGCTGGAGGGGACCCCATGACCGAGGCGCCGGGCCCGGGCGCCGCGCGCGGCCCGGGCGACCTCCTGCGCCGCGCGCGGGCCGGCTCGCCCGGGGCCACCTTCGGCCTGCTCGCGCTGCTGGCGGCGCTGGTCGTCACGTTCTCGATCCTCCTGCCCGGCCGCTTCCTGACCGCGGGCACCGCCCAGTCGATGATGTTCCAGCTGCCCGAGCTGGGCCTGCTGGCGCTCGCGATGGCGATCCCGCTGGTCTCGGGCGGGCTCAACCTGGCGATCATCGCGACCACCAACCAGTGCGCGCTGCTCATGGCGTGGATCATGAAGTCGTCGATCGGCCCCGGCACCGGCGCGGCCGAGGCGCTCGCCCTGGTCGTCCTGGCCATGCTGGCCGGGCTGGCGCTGTGCGCGCTCATCGGCTTCATCGCCGGCCTCCTCATCGCCAACACCGGCGTCCACCCGATCCTGGTCACCCTGGGCCTCATGTCGCTGGTCGACGGCATCTCCATCGACCTGACCCGCGGCACCGTCGTGTCCGGCTTTCCCGACGCGTTCCAGGTGCTGGGCAACGCCACGCTCGTCGGCATCCCGGTGCCGTTCCTGATCCTCGCCGCCGTCGCCGTCGCGGTGGCGCTCGGGCTGACGCGCACCACCTTCGGCATCAGCGTCTACATGATCGGCTCCAACCTCGAGGCCACTCGATACTCCGGCATCGACGTCAAGCGGGTCCTGGTGGGCGTCTACACCCTGTCCGGCGCGCTGTGCTTCATCGCCGCCTGCCTGATGATGGCCCGCTTCAACTCGGCCAGCGCCGGCTACGCCCAGTCCTACCTGCTCATCACCATCCTGGCCGCGGTCCTCGGCGGCATCGATCCGTTCGGCGGGTTCGGCCGCATCAGCGGGCTCATGATCGCGCTGGTCGTGCTCCAGGTCATCGCCTCCGGCTTCAACCTGCTGGGGCTCAGCCAGCACCTGACGCTCGCCATCTGGGGCCTGACCCTCATCGCGGTGATGGCCATCAAGTTCCTGCTCGCGCCGTTTCTGGCGCGCGGCGGAGGTCCACGCAACTCTCAATGAGGACGACGCCATGATCCGATTCGGTATGCATTCCTGTCTCTGGACCGGCTCCTGGACAGTGCCCGCTGCCGAGCATCTGATTCCGCAGGCGGCCAGGCACGGCCTGGAGCTGGTCGAGGTGCCCCTGCTCACCCCCGAGGCCATCGACGTCGAGCACACGGTGAAGCTGTTCAAGGAGCACGGCATCGCGCCCTCGGCCTCCATCTGCCTGCCGCCCGGCGACGCCGCCGCGCTCTATCCCGACCGCGGCGAGCGCTTCGTCATGCGCGCGCTCGAGGTGGCGCACGCGCTCGGCTGCACGTTCCTGGGCGGCGTGACCTACTCGTCTCTCGGGTGGAAGTCGGGCAAACCGCCGGTCGAGGAGGAGTACGCCAACATCGCCGCGGCGCTGAGGCCCGTGGCCCGCCGGGCGCAGGAGCTCGGCATGAAGCTCGGCCTCGAGCCGTGCAATCGCTACGAGACGCACCTCATCAACACCGCCGAGCAGTGCGTCGCGATGATCGAGCGCATCGGCGAGCCCAACGTGGTCTGCCACCTCGACACCTATCACATGAACATCGAGGAGAAGGGCTTCGGCAACGGCTTCCGCACCGCGGGCAAGCACTGCAGCTACGTCCACATGTCCGAGAGCGATCGCGGCGTGCCCGGCACCGGCAACGTCGACTTCGAGGACATCCTGCGCACCATGGCGCAGATCGGGTTCGACGGCGACCTGGTCATCGAGTCGTTCATCGCGCTGCCCCCCGAGATCGCCGCGGCGCTGTGCGTGTGGCGGCCCGTGGCCCGGAGCGCGGACGAGGTGCTGACGCGCGGCGTCCCGTACCTGAAGGGCCTGGCCCGCGTGGTCGGGCTGATTCCCTGATCATCGTGACGGCGCGGCGCGGCGGAGCGCTGCGAACTCCTCGGCCAGCCGGTCGGGCGGGAAGTGGGCGTTGAGCCCGCTCGGGTTGGGCAAGAGCCACACGCGCGCGCCGCCGAGCGGCTCCGGCTGCGGGCCGACGCGCGCGGCGAGCGCGCCGAACGCCGCGCGATAGGCGGTCACGCCGAGCACCGCCACCCAGGCGGGAGCCAGGCGCCGCACCTTGCGCGCGAGGAGACGGCCGCCCGCCACCAGCTCCTCGGCCGCGAGCTCGTCGGCGCGGGCGGTGGCGCGCGCGACCAGGTTGGTGATGCCGAGGCCGAGGGCGAGGAGCTCGGTCTGCTCGGCCGCGGCCAGGAGCCGGGGCGTGAAGCCGCCGCGCAGGAGCGCCTGCCAGAACCGGTTGCCGGGCCGGGCGAAGTGGTGCCCGGTGGCCGCCGACCACAGGCCCGGGTTGATCCCGCAGAACAGGACGTCGAGGCCGGGCGCGACGACGTCGGGGATGGTACGCCCGCGCGCGGCGGACAGATCGGCTGGCGAGGGCCTGATCACGTTTCGTACACCGTCCCCAATCGTGCCCCAGCCTACGCATCATCCTGTGTCCTCACGAGCTTCCGCTCGCGGCCGATTGCCGTTACCGTCCCCCTCGAGCCAGCTCCGTTTCTTGCCGGCTCTTAGGGAGGCCTGAGTATGAAGAGAATCGCTTGGACGACGATGTTTGTTCTGGCCCTGGGCGCCGCTGCGGCCTGCGGCGGCGACGACGACGACACGGGCGGCGCGGATGCCGGCGGCAATGCCGATGCCGGCGCCGGCGGCGATGCCGGCGCGGCCCCCTCGTGCACCGAGTACTGCACCCGCATCACCGCGAACTGCACGGGCACCAACATGCAGTACACCGACATGACCCAGTGCATGAGCTACTGCACGGCCGAGGCATGGACCGTGGGGATGGACAGCTCGAGCCAGACCGGCAACACGCTCGGCTGCCGCCAGTACCACGCGGGCGCGGCCATGGCGACCGGCGACCCCGCCACTCACTGTCCGCATGCCGGCCCGACCGGCGGCAACCAGTGCGGCACCGCGTGCGAGGTCTACTGCGACAACTACGCCAAGAACTGCACCACCAGCGGCGTCCAGTACACCGATGCGGCGGCCTGCCAGAGCGCTTGCGGCGCGTGGACCGAGGGCACCCCGGCCGACCAGATGGGCAACACCACCTACTGCCGCGTCTATCACAGCGGCGTGCCCGCCTTCACCGACGCCACCACGCACTGCCCGCACGCTCAGGAGAATCCGACGACCATGTGCGTCAACTGACGTCCGGCTAGATCGGGGCGCACCTCGATCGCCCGGGCCGAGCCTCGTGGCTCGGCCCTTTGCTTTTTCGGGCGCGGATCGCGGATGGGCGCGGATGGGCGGCGGCGGAGCGCTGCGCGGTGCACAATCGGCGTCGCGCAGGAGGAGGGAACACCATGAGTGAAGCGAGATGCGACCTCGGCGTCATCGGGCTCGGTCGGATGGGCGGCGGGCTGGCCCTGCAGGCGCGCGATCGGGGCCTCGGCGTGATCGGGTTCGATCCGGGCGGCCTGCGCCCCGAGCTGGTCCAGGCCGGCGTGGCCGAGGCGCGTCGCCTGGAGGACCTGCGCGCGGCGCTGGCCCCGCCGCGCGCCGTGTTCGTGTACATCCCGGCCGGCCCGCCGGTCGACGCCATCCTCGACGAGCTGGCCGGCGTGCTCGAGCGGGGCGACGTCATCGCCGACGGCGGCAACTCCTACTGGGGCGACTCGATACGCCGGCACCGCCGTCTGGCCGAGCGCGGCCTCGACCTGGTCGACCTCGGCACCAGCGGCGGCGTCGACGGCGCCCGCCACGGCGCCTGCTTCATGGCCGGCGGCGAGCGCCGCGCGGTCGAGCGCATCGAGCCGATCCTGCGCCAGCTGGCGGTCCCGGGCGGCTACGTCCACGCCGGTCCTCCGGGCGCGGGCCACTTCGTCAAGCTGGTCCACAACGGCATCGAGTTCGGCATGCTGCAGGCCATCGGCGAGGGCATCGACCTGCTCGAGCGCCACCGCGATCGCCTCGACATCGAGGCGGTGCTCGGCTGCTGGCGGAACGGCTCGGTCATCCGCGGCTGGCTCATCGAGCTCATGCACGAGGCCTGCGGCGAGCGCGGGCGCGGCGGCCTGGCGGACGTGCCCTCGTTCGTGGAGGACACCGGCGAGGTCAACTGGCTGGTGGCGGACGCGCTGCGCATGGAGGTGCCCATCCCGGTCATCGCCCAGTCGGTGATGCAGCTGTTCGCGTCGCGCGACGATCGGCGCACCTGGGCCCGCGCGATCGCCATGATGCGCCACGGCTTCGGCGGCCACCCGTACGGCCCCAGCGAGCCCATCGCCGACGAGCGCCAGACCGGCCAGGTCGGCGGTACCTACCGGGACGACTGACGGACGCGGGACCGGGTCTGCCCGGCCCGATCAGTCGATGTGGTACGGAGCCTTGACGACGGTCGGGGCGCCGGTGGCGGGAAAGCGCATCCGCCGCGCGGCCGCCGTCGCGCAGGCGGCCAGCCCGTGATCGAACAGCCAGCGCGCGGCTCCGACGCGGACGTGGCTGACCACGCCGTCGCCGGTGACCAGCATGTCGAGGTTCACGTCCCCTTCCAGATCTGCGCCGGCCAGCGCGTCGCGGATGCATCCCAGGACCGCATCCGACGAGCGCGCGATGACGCCCTCGATCTCGCTGTCCTCGAGCGGGCGGCTGGAGTCCTCGGCGCCCAGGTCGATGTTGCGCGGCGGCAGCTCGATGGCCGGCCCGCGCCAGGTCATGGCGCGCCCGCTCGCCGGCACCACCGGCGCCGGCACGTCGTCGCCCGGCTGGTCGCGCCTGGCCTTCCGCCTCGGCTTGCCCGATGCGTGCGGCGGCGCGACCTCCGGCCCGGCGTCGGCGCGCGCGGCGAACGGGGCCGCGCCCCCTCGTCCGATGCGCGACGCGGCGAACCAGCCGAGCCCGACGCCGAGCAGCAGGCCAGTCGCCAGCCCGAGCCAGAAACGCACCCCCCTGTTTAACACAGCGCCGGCCCGGCACGGCGCCGCCGGTCGCCCCGCGGGCGGGCCGGATCTGCTGCCGCTGCAGCGCGAGTCAGCGCGATGGGCGCGAACCGGGTGCGCCCTCGAGCGGCTCGAGCGGCTCGGTCCGGTGGAGGACCTGTAGCCGAGCGCCGTCCGTGTGGGGTGCGGCGGCCCAGCGCGCCGCGTTGGCGAGGATGCGGATGATCGCCGGGTCGCGGTAGATCGGAAACGTCTCGTGGCCGGGGCCGAGGTAGAAGTTGCGGCCGCGGCCGCGCCGGTAGCAGCAGCCCGAGCGAAACACCTCGCCGCCCTCGTCGTCTCGCTCGTGCCGGTACTCGTTCCAGACGATCACCTTCATGGCGGACCCCGACGCGACGGCGGATCGCCCGGCGGATCGCCGATCGGGATCTCGCGTCCCTCGCGCGCCGACCGGTACAGCCCGTCGATGAGGCGCATGATCGCGAGCGCGTCCTCGGGCGGCGTCATCGGCGCGGCCTCGCCCCGCACCGCCGCCGCGAACTTCGCGGCCTGATACACGAAGGGCTCCACGAGCTCCTGACGCTCGCATCATGGCCGGGCGTGAGATCGATCGTCCACCCGCTGCGGCGGTCATGGGGAATCACCCCCTCGCGGCCACATTCCTCCTCAACTTTGCCGGCGGGCTGCCGATCTGGAACAGAGCATGGAGCCGTCGTCACCCATGGCTTCGCCCTCCGCGGGCGCGGAGGACAGCGTCCTGCACCTCGTGGCGGCCATCGAGGCGGCCACGCGAGGTGACCTGCGGCGGGCGCTCCAGCTCGCGCAGCTCGCCAGTCGCGCCACCACCGGTTCGGGTGAGATCGCCAGGCTGGGGGCCGCCATCCACGCTCTCATCCAGGACTGGCAGAACAGCATCCGCGAGAAGGAGGGCCTGCTCGCCGAGCTCCAGCTGTCCCAGGCCGAGGTCGAGGAGATGAACGACCGGCTGCGAGGGGAGATCGAGGATCGCAAGCGCGCCGAGACGCAGCTCGCCTCCCTGCAGGCAGAGCTGGTCCGCACGGCCCGGGCCGCCGGCATGAGCGAGGTCGCCACCGGCGTCCTGCACAACATCGGCAACGTGCTCAACAGCATCAACGTCGCCAGCGTCTCGCTGAGGGAACGGATCGACGAGTCGAGGTCGGAGCGAGCCGCGCAGGCGGCCGCGATGCTGGTCGATCGCCGCGACGACATCGGGCACTTCCTGACCGCGGACCCGAGAGGGGTGAAGGTCCCCGCCTATCTCCTGGCGCTCGCCCGCCATCAGACCGATCTCAACCGGGAGCTGGCTCGCGAGGCCGACTCGCTCTGCGACTTCGTCAGCCACGTCACCACCGTCATGAACACGTACCAGTCCTACGGCAGCTCGTCCTCGGTGCTGGAGCGGCTGGCGATCGCCGAGATCGTGGAGGCCGCGTCGAAGATCATGCGCCCCTCCTTCGAGCGGCACGGCATCGAGCTCGCATGCATCAATACCGACGATCCGCGCATCTCGACCGACCGGCACAAGGTGTTGCAGATCGTCATCAACCTCCTCAGCAACGCCCGCGACGCGGTTCGCGCGATGAAAGGCGATCGCCGCGTCGAGATCCGGGTAGAGTCGAGTGGTGGCGGGCGGGCGCGCATCTCGGTGTGCGACAACGGGGTCGGTATCTGCCGCGAGGATCTGGCCAAGATCTTCGGCTACGGGTACACGACCAAGCCTGACGGGCACGGCTTCGGCCTGCACACCAGCGCGAATGCAGCCAGGGAGCTGGGAGGCTATCTCCACTCGGAGAGCCAGGGGCTCGGCCTCGGCGCCACGTTCGTCCTCGAGCTGGCCGATGGCACTCGCTAGAGCCGCCGTGCTCGGGTCGCGCGCGTTCGGCGGCGAAGCACGATTGGAGGAGCGATGATCTCCGCACTGGCCGACGCAGACGTGGCTTCCCTCAAGCTGCTCTGGCAGCAGGTCGAACCCGAGGTCGCGGCCGCCGACCATCTGGACATGGCGGCGCAGGCGGTGACGCGGAAGCTGTTCGAGAGCTTCCCGGACTCGATCGCCCTGGCCAGGGCCTTCCTGACCGTCCCGCTCGAGGCCCTGCCCGCCGCCAATCGGACCTTCGTCCACGCGCTCGCCACCCGCGCCGGCATCCTGGCGGAGCTCAAGCCGACCACGTCGGTCCTCTCCCTCATCGGGACCTTCGGCGGGCAGGAGGCGTGGTGCGATCGCAGGCGCTCCCAGGGCCACATCGGGATCCCGCTGGTGTCGGTGGCGTTCGTGGACGGCATCCCGATGGTCTCGCGCCTCTTGCAGCAGCTCGGCATGAAGCTCGACTGGCTCGAGCGCGGAGACACGGGCATCATGGCCAAGGTGCTGGGCTCGTCCAGCGGCGTGTTCTACGTCGCCGAGGCGTCCCTGGAGACCGATCGCCTGGGCCGCAAGGTCATCGCCGCACAGGACTTCGTCGCCGACCACCACATCAGGAGCGTGTTCGGCTTCGGCGGCTCGTACTTCGGCGGCTCGATCGTGACGTTCATCCTCTTCTGCACCAGGGCGATCGATCGCGCCGTCGCTCAGCGCTTCGCGGCGCTGGCCAACCTGTTCAAGGCCGCCACCGTGTCGCTGGCAGGCTCGACCTCCGTGTTCTCCGGCGACTGAGCTCGCCGACTCGTGACCCGGCTCAGGGGCAGAGCAGCGTCACCGAGCGGATCCACAGGGTCGATTCGATGTTCGGGTCGTTGGTCTGGTCGCCGAACGCGATCGTGCCGTTGGTGACGAAGCCGGCCCGACCCAGCAGCTCCACATCATCGCGGCTGACCGTGGCGTTGCCGGCCGCGTCGACCGCCAGCACGTAGGTGTGGAACATGCCATCGATCGCATCCGCCGCGGCCGACTGGGTGTCGTCGGTCCAGCCGATCTCGACCGCGTCGACGTAGAGCATCTCGGCGCGATCGTCGCCGTTGCCGAACCCGCCGCTGTACGAGCCCATCAGCACCGCTGCGCCGTCGAGGAAGTTGTGCGTGTTGACCGCCATCACCTGCATGACCAGCTCGACGGCGAAGGGCTGGTCCGGCTCGACCGCGTCGGCCAGGCTGATGAGCAGCTGCGAACCGGTGGTGCCGCCGATGGTCTGGGTCTCCAGGGTCGTGATGCTCGGGCCGGCGGTGCTCACGTTGGCGCTGCCCGAGCTGGTCACCGTCCAGCCCTGGTCCTCGGGGGCGGTGCCGCCGAGGAAGATGGCCCGCGGCAGGCAGGCGGCGTCGGCCACATCGGCGTCTGCCGCGCCGGCGTCATCGCCGGCATCGACGCCGCCGCTCGCGTCCATCCCGGCATCGGCACCGTCACCGTCGTCGCCGGCGTCCGCTCCGGCGTCGGCCCCGCCCCCCTCCTGCACGCCGCCACACCCGGCCAGGCAGAGGAGCAGCACGAGGCGGAGCGGAATACGAGGCGTGGCGACCATCGGTGAATACGATACACCGGTTACCGCCCGCCGCGCGCCGTCCTTGCGGAGCCGGCGGGACTCCGATGCGATGGCCTGTGGCGCGGGCGCCGGCACGCTTTGCGCGGCGCGCCCGGGCTCAACTCTTCGACCAGACCGCCAGCTCGTAGCCCTCGGGGTCCTTGAAGTGGAAGCGCCGTCCGCCCGGGAAGGGAAAGATCGGCTTGACGATCGCTCCGCCCGCGGCCTCGATCCGGCGCTGCATGTCCTCCAGGTCGTCCGCGTACAGGATCACCAGCGGACCGCCGGGCGTCGGCGCCCCGTCGGTGGTGAAGCCCCCGTCGAGCCGGCCGTCGGAGAACGCGCAGTAGCCCGGGCCGTAGTCGGTGAACTTCCACCCGAACGCGCCCCCGTAGAACGCCTTCGCGCGCGCGATGTCGCGGACGTTCATCTCGATGTAGTCGATGCGGCTGTCATTGTCCGTTCTCGTCATGGTCACCCTCGTCCAGTCGTTCTGATCCCACCGTGCCACCGCGCGCCGAACCGGTCTTGAACGAAACGGACACGCGGCGGTCCGGAGGCCGCCGGGAAGGCGGGCGCGGTCGCCTACGCGCCCGCAGCCGAGGGCGCCGCTCCGCCGGAGATGCCGAGGTGGAGCAGGGCCAGCGCGAAGGCGCCGCGGCCGCGGGCGTCCTGGAGGTCGAGCGTGCCTGCGCGCAGCTCGGCGTAGAAGGCGGCCAGGGTCGGCGGGGATGCGGGCAAGAGGCTCAGATCCGGCACCAGGCTCGCGAACAGGAGGCCGCAGAGGAGGGCCACGAGCCGGCGCAGGGCGGCGAAGGTGGCGCGTTCGGCGTCGTCGACCGGCCGCCGCTCCTGCTGCGCGAGCAGGCCATCGACCGCCGCGTCGCCGAGCTGGAGGAACATGGCCAGGGCGGCCAGGTCGTAGAACGGGTGCCCGAGCCCGGCGACCTCCCAGTCGACCAGCCAGGCGCGCGCGCCGTCCCACAGGATGTTGCCCGGGTTGAGATCGTTGTGACTGACGACGCGGCGCCGGTCGCGCGCCAGGATCGCCTCGATCTCGTCGAAGATCGGGTCGAGCGCTGCCGCCCACGCCGGAAAGCCCGGGCGCGCGCGCTGCGCGGCGTGCTCGCCGCGCGCGTGGGCGAGCGGATCGCCCTCCGCGATGCCGGACGGGTCGAGCGCGTGGAGCTCGCGCAGCTGTTCCACGACGGCGGCGATCGCGGCGGCGCGCTGCCCGGGATCGGCGAGCACGGCGGGGAGCGGCACGCCCTCCACACGCCGCGACACGATCGCGCGCGCCGCCTCGTCCACGTGCACGACCGCGGGCGCCACGCCGCGCTCGGCGGCGCGCCGCAGCACCAGCAGCTGCTGCGCCCAGCGGGAGGCGTCATGGCCCGCCGCATTCACGCGCAGCACCAGCTCGCCGCGCGTGCTGCTCACCGCATAGACGGCCGCGCCCGAGAGTCCCATCGAGATGGGCTGGATCGCGGTGACCCTGCCGACCTGCGGCTCGGGAAGAAGGTGAGCGACCGCTGCGAGCGCGGAGTCCAGCCCTGCCATGCCCGCTGTGTATCACCCGGCGCCATCGACGGGCCAGGTCTCACCGACGGCACGGGCATGCCGGCGTGGTGGCCGACGCCGCCGGATCTCGTGCCCGGCCATCTCGACCCCCCTCACCGGGCCGGAGCGTCTCCGTGCGTCCGGATCCACTTCTCGATCCTCGCCAGCTGGGCGCGGTTGTCCCCCTCGCCCGCGGCGAGCTCCTTCAGGGTCGAGCTCGCGAGCTCGCGCGCGCGCGGTCTCGACGCCGGTGTGGACCACAGCGCGCGAGCCAGCTGGAAGCGGGCGCCGGCCGACCACTCAGGCCCGAGATCCTCGAGATTGCCCGACGAGAGCGCGCGCTCCAGCGCACGGACGGCGCCGTCGACGTCTCCCAGGGCGATGAGCGCCTCTCCGATGCAATCGCTGGCGTCCAGCTGGGAGCCGGTGGCCTGACCGACGTCGCGCAGGACGAGGTCGATGCCGCGACGGCAGCGCTCGAGGGCGCGCTCGTACCGGTGGCGGTCGTTGTCGATGTGCCCGAGCATGATGAGCGCCTGGCCGGTGTTGGCATGCTCCGGGCTCCCGGCCTTGGTGTCGTGCTCGATGACCTTCTGGAGCGTGAGCTCGGCCTTGTCGTCGCGGCCGGCCCGCCGCTGCGAGTCGGCCAGGACGACATACAGCGTGCCCAGGTAGATGTTCTGCGCATCCCGCTCCCACACCGCGATCGCGCGGTCCAGGAGCTCGAGGGCGCGCTCGTGGTGCCCCAGGTAGCTCTCGGTCTGGGCCACCTGCATCAGGCTGTAGGCGGTCTCCACGTGATCGGGGCCGAGCTCTTGCCGGCGAATCGCCAGCGCGGCGGCGAACGACGCGGATGCCTCGCGGAGCTTGCCGAGGGTCAGCTGCGCATCCCCGACCGCGCTCAGGGTCCTGGCGATCTCGGGATGATCCGGGCGCAGGGTCGATCGCTGGATGGCCAGCGCCCGCTCGAGGTAGTTTCGAGCCTCGCGGGTCCGGCCCAGGACGACGAGGTTGCTCCCGATGTTGTCCAGGATCGTCGTGTAGCGGAACGAGGTGCCCGCCTGCTTCCTCCACAGCACCTCGGCCTCCTCGAAGCGCCGCAGCGCGGCCTCGACGTGACCGGCGGCCGACTCGACCGTGCCCATGTTGTTGGCCAGCCTGCCGCGCAACAGATCGTCGCCGTTGGCCCGCAGGACGGCGAGGTCGGCGACGCGGCTGGTGACGAGCCCTTCCCGGATCCGACCCACACGTCCGTAGTGGGCGACGAGCGACACCCAGATGTCGGCCTCCAGCTTCCAGTCCCGTCCCAGGACCGCCTGCCGGGCCGCGTCGAGGAACGCCTGCTCGCCCTCGTCGGGCTTGCCGGCCAGGCTGAGCTCGACCGCGCGCGCCTGGGCCACCTCGGCGGCGAGCGGGGCATACCCGACGCGATCGATCTCCTTCGCGAGCGTCGCGATCGACTCGGGACCGCGGTCGGCCGCGCCGGCGTCGCGCAGCGCCAGCAGGTGGCTCAGGCGCCGGCGCAGCGACTGGACCCTCGCCCTCGCCGCCGGATCGTCGGGCAGCGGCACCACCGCGCGGAGGTTTGCGATGTCGGCGCACGCGGACACCGAGGTGAGCTTGTCGGCCGCCGACACCGCGCGGTCCACGCTGTCGCCCGCCGGCCGGTCGATGTAGACGTCGACCAGCTCCCTCATCTCCTGCCGTCGGCGCTCCAGGCATGCCGTCCGCAGATCGAGGATGGCCGGCGACTGCTCCCCGCGCACGTGGGTCGCCGCGCACGCCTCGTCCTGCATGGCAGCCCATGCGCGGGCCCGCTGGTCGAGGACGGCGGAGAAGCTGGCCCACGTGACATCGGCGCCGCGCGCGCCGCTCCGGCGGAGCGCGTCGCGAAGATCGCGCTTGCGCGCCTCGTCCCATACCCCGGCCAGCCGCTCGCTGCCGCGGTGGCAGGCCGCCTCGTGAGCCGGCGCGCCGGCGAAGAACAGCGCGACCATGCCGGCGGCCGCCACTGCGACGGCGAGCGGGACGGCGATGGCGACCGCGACGCGCGGCCGCATGGGATGCGGCGCCAGCGCGGCGAGGAGCGCCTGCATCGACGGGAAGCGGCTGGCCGGGTTGGACGCGAGCCCGCGCACCACCGCCGCGTGCACCCGCCGCGGCACCCGACCGCCGCGCGCCGGCGGTCGCACGCGCCCGGTCTCGATGTCGTTCAGGAGCTGAGGCAGCGTGTCTCCGCCGAACGGACGGTCGCCGAACAGCGCCTCGTACAGCGCCACGCAGAAGGCGAACTGATCGCTGGCCGCCGTGGCCCGGTCGCCGCAGAGCTGCTCGGGCGCCATGTAGGCCGGCGTCCCGAGCACCGACCCTGTCTGCGTCAGGGTCAGGGCCATGTCGGGCGAGCCGCCCGACGATGTCGCGCTGCCGGCGGACGCACCCTCCTCGCCGCTCGCGGTCGCCAGGCCGAAATCGGCGACCCGCGGCCGATCGTCGGCCCCGACGAGGACGTTCTCGGGCTTGAAGTCGCGGTGGATGATGCCGACCGCGTGAGCCGCGGCCAGGCCGCGCCCGGCCTGGATGAACATGGCGAGCGCGTCGCGCCACGCTCGCGGCCGGGCCAGCCAGGTGCGCAGCGTGGTGCCCGCGACGTACTCCATGGCCACGAACACGCGGTCACCGTGCCTGCCGACGTCGAACACCGGCACGACGTTGGGATGAGACAGCCGCGCCAGCGCCTGCGCCTCGCGCACGAGCCGCTTCTCCAGGCTGTGCGGGGAGGAGTCCGGCGCCGACGGCGAGGGACGGAGGAGCTTGAGGCCGACCTTGCGATCCAGCTTCGGGTCGTAGGCCACGTGGACCTCGGCGGTGGCGCCCACGCCCACGCGGTCGACGACCACGAAGCGCCCGACCAGCGCGCCGCGCACCAGCTCGGTGGAGTCATCGAGCACCTCGCCGCGGTCGATCGCGCCGGCCGCGGTCGCGACCAGCTCCCGGCATCCCGGGCAGAGATCGACGTGCGCGAGCATGTCGCGCCGCTCCTTCTCGCCCAGCAGCCCCTCCACCAGCCGGACCATGAGCTCGTCGGTGAGGCAGCTCTCGCTTGCGGGCGGTCTCGTGGTCACGCCGTCCCCTCTCTTCTGTTGTGATCTCGCGCCCGAGCGGTAGATGTAGCGCGCTCCACGGGCGCCGGACGCGCGAAACTCCATCACGGCGGCGGAATTCCTCATCCCCTGTCACATCGACAGCCGGAGGCGCCGGTTGTCCCGCCCGGCGACGCTGTTTCCTGGTCATCGCGCCGGGCGCGATCTCGCTGCGCGGCCCGACGTCAGGGCGTTGGTCCTCGGCTCCTCAGCACCTGCGACAGGCTGAGGTCCACCTGGCTGCGCATCTCGCCCATCAAGCTGTCCAGCTCCTGGCTGGTCAGCTGGAGGCGTTCCTTGAGGCGGTCCCGCATGGAGGCGAGGATCCTCTCGCGGCAGCGCACGATCCATCGCCCCACCGTCGACCGCCCGACTCCGAAGATCGAGCCGATCTCGGCGATGTTCAGCCGATCGATGAGATAGAAGCGAAGCATCGTGCGCTCATCGGCGGTGAGATCGTCGAACGCATCGCGCAGCGCGGCGGAGAAGTCGCCGCGGTAGTGCGCCTTGACGAACTCCAGCTCCGGGTCCCGGGCCGCGGCCAGCGCCTCGGCGTCCTGCCAGCCGGCGTCGCCGCCGCGCCGCGCCTCGTGACGGCGCAGGTTGATGGCCACGCGCACGGCCGCGACCCTGATCCAGGCCGTCAGGCTCCCCTGCCCCGCATACTCGGCGATCCGCGGCGGCGAGCCGACCAGCAGGCGCCGGCGCAGCTCCTGCAGCGCGTCGGCGACGAAGCCGCGCGCGTCCCCGAAGCGGGCCAGCGCGCGAGCGGCGGCGACCAGGTGCCCGCTCTCGAGCGCGCGCAGCGCGAGCGGCTCGCCGCCGGCGCAGGCGTGCGCCAGCCAGAGGTCGGCCGCGCGCAGCCCCTCGAGCGCGACCAGCGGATCGCGATCCTTGCCCACGCAGCGAGCCGCGTGCTCGACGAAGCGCGTGGGGTCGACCGGGATGGCGGGCCAGCTCTCGCGCGCCGCCGCGACCAGCGCGGTCAGGCGCGCCTCGAGGCGCTCCGCCGTCTCCTCCACCTCGCCGGCGCTTCGATCGAGCGCGGCGAGGAATGCCGATGCGAGCGCGCCGCCCATGCCTGCCCTCCGCCGGCCGGCAGACTAGCACGGAGCCGGCCGGGCCGGGCCGCATGGCTCCGGTCAGCGCGGCGCGGCGGCCACCAGCGCCTCCAGGGTGGCCCGCGCCCCGCGCTCGTGCAGCGAGGTCAGCGCCGCCCGGTAGGCGGCGACGAAGCGCGGGCTGTCGACCAGGTCGCCGAAAAGCTCGCGGTTGGCGATGAACGCGTCCGGGTCGGTCCTCTGCCGCCGCGCGATGGGGACCAGGCTGCTCCTCAGCCGGTCGACCACGTCGATGGGCTCGCCCGCCTCGTCGACCCCCTCGGCGTAGCGCGCCCAGCTGGCCACCACCGCGGCCGAGCGCCGCATCTCGCCGCCGGTCTCGAGCTGGCGCCGGATCACCGGAAGCAGCCACTTCGGGATCCGATCGGAGCTCTCGGCGCACAGCCGGGCGACCGTGTCGCGCACCTCCGGGTTGGAGAAGCGCTCGATGAGCGTCTGCTTGTACCGATCGAGATCGACCCCCGGCACCGGATCGAGGGTCGGCGTGCCCTCCTCGTCCATGTAGCCGAGCAGGAACGAGCGGAACAGCGGGTCCCGGGCGGCGTCGTGGACCAGGCGGTATCCCGACAGATAAGCGAAGTAGCACAGCGCCTGGTGGCTGGCGTTGAGCAGGCGCAGCTTCATCAGCTCGTACGGCACCACGTCGGCCACGATCTGCACCTCGGCGTCCTGGTACGGGGGCCGTCCGAGCGAGAACTGGTCCTCGAGCACCCACTGCGTGAACGGCTCGCACACCACCGGCCACCGGTCGTCGATGCCGAAGCGCTCGCTCACCTCGGCGCGGTCGGCGTCGGTCGTCACCGGGGTGATGCGGTCGACCATCGAATTGGGGAACTTCACGGCGCGCTCGATCCAGTCACCCAGCTCGGGATCGCGCAGGCGCGCGAAGGTGGTGAACACGTGCCGGCTCAGGTGTCCGTTGCCCTGCAGGTTGTCGCACGACATGATGGTGAAGGGGGCCACCCCGCGCTCGCGCCGGCGGCGCAGCGCCTCGACGATGAGGCCGAACGACGTGCGCGGCACCGCGCCCGGGGCGAGGTCGTGCACCACGTCCGGGCTGGCCCGATTGAACTTGCCGGTGACGTTGTCGAGGTTGTATCCGCCCTCGGTGACGGTCAGCGACACGATGCGGGTCGATGCGGCCGCCAGCTTCTCGATGAGCGCGTCCGGGTCGTCGGGGGCGAACAGGTACTCGGTGATGGAGCCGATGACGCGCGGCTCGTAGGTCCCGTCGGGGTGCTTCACGACCAGCGTGTAGAGGCCGCCCTGTGCCTCCAGCGCCTCCTTCATGCGCCGGTCGGCCGGCATGATGCCGGCCCCGCAGATGCCCCAGTCGAGCGCCTCGCCCGCGCTCATGAGGCGGTCGTGGTACATGGCCTGGTGCGCGCGGTGAAAGCCGCCGACGCCGAAGTGAACGACGCCGGCGGTGACGCGCCTCCGGTCATAGCCGGGCGTCCGCACGGCGGCGGGGCACGACGACAGCATGGTGGGGCTGAGCTTGGTCATGGTGGCTCCGGTGGAGGCTGAGGGAACAGCGCACCGTGGAGTCTGCCCCGTCCGCCGACCCGTCGCCGCGCTGTCGACAGCATGCGCTCGACCCGGGGCCGGCCATCGGCCATGATCGCGCTCGGCGCCTGCCCGGCGGGCCCGCGGAGCAAGCGAGGAGCAATCATGCCCAGGGTGGTGATCATCGGCGGCAGCGGCCATGTCGGGACGTACCTGGTGCCGCGCCTGGTCGAGGCCGGCCTCGAGGTCGTCAACATCAGCCGCGGGCAGCGCGAGGCCTATGCGCCCAGCGCCGCGTGGAAGGCGGTCCGCACCGTGACCCTCGATCGCGAGGCCGAGGACCGGGCCGGCACGTTCGGCCGCAAGGTGCGCGATCTCGAGCCCGACATCGTCATCGACATGATCTGCTTCACGCTCGAGAGCGCGAGACACCTGGCAGAGGCGCTGAAGGGGCGGGTCGGCCACTTCCTCCACTGCGGCACGATCTGGGTGCACGGGCCCAGCGTCGCCGTGCCGACCACCGAGGCGGCGCCGCGCGCGCCGTTCGGCGACTACGGCGTGCAGAAGGCGGCCATCGAGGCCTACCTGCTCGACGCGGCCCGGCGGGACGGCTTGCCGGCGACCGTGGTCCACCCGGGCCACATCGTGGGCCCGGGGTGGAATCCGCTGAACCCGGCCGGCCACTTCAACCCGGCGGTCTTCACCGCCATCGCCAGGGGCGAGGAGCTGGCGCTCCCCAACTTCGGGCTCGAGACCGTGCACCACGTCCACGCCGACGACGTGGCGCAGGTCTTCTGCAAGGCGATCGCCGGCTGGAGCACCTCGGTCGGCGAGGCGTTCAATGCGGTCTCGCCCGCGGCGGTCACGCTCCGCGGCTATGCCGAGGCGATGTACGCCTGGTTCGGGAAGAAGCCGCGGCTCCGGTTCCTGCCCTGGCCCGAGTGGAAGGCAGCGCAGACCAGCGAGGAGGAGGCGACCGCCACCTGGGAGCACATCGCCCGCAGCCCCAGCCACAGCATCGCCAAGGCGGAGCGCCTGCTCGGATACGCGCCGCGCTACACCTCGTTCGAGGCGGTCCGCGAGGCGGTGACGTGGCTCATCGAACAGGGCATCGTCGAGGCCGGGTGAGCCGGGCCGCCGCGCTCAATCGGGCGTGAAGGTCGCGTCGAGCCGATACGGGCCCTGGTCGTCGGCCGAGAAGCCGTCGACCACGGCGGTGACCGCCTGCCCGGCCGCGAGATCGACCGAGACCTCCTCGACGTCGACCACGCTCGAGCAGCCGAGCTCGGTCATGTCGGCCGGCGCGCCGCAGCCATCGTAGACCGCCAGGGCCAGGTCGCTGGCTCCCTGCTGCAGCCGCAGGAGCAGCCGGCCCGCGCTCGGGGCGGTGAAGCGATACAGGCGATCCGGTCCGGTGCCGGCCGGGTTGGCGCAGCTGCCGTCGTACAGGCTGGGCCCGCCCGTGGTGTCGCCGGTGCCGGGCGCCGTGGTCGACAGCGCGGGGGCCTGGGCGCAGTAGACGTCGTACTCGATCTCGCGGCAGTCGCCGCGGCAGCCGTCGTCGCTGACGGTGTTGCCGTCGTCGCACACCTCGGCCCCCGCGATGATGCCGTCGCCGCAGTCCTCGGCCACGAACTCGCTGGTCAGGGTGAAGGGGCCCTCCTCGAGGACGGTCAGCGCGGACACCATCGCGGTCAGCGGCGCGGGCGCGGCGTCGGTGACCTGGACGGTGAGCTCCTCGGTGTCGCCGGCCGGGGCGCGCTCGGCGCAGCCGAGCTCGCTCGCCGGGTCGGCGCAGTCGGCGCGCAGCGACAGCGTGTGGTCGGTCGGCGAGCTGACCCGCAGGCGCAGCCGTCCGGGGCCGGGCGGCTGGACCGCGAACAGCGCGGCGCGCGCGATCCCGAACTGGCAGCTGCTCTGGAAGCCGTCGCGGCCGCTCGCGGTGTCGCCGTCCACGGTCGCGTCGGCGCCCAGCTGCGGCAGGCTGGCGCAGATGACGTCGTACTCGACCGTCCGGCAGTCGCCGCTGCACCCGTCGCCGCTCATGACGTTGCCGTCGTCGCACACCTCGTCGATCTCGCCGAGCTCACCGTCGCCGCACACCGGCAGCGGCTTGCAGATGCCGAGCCCGGACGAGAAGCGCAGCGCGCAGAACTCGCCCGCCTCGCAGCCGAGCTCGCCCAGGCATGCCTCCTCGCACACCAGCGGGTCCTCGGGGCCGAACGCGAAGCAGATGCCGCGGAAGGCCTCGCCGTCGCCCGCGCAGCCGGAGGCCAGGGCCGCCTCGGGGCCGCAGGTCGCGCCGAGAGCGACCGGCGCGCCGATCGCCTCCGGCTCGCACACGCCGAACAGGCTGCACAGGGCTCCGTCGGCGCAGCCGCTGTCCGCGTCGAAGAAGTCGCACGTGCCGGTGCAGGTCCCGCTCTCGGCCGAGCAGACCGCGTCGCCCGCGCACGAGGTGCCGTTGTCCTCGACCTCGCAGGCGTCGCCGGCCGCGCCGTCGCCCTCGCTCTTGCACAGGCCGAACGCCGGATCGACGCCGAGCTGCACGCAGCGCTGCCCCTCGCCGCACGGCGCCGGCGGGACCGCCGCGCCCGGATCGCAGGTCGTGTAGCACGCGCCCTCGAAGAGCTCGCGGTACTGGGTCACGCAGGCCTGCCCGTCCTCGGGGCAGCTCTGGAACTCGCCGCACTGGGGCGGCGCGCACACGTTGTCGCCGGGCGCGCAGATCTCGAGGAGCGCGTTACCGCAGTCCTCGGCGCTGAGGCAGGCGCGCCCCGGCGTGGGCGTGGTGTCGAAGCCGATGCCGTTCACCGCCGCGCAGTCGCCGTCGGGCACCAGCTGCGAGCTGCCGTCCTCTCCCACCGTGGCCCGCCGCATCACCACGCGCGACGTGCTGCCGGCGAACACCGGATCGAACAGCGGGTCGACCACGCTGGTCAGGGTCAGCTCACCCTCGGTCTGGTAGTAGATGGCGCCGAGCGGCCCGTCCGGCACCTCGTCCACGACGACCCACACGCAGTGCTGGCAGGTGCCCAGGTTGTCGTCGGGCGGGGCGGACAGATCGAAGGTGCCGGTCTCGAGCGGCGGCAGACCGCCCGTCGTCGAGTCGTAGAGCTCGACGAGCAGCGCATCGGGCGCGCCGCCGCCCAGGCTGGGCTCGAACGGATAGCGCAGCCCGGTCAGCTGGCCGAAGAAGTTGAACTGGAAGTCGGGCCGGCCGAGCGTGAGCACCTGACAGCCATCCGGGTCGACCGAGGCATCGACCTCGGTCCCGGCGTCGGCGCCACCGCCTTCGCCGCCATCGCGGCCCAGCCGCTCGAGGTCGTCGCCGCATCCGCCGAACGACGGCACCGCGAGCGAGAGCAACAGCCCGACGATACGGCGCGTTCGAGGGAGGTGACCTGCATACACGTGCGGAGAGTACTCGACATGTCGTCGCCCCCCCTCATGAATGAGGGCCCGGAACGAGGGCCTGGCGGCGCAGTACCCGACGAGATCGCGATCGAGGGCGTCCCGGCGCGAACCGACCAGTACCAGGCCGCGCCCTTGTGCGCGCAGATCGTGCGCGCGTTGCCGGCGACCAGGAGGTCCTGGCGGACGTCGGCGGCCGGGATGTACCAGCGCGGCGGCAGGCGGCCGGTCAGCGGGCCTTGTGGCCGGTGTAGCGGTCCATCCAGCCCAGCACCTCGCGGTGCCAGACCCTGGTGTTCTGCGGCTTGAGGACGAAGTGGTTCTCGTCGGGGAAGTGGAGCAGCCGGCTGGGCACGCCCTTGCGCTGCAGGGCGGTGAAGGTCGCCATGCCCTGGGTCTCGACCACGCGGAAGTCGTTGCCGCCGTGGATGACCAGGGTCGGCGTCTTCCAGTTCTTCACCAGGTCGATCGGGTTGTGCTTGGCATAGGTCTGGTGCGCGGCCCATGGCGTCCCGCCGTGCTCCCACTCGGGGAACCACAGCTCCTCGGTGGCGTAGTAGGCCATGCGCTCGTCGATGTTGCCGTCGTGGCAGACCAGGGCGCGGAAGCGATCGGTCTTGCCGTTGATCCAGTTGATCATGTAGCCGCCGAACGAGCCGCCCGCGGCGGCGACCCGCTTGCCGTCGAGCCAGCGGTACCTGGCCAGCGCCGCGTCGAGGCCGAGCATCAGGTCCTCGTACGGCGCGCCGCCCCAGTCGCCGTTGATCGCGTCGGTGAAGGCCTGGCCATAGCCGGTCGAGCCGTGGAAGTCGATGAACACCACGCCGAAGCCGTGGCCGGCGAACGCCTCGGCGTTCCACCGGTAGTGGAAGTGGTCGCCGAAGCTGCCCTGGGGCCCGCCGTGGACGAGGAAGGCGACCGGCACCTTGCCCTTGCCGTCGAAGCCGGCCGGCTTCATCGCGTAGCCGTAGACCGTGTCGCCGCGGGCGCCGCGGAACGAGAACTGCTCGTACTCGCCCCACGCGATCGCCTTGACCCGCGCGTCGTTGAGGTGCGTGATCTGGCGCAGCTCGCGCCCCGACGGATCCACGCTGTAGAGCTCGACCGGCTGGCGCAGCGTGTCGCGGCCGAACACGACCCGGCCGCCCGCGATCCGCGGATCGGCGTTGTTGCCCTTCTCGACGATGACCGACGGCTTGCCGCTGGCCACGTCGACGGCGAACAGCGACTGGTTGCCGGTGTTGTCGGCCGAGGTGAAGATCGTGCGGCCGTCGGCGGACCAGGTGATCGACCCGGGCGAGCGGTCCCAGCGCTCGGTGAGCACGCGGCGCCGCCGGGTCGCGAGGTCGATCACGACGACGCGCCGCCGGTCGGCCTCGTAGCCGGCCCGCTGCATGGCCAGGAGCGCGAGCGAGCGGCCGTCGGGCGAGAAGGCGGGGTTGTTGTCGTAGCTGGGGTTGGCGGCCGTCATGTTGACCGGCTTGCCTCCGCCGGTCGGTACCACGAAGACGTCGGTGTTGGTGGTCCAGGCGATGGAGCGGCCGCCGACCCGGGCGACGAAGGCGACGCTCTTGCCCCCCGGCGCCACGCTGACCTCCTCCATGCCGCCGAACGGGTGAGTCGGCGAGTCGGTCAGCTGCCCCGGCGTGAGATCGCGGGCGTCGTCCGCCTTCCCGCCGAGGGAGGGCGGCGTCCACACGAACAGGTGCGAGTACTTGCCGTCCTCCCAGCCGTCCCAGTGGCGGAACAGGAGCTGATCGTAGATGTGCGCCTTGACCTTGCTGCTCGCCTGCTGGGTGTCGCGGGCGACCGAGGCCTTGATGCTCCTCGCGTTCGGCCACACGTCGATGGCCAGCACGAGGCGCTTTCCGTCGGGGAACGGCAGGAAGCCGTTCACGTCGACCGGCAGGCGGGTCAGCTGCTCGGCCTCCCCTCCGCCGACCGGGATGCGCCACACCTGCGACGTCCCCGAGCGGGTCGACAGGAACAGCACCGCGCTGCCGTCGGGCGACCAGGCCGGGCTGGTGTCGTTCTCCGGGTCCCGCGTGAGCGGCCGGGTCGAGCTGCCGTCGACCGCGGCCACCCAGATGTCGAACCGGCCGCGGTTGGCCTCGACGTCGGTGTCGCGCACCGAGAACGCGACCAGCTTGCCGTCGGGCGAGACCGCGGGGCTCTCCACCCGCTGCATCGCGAGCATGTCGTCGACGGTCAGGCCGTGCTTGCCGGCACGGGCCGCGCCCGCGCCGAGCGCGGGCGTGACGAGGAGGGCCGCCAGGGCGGCGAGAGCGAGACGTGGAGCGCGCGTACCGAGCATGCTGGGAGCCTCCGGGCGGTCGCCTAGGTGCGCCGCATCCTAGCAGACTCGGTCCCGCCGGTCGGCCGCGCAGGCGACGGCGACGAGCCGGCGAACACGGAGACGGGAGGCTACCCGTCGAACCACAGCCATCCGTCGGCCGACTGGGCGGCGGGCGTGTGGCACTGCACGGGCCGCATGGACCTCTGGCGTGCGTGCACCGCGGGCTCCACGAACGAGGAGTGTCAGCCGGTCTGCGACTGACGGCGGCCCGGGTCGCTCGACCGGCGGTCTCTCAGTCGACCGTGACCGGCACGTTCGGCGAGCGAGTCGCGTTGCCGGCCGCGTCCTCGGCCTGCACCGCCACGGTGTGCGACCCCGTGGTGGTCGTCGCCGTGTTCCAGTTCCACTTGAACGGCATCACCGTCCGCGTCCCGAGCTGGACGCCGTCGAGGTAGAACCGCACGCGCACCACGCCGACGTTGTCGCTCGTGGCGGCGACGATGGGCGCGATCCCGGTGACGTGCGCACCGGCGGCCGGCGACGACACCGCCGCCGTCGGAGGCGTCGTGTCGGTCTCGACGAGCCCGAACTGATCCATCGTGACCGAGCCGACGCTGTAGAGCGACAGCCCGACGCTCACCGCGCTGGCCCCGGCCGGCAGCGGCGGGGTCACGAACGACGCGGCGACGTAGCTGGCCGAGCTCGGCAGGAGCGGGCCCTGCGTCCAGTAGGTCCACGCTCCGCTGGCGGCGCGGTAGTAGGCGGTGAACCGCGGCTGCGCGTTCGCCAGGTAGAAGGCCGACACGCGGAACTGGTGGCCCGGCTGCGCCGCCGGCGCGCACGCCCCGGTGTCCTGCTTCGACACCAGGCGGCGCGCCGCGCCCGCCGTCACGCTGGTCACGTCGATCCGCTGGGCGACCGCGCCGTCGTGCGCGTTGCCGGTGAGCGTGTAGGTCGCCGTGCTGGTGCCGGTCCCGCCGCGCTGCCAGCAGTCGGGCACCGCGTCGCCGTTGGCGTCGACCTCGAGCGACGGGTTGACCAGGAGGTTCGACCCGGAGGGCGGCGCCGGCACCCCGGGCTGCACGTCGCCGCCGATCACCTCGTCGACGGTGCGCACGACCTTGTCGTTGGCCTCCAGCCAGCCGAGGAAGGCGTCGAGCGTGGCCGGGCTGACCGCGTTGCTCGCGCAGCCATCGCAGACGTGGTGGAACACGATCGGGACCCACCGGCCGGCCGGCTCGGCGGCGGTGACGTAGCCCTCGAGCTGCGCGAGCGTGGTCTCGGGCTTCACCGACGGCGGCGTGTGCAGATCGAACGGATCGGTCGGCGGGATCGGATTGTTGACGTCGCCGACCCCGCGCGCCGAGTTGTAGCCGCACTCGTCCGCGATCTGCTCGGCCAGCGCGTTGGACGCCCCGAACGGGTACGCGAACGACGTCACCACGAAGCCTCTGCCGAGCAGCGCCACGCGGTCGTCGCATATCTGGCGGCGCGCCTCGTCAGGGGCCAGGGTCGTCACGTCGACGTGGGTCTTCGTGTGGCCGGCGATCTCGTGACCCTGCTGCTGCCACCCGAGCAGCTGGCTCGCCGACAGATAGCCGGTGCCGCCGAGGCGCCCGCTGTTGACGTAGAAGGTCCCGCGCAGACCGTGCGCGTCGAGCAGGTCGACTGCCGTCTGCTGATCGCCGAGCGTGTCGTCCCACGTCAGCGAGACGATCGCTTGACCGGCCACCTGTTGCTCGACCGAGGAGACATCTTCCTCGACCGAGGAGTCATCCAGCGTGCAGGCCCCAAGGAAGCCGACCACCACCACCACCAGCACGATGCTGCGCATGTGAGTACGGTCGTGATAACCCGACGCACGGGGGGGCGACAGCTGATTTGCACGGCCCCGCGGTTTTCGCGGCGTCCCTCGCCGCGTGAATCCATGTTGCGCAAGGATCGTCGTGGCGAGGCCGCGCACCCACGGCGATACCTGTGGCGGATGTCTCAGCCCGGGTCGGGAAGGCCGGAGGACGCGCCGACCGCCGGCGGCTCGATCGGCTCCTCCCACTCCGTGTTCCAGGTCAGCGGCACGAGTCCGCCGCGCGGAGTCGTGAGGTGCTCGGATCAGTTGACCGGGCGGCCGTCGTCGTCGATGTCGATGACCTGCCCGCTGCCGGCCGGGCCGGGCCTCGAGCCGCGCAGCTCGGCGGGGGAATCGAGCGGGTCGCCCGCGGGCGCGGCGACCACGCCCAGCCGCCGCTCGAACCAGCCGCGCGCCCAGCGGCTGAGCAGGCGACGGGCCGCCGGCACCAGCAGCGCGAGCCCGCACAGCGTGCTCACGGCGCCGGGCACGACCAGGAGCACGCCGGCCAGGGAGAGCAGGCCGGCGGACAGCAATCCCTCGCGCGGCACTTGCCCGGCGCGGCGCGCCGCCTCCAGGTCGCGCACGACTCTCCGGCCCTGGTGACGAGCCAGTCGTCCGCCCAGGAACCCGCTCGCCACCACGAACGCAACGACCGGCCAGACGCCGATGTGCCGGCCGATCACGATCAGGAGGAACAGATCGAGGACGGGCGCCGCCAGGAGCAGCAGGACGAGGAAGAGACGCACGCCCCGAACCGTGACACATGCCCGGCGCCGCGGCGATGGGCGATCCGGGGCGCGACCCCACTCCTCATCGGCGGCGGCTACGGGATGGTGAAGGTCGTGATGTCGATGCCGGCGCCGGCGCCGCCCCCATCGCCCTCGCCCGTGAGCTCGCCGTCGAAGGTCTCGAAGGGCTCGCCCCGGCGCTGGACGGTCACCACATAGCCGGTCGATTCGACGCCGCAGGCCGCGTAGTAGTCGAGCCGCACCGTGTACGTGCCCGGCGGGGCATCGGCCCAGGTGATGTTCTCGTTGTTGACGCCGTCGATCGCGCAGCTCGGATTGGAGTCGAGATCGAGGGTGCCGCCGCTCGGGACCTCGGGCTGCCCGTAGTAGACCTCGTCGCCGGCCGGATCGATGACGTGCAGATCGACGTCGCTGTCGGCGTCCCACGAGACGCTGACCTGGACGTCTCCGGTCCCGACCTCGACGATGCTGGCCGGCTCCTCCTCGTACGCGCCGAGGCTCGTCGATGTCCCCACCGCGTACCTCAGATCGAGCGTCTGCAGGGCCAGGTCCTGGCACAGCGAGAGCTGCAGGTCGACCGAGTCGGCGGCGTCCGGCAGCACGACGTCGTAGTAGCCCTGGACGCCCGCCACGCCGATCACGACGTGTACGAAGCCGTCGCTGCCGGTGATGGTCGCCTGCGCCGTCCCGCCGTTGATGACCACCGCGGGGCTCACCACGGTCGCGGTGGGTCCGTCGCCCCCGCTCGGGGGCGCGTCGGCGTGGTAGATGCCGTCTATCGCCTCGGTGCTCACGCCGCAGACCAGCTCGGCCAGCTGTTCATCGGTGTCGCCGTCATCGTCGTCCGACGACATGCAGGATGGCGACGTCGCCAGGAGCGCAAGGCTCGCAAAGCTCAGCAGTAGTCTCGACAAGGCGCGATCTCCTTTGTCGGGTCCGTGCCCGGACCCGGACGTGCGGCCTGTCGGAAGGACACGGCGTCGCGCCCCGCGATGCACGAAAAGTCGGCGCTACTTTTGCGCGCCGCGGCCGCGGCCCCTGGACAATGCGACCTTGGCGGCGCGCTGGGCCTGGATCTCGCGGACCAGCTCGCGGTAGCCGCGCCGGCGCGCCTCGGTCTCCAGCGCCGACAGGACGCGCCGCGATTCGCCGCGCCTCCCGCGCGAGCGCTCGAGGCGGGCCAGGACCAGGCGCTGCACCAGATTGGTGTCGATGAGGTGCAACCGCGCGCTCTCGGCGATGGCGGCCTCCAGGTCGCGGACCGCGCCGCTGGCGTCGCCGTCGACCGCCCGGGCCAGCGCGAGAGTGGCCGCGATCTCCGCGCGCACCTGGACCGAGTCGATTTCCCCGGCCAGGGCGCGCTCTCGCGCCGCGGCCTGGGTGGCGTCGGCCGTGCGGCCCAGGTCGAACAGGAGGCGAGCCTGCGTGGCGAGCGCGTAGACCTCGCCGATCGCGATCTTCTTCTGGCGGTAGTCGTCCGCCGCCTGGCGGGCCAGCACCTCGGCGCCCGCGAGGTCGCCCT
>DATFRY010000425.1:0-2779 GCA_035262925.1 Kofleriaceae bacterium | reverse complement strand
GCGACCTACGCCGGCCAGGTCCGGGTGGTCGTGGTGCGCGAGACGCGCGCGTCCGACTACGCGCGGTAGCGAGGGCGGCTCGAATCGCCGACCGGCCCATGGCTCGCGCTGACGACGTGCTCGCCCGCCTCTCGAGGAGTCGGGGCCCCGGCCGCGGTTGCCCGGGCGCCGTCCGAGGGTATTCTCGCGCTTCCGGCGACATCGCCTGGCGAGCACGCCGGGTCCCGCGGCGCCTGACGCCGCATCCAACAGCAACCAACGGCAACGCATCATGCACATCCTCGACGAGCTGGACGCACGCGGCCTGGTGGCCGAATCGACCGATCGCGCCGAGCTGCGCGAATTCCTCTCCCCGCCCGGGATCACCTTCTACGCCGGCTACGATCCGTCCGGCTCGAGCCTCCACATCGGCCACCTGGTGCCGATCATGCTCATGGCGCGCCTGCAGCGCGCCGGGCACAGGCCGATCGCGCTGGTCGGCGGCGCCACCGGCATGATCGGCGACCCGTCGGGAAAGAGCGACGAGCGAAACCTGCTCGACCGCGACACCCTCGCGCGCAACGTGGAGGCCATCCGCGCCCAGCTTTCGCGCTTCCTCGACTTCGGCGACGGGCCGCACGGGGCGGTCATGGCCAACAACGCCGACTGGACCGCGTCGGTGAGCTACATCGACTTCCTGCGCGACATCGGCAAGCACCTGACCATCAACTACATGATGGCCAAGGAGTCGGTGCGCTCGCGCCTGGAGGACCGCGAGCAGGGCATCAGCTACACCGAGTTCTCGTACATGCTCCTGCAGGCGTTCGACTTCGCCACCCTGGCCGAGCAGCGGGGCTGCCGGATGCAGGTCGGCGCCACCGATCAGTGGGGCAACATCACCGCCGGCATCGAGCTGGGCCGCAAGATGGGCCGCCCGCAGCTCCACGGCCTGGTGTGCCCGCTCCTGCTCGACTCGCAGGGGAAGAAGCTGGGCAAGACCGCGGGCGGCACCAGCGTGTGGCTCGACCCGGAGCGCACCAGCCCGTACGCGATGTACCAGTACCTGTTCAACATCGACGACGCCGACGTCGGCCGCCTGCTCAGGATCTTCTCGTGGCGCACGCTCGACGAGATCGACGAGCTCGAGCGCAGTCACGCGCAGGCGCCGCAGGAGCGGCTCGGGCAGCGCGCCCTGGCCGAGGACGTGACGCGCTTCGTGCACGGCGACGAGGCGCTGCGCCGCGCCGAGCGCGCCAGCCAGGTCATGTTCGGCGGCTCGCTGGCCGAGATGAGCGACGACGATCTTCGCCCGCTGCTCGCGGATGTCCCGTCGTCGGAGATGGCGCGGGACGAGCTCGAGCGCGGCGTGGGGTTGGTCGACCTCCTGGTCAGGACGCGCCTGGCCGACTCGAAGGGCGCGGCCCGGCGCCTGCTCCAGGGGGGCGGCGTGTATCTCAACAACCAGAAGGTGTCGGACGCGGCGCTGGTCGTCACGGCGCGCGACCTGGGCACCGAGACGATGCTCGTCCTGCGCGCCGGCAGGAAGAACTATCACATCCTGCGCTCGGCCTCGTGAGCGAGGGGAGACTCATGTCCGCGATCGCATCATCGTCACGCTGGCCGCGCGCCGTCGCCGCGGCGATCGCCCTCGCGGCGATCGCCCTGGGCGGCGGTGGCTGCCAGGACGCTCCGAAATCGTCGTCCGCGAGCGGGTCGGCGTCGGCGGCGGCCGCGTCGGGGTCGGAGCAGCCGGGCGGCGCTGCGGCGAACAGTCAGAGCTTCGACGAGGCCATGCACGTCGTCTGCGATGCGCCGGACAAGGCGGAGCTCCCGCCCGAGTCGGCCGGCGCGGCCAATCGCGCGATGGTGCTGGCGGTGTGGATGGACAAGCACGTCAGCAACCACGAGGTGCGCCAGCTCCTCGGCGGCAAGGCGGCCGCCACACCGGCGCGCAAGCTCGAGGCGCTCGAGTCGGGCGCCCGCCGCGCCGGCATCACGCGCTGCGCGCTGGCCGACGTGTGGAGTGCCGGCGCCCACAGCAGGCTCGAAAACAAGCCCTGAGTCAGGGTCCGCCGTCCTCGGGGCAGGGCCCGCTCGCGTCGAGCGCCAGCCCGTCGACGTAGAAGCTGGTCTGCCTGAAGTCGTCGAACTCGGCGAAGAACTGGAGCTGCAGGCTCTCGCCGGCGTGCGGGCTCTGGGCCTGGAGCCGCTCCGACGACCAGGTCAGCCCGCAGGAGGTCCCGGCGTCGAGATTGGTGTACGTCGCCAGCTCCTCGACCACGTCGCCGCCCTGGTCGAGCAGGAGCACGTGCAGGCGATCGAACTCCTCCTGCATCACGCGCTCGGTGACGAAGCACTTCACGAACGACAGCTCGAGCGACTCGGTGCCGTCCGGTACGGTGACCGGCTGGGTGAGCCTCTTCTCCGCGGTCTTCGGGCTGCCCAGGAGCGCCGTCCTGCGACCCTCGGGTGTGTCGACCGGAATCTGCGGAGGATTGTCGTCGTCGGGGTAGGTCTCCGGGACCGGATCCTCGATCCAGCTCTCGGCTCCGTTGGGCTGAGACGCGACCTCGAAGCTCGGGTTCAGGAGGAGCTGGGTGACTCCGCCCTCGCACTGGCCGGGCTGCTGCGCGTCGGGCTGCCCGCCCGAGTCGGGTGAGCCGCCGCCGGAGTCGCGCCCGGGCGATGCGTCGGACCTGGAACCGGAAGACCCGTCCTGATCGGAGACGGATACGCCGCCGCAGCCGCCGAGCGCGGCGATGGCCAGGCCTGCCAGCACGGCAGATGCGCCGGTGCGGTG
>DATFRY010000424.1:0-2677 GCA_035262925.1 Kofleriaceae bacterium | reverse complement strand
CAAAAGCGCTCACCGAGGGGTCGGTCGACGCCGCCTTCCTCATGGGGGACACGGTCACCCCCAAGGTGATGCGGCGCCTGCGCGAGGTCCCCGGGATCGAGCTCATGAACTTCCGGCAGGCCGCCGGCTACGTGCGCCGGTTTCGCTTCCTGACCCGGCTGACCCTGCCCGAGGGGGCTCAGGACCTGGCCCGCAACATCCCTCCCAAGCCGTACGAGCTGGTCGGCCCCACCGTCGAGCTGGTGGCGCGCAAGGACCTCCACCCCGCCCTGTCGGATCTGCTCATCAGCGCCGCGCGCGAGGTCCACAGCGGCCCCGGCATGTTCCGCGACGCCGGTATGTACCCGTCGTCCGAGGAGCGCGACTTCCCCATCAGCGACGACGCCCAGCGCTACTACAAGTCGGGCGGGCAGTTCCTCTACCGGAATCTTCCCTTCTGGCTGGCCAGCCTGGTCGACCGGATGCTGGTGGTGCTCGTGCCGCTCCTGGTGCTCATCGTGCCGGCCACCCGGCTGGCGCCGACAATCTACCGCTGGCGGGTCCGCTCGCGCATCTACCGCTGGTACGGTGCGCTCATGGCCATCGAGCGGGACATCCTGCACGGCAGGACGTCCGAGGACCGCGAGGGGCAGCGCGAGGAGATCCACAAGCGCCTCGACGAGATCGAGGACGCGGTCAACGAGATCAAGACGCCGCTCTCGTTCGCCGATCAGCTGTACGTGCTGCGCGAGCACGTCAACATGGTGCGCCGCCGCCTGGAAGCCGCCCCGCCGCCGCCTCCTCCAAGGTAGCGCGAGCCGCGTGAGCACGGCGTCGGGCGGTCGCGTGCGCTACCTCGCCGGGTCGGCCCGGCGCGGCGCCGCGGCCTCGGGCGTGCGCAGGTCGAGATCGACCTCGATGGTGGCCTCGCCGCCGACCGACGCGCGCCGCTGGCGGATGCGCAGCCGCTCGCCGTGCCGGTCGTGCCAGAGGCGCGCGTCCTCCTCGCTCCACGCGCCGGCGCCGCGGCACGCGCGCAGGGCGCGGCGCAGCGCTCGCGCGTCGGCCGGCCGCGCCGCCGGGTCCTTCGCCAGGCACGACAGGATCAGCGCCTCGAGATCGGCCGGGACGGGTGCGCCCAGGCGCTGCGATGGCGGCTCGGGCTGCGACTGCAGGTGGTGGCTGCACACCTCCACCACGCTGCGCCCGGTGAAGACCTCGACGCCGGTCAGGAGGAAGTAGCCCACCGCGCCGAGCGCGTAGAGGTCGGTGCGCGCGTCGACCAGGTCCGGCGTGGCGATGGCCTCGGGCGCCATGTAGAGCGGCGTGCCGGTCAGGCTGTCGACCCGGCTGAGCGCCGGCTGGGTCTCGTCTCCTCCGCCGGGCGCGCTCACCTGCTTGACCAGGCCGAAGTCGAGCACCTTGGCCACGTCGGGCTCGCCCCCCTGCTCGATGAGAAAGATGTTCGCCGGCTTGATGTCGCGGTGGATGAGCCCGACCCGGTGGGCCTCGGTGAGCGCGCCGGCGATCTGATCGAGCACGTGGATGACGCGCTCGGGGGGCATCGGCCCGCCCTCGGCGACGACGTCGGCCAGGCTGGCGCCGTCCAGGTACTCCATGGCGTAGTAGAAGACGCCGCCCGGCGTGCGCCCGTAGTCGAAGACGCGGATGGTGTTGGGATGGGTGAGGCGCGCGGTCAGCTGCACCTCGCGCTCGAAGCGGGCCACGCTCTCCGCCCCCAGCCGCTCGGGCGGCAGGAGCTTCACCGCGGTCGGCCGGCGCAGCATGGAGTGGCTGGCCCGGTAGACGGCGCCCATGCCGCCCTCGCCCAGCTTCTCGAGGAGCGTGTACTGCCCGAGCCGCCGCGCGTCGCGCACCTCCTCGCGCAGGCCGTAGATCACCTTCGAGGTGGCGGCGGCGATGGCCAGCGACGAGCCCCAGATGAGCGCCGCGACCAGGGTCCCGCGCTGGGCCATCAGCTCCGCCGGCGCGCGCATGAAGGCGAACGCGGCGCTCGTGTACATGGTCGGATCGTGGCCCCGGCGGTGGATGAAATAGATGCAGACCAGGAGCGCTGCGCCGATGACCGCGCCGATGGTGAGCGTGACGCGCGCGGTGCTCGGCACCAGGATCGACCGGGCGATGAGCACGTAGGTCAGGGCCAGGAGCAGGATGTAGTCCGGCCGGACCGGGTACGGGATGTAGAAGCACATCACCATGGTCGCGACGCAGGCCGCGACGATGCCGGCCTCCTCGGTCACCTGCACGAAGAGGAGCGAGCGCGGGCGCCCGCGGCACAGCAGCCAGACCGCCGCGAAGGCCGCGACCGATGCCGCCTGCCAGGGCAGAAACGCCTGGGTCGGGCTGTCGTCTCCGGCCACCGCCGCCACCACCCGGTAGCCGAGGAACAGGCCGAACACGAGCGTCATGACCATCCCGAAGGCGGCCACGCGGTGCTGCATGAACGCGCGCATGTCCTCGCGGGTCGCGCTCCCGGTCGTCCCGGTGGTGGCCTGGCCGCCCGGCGCGGCGGCCCGCGCGATCGCGGAGAGCTCCTGCAACGACACCGGTGAGTATAACAGCGGGACGGGCGCGAACTGAGCTGCCCGCGACGGCGGCATGCTGTGCCTGCCCGACCGGGCGGTGCGCGGCATGAGAGGACGAGGCCAGAGACGACGAGGCCAGAGAAGACGAGGCC
>DATFRY010000423.1:0-7357 GCA_035262925.1 Kofleriaceae bacterium | reverse complement strand
GCGCCGCTCCCCCTCGAGGCCCGCCCACGCGGTCATCATCTCCGGCCGCGACATCGCGTAGTCGAGGAGCACGTCGGCCAGCTCGCCGGCCAGCTGCACGCGCCGGAGCTCGCCGGCCCCGTCTCGCGCGCCGATGTAGTCGCGGACCTGCCCCAGCTCCGGGTGCAGCTCTCCGTCCTCGAACAGCGCCAGGATGAGCACCTGGAGCAGGCGCCGGTCGAGCACGCGCCACGGGCGGCCGGCGTGGCAGAGGTCGGCGAGGAACCGGTCCAGGTGGGGGAAGCGCAGGTTTGCGGCGATGCCGAGGCGCCGCGCCACCTCGCGCCGCGTGTAGGCCGCCACCATCTGGTTGGGCACGACCACCGTGAGCGGAGCCAGCGGATCGCAGGCGCCCGGACCGCCGCCGCCGCGGCGCGCCAGCGCCAGATCGTCGGCCAGGGCCGCGGCCAGCTCCTCGAGCCGGTTGCTGTAGCAGACGTGAATCACTCCCCGACCGCCCACGCTAGCGGATCCGTCTGATCGCACGCGCGCGTCGCCGCGCGCATCGCGCGGGAGTAGGATGGCGGAGCATGAATCACGTGGAGCCGAGCCCGGAGCCGGAGCCGACGCTCGAGTCGCGCCCGCCGCCCGAGCCGAAGCCTGAGTCGCGCTCGACCGGCGACCCGACCCGGGAGCCGAGGCTGGACTCGTCGCCGCACGAGCCCCCGCCCGAGCCGCAGGCGGAGTCGCGCGCGACGCTGGAGCCGAACGAGTCGCGCACGGCGACGGACACAGCGAGCCTCACGGCGAGCCTCGAGCAGCCGCCGACCCCGCGGCCGACCCCCCGGCCCGAGCCGGACCCGACGACCGCCGACGCCCCGTACCCCCCGAGCGGGGTGGATCCGCGCGGTGCCGCCGCCGCGCCGCCGCCGTTCGACGCGCGCCAGGCCTGGGCGGCCGTCCGTCTCTGGATGGAGACCGCCAACATCAAGACCAGGCGCTGGGGCGGGAAGGGCCGCCATCACTGGTACGCGCTGTACGCCGCCACCCGCGCGTTCGACTGGGTGCTGCGCGCCGTCGGGCAGCACGAGCGCGGCTACCGCAACGCCTGCGACCTGGCCCTGCGCGACCTCGACCACGCGCTGCCGCGCGTGCCGCGCGCGTTCGACGGCTACTCCATCCTGCACCTCTCCGACCTGCACCTGGATGGAATGCCCGAGCTGGTCGACATCATCCTCGACCAGCTGGGCGACCGCCGGTTCGATCTCTGCGTGCTGACCGGCGACTACCGCACCGAGCTGCACGGCCCGATCCTGCCGACCATGCGCGCGCTCGAGCGCCTGCTGCGCGGCGTGCGCACGCGCGACGGCACGCTCGCCATCCTGGGCAACCACGACGACTGCCACATGGTGGCGCCGTTCGAGGAGATGGGCGTGCGCATGCTGCTCAACGAGAGCGTCTCGATCGAGCGGGGCGGGGCGCGCATCGTCCTGGTCGGCACCGACGACGTCCACTACTACTACACCGACCAGGCGCTGCACGCGCTCGAGCGCGCCGCCGGCGAGCCCTTCAGCATCGCGCTGGTCCACTCGCCCGAGCTCTACGACACCGCGTCTCGCCTGGGCATCGATCTCTACCTGTGCGGCCACACGCACGGCGGCCAGGTCTGCCTGCCCGGCGGCATCCCGGTCATCACGCACCTCAGCCGCGGACGCCGCTACTTCCGCGGCGTGTGGCGCCACCGCGAGATGCGCGGAGTGACCCACTGCGGGACCGGCACCTCCGGCATCCCGGTCCGCTTCAACACCCGCGGGGAGATCCTGGTCCACCACCTGCGCGCGCCCGCGTGATGGCGGAGGCGCGCACGCGGCCCGGGATCCTCACCCGGCTGCGCGCCGCGCCGCGCGCGCGACTCGCCGCCGTCTGGCTCGCGCTCGCCGCCGCGGCGTCGGTCTGGTTCGTCGCCGGCACCGATCCGGTGGGCAGGACGGCGCGCCTGACCGGCGACGCCACCTACTTCCACGCGTACCTGCCGAGCCTGGTCCTCGACGGCGACCTCGACTTCACCAACCAGTACGCCCTCACGGGCAACTGGTACGGGTTCGGCAAGACCGAGCTGGGCCGCCCCGCCAACATCTTCGGCATCGGGCCGGCCCTTTTCGAGCTGCCCGCCTTCCTCGCCGGTCACGCGGTGGCGCGCGCGAGCGGGCTGCGCGCCAGCGGCTTCTCGCGCCCCGAGGTGGCGGCCGCGCTCTCCATGTCGCTTCTCGCGTCGCTCTGCGCGCTGATCCCCGCCTTCGCCCTCGTGCGGCGCAGGCTGGGCGGGGGGGCCGCGCTGGCGGCGCCGCTCCTGGTCGCCGCCGCCGGACCGGTCGTCTAATACGCGATCCGCCAGCCGGGCTACGCGCATCCGTTCGCCACCTTGTTCACCGCCTGGCTGGTCGAGCGCTGGGACGCGTCGTTCCAGGGCGGCGGCGCGCCGCGCTCGCTGCGCACGTGGTCGGTCCTCGGGCTGCTGGTCGGCGCCGCGGCGCTGGCCCGCCCGCAGTGCGCGCTGTGGGCGGTCATCCTGGTCCCCGCGGCCCTCGACGATGTCCGCCGCGCCCGCGCCGCCCGGCCTCCCGCCTCGCCCGCACCGCTCGCATCGCTCGGGCGACAGGCGCGCTCGTGGATGGCGGGCGCCGCGCTCGCGCTCCTCGTCTTCGCGCCGCAGATGCTGGCCTGGAAGGCGCTCTACGGCGCGTACCTCGTCACGCCGCAGGGGCCCGGCTTCATGTGGTGGGGCGAGCCGGCCTGGAGCGAGGTGCTGTTCTCGTCGCGCAACGGACTCCTGCCGTGGGCGCCGCTCCTCGCGCTGGCAGCGGCCGGCCTGCTGGTCGCGGCGGTGCGCACGCCCCGGGTCGGCATCTGGCTCCTCGCCGGCGTGTGTCTACAAGTCGTGGTCAACGGCGCCGCGTGGGACTGGTGGGCGGGCGGCTCGTTCGGCGGGCGGCGATTCGATTCGGCGTACATCGCGTTCGCCTTCGGCCTCGGCGCCGTGCTCGCCCGCGACCCGCGCGACCCGCGCGACCCGCGCGGCCCGCTCGATCGCGCAGCGCGGGCCGCGGTCGCGGCGGCGCTCCTGCTCGCGATCCTCCTGGCCGCGGCGAACCTCGAGCTGGCGGCCCGCGCATCGGGCCCGACGGTGCGCGTCCTCGGCGGCGAGCCCGCCTCTCGCGTCCTGGCCCGCACCATCCCGGGTCCGCTCGCGCCGCTGGCCGCCGCGGCCTCGACGGCGGTGAGCTTCCCGGCGCGCCTGGTGTTCGCCTGGCGCCACGGCACATCGCTCGGCGCCTACGACCGGGTGGTCGGCGTCCACCAGCTGGGCGAGCTCTATCCCGGGCTCAACACGGTGAGGGCCGAGACCCGGCACGAGATCGCGCTCGACCGGCCCGGTGAGGCGCTCCTGGGGCTGCGGCCGGGCCCGCTCCCCGGCGCGGCGGTGATGACCGGCAGGGCCGCGCGCGTCCTGGTCGGCCTCAACCGCCGCGATCCGATCGCCTTCACCATCCGCGCCAGCGCACCCGCGGCCCCCGCCGCGCCCACGACATCCGCACCCGCGGCCAGCCCGCCCTCGATCGAGCTCCTCCTCGACGGCGAGCCGCTCGCGCGCGGCCCGCTCTCGGCAGCGCCCACCACGCTCACCGGGACGACCCCGCGCGCCCGCCGCGGGGTGAACGTCCTCGAGATCCGCGCCCCGCCGGGGACGACGCTCCACTCGCTCGAGCTCCGCGCCACCGGCGACCCGACCGGCCGGGTCAGGGGCAGGAGCTGAGCGCGAGCGGCAGGAACCCCTGGAACAGCGTCCCGTCCGCCTGCGGGTAGCGCCGCGCGAACTCGCACGGGCAGGACGGCATGCGCACGCTGCGGTCGGCCAGCTCCACGTCGACCAGCTCCGCCACCGTCGCGCACTGCTCGAGGAGCTCGGCCGGGCTGCCCTTGACCTCGCCGCCCGCCTGGTCGACTCCGTACCCGGACTCGACCAGGAAGCGGTTGAGCCCGGCCAGCCCGTCGAAGCCGCAGAGGCCGCTCGCGTCGATGGAGAAGTGACCGGCGCGGAACCCGAACGCCGCCACCCAGGCCGCGTCCTCGCTCTCGGCGCGCAGTGTCATCAGATCCGACGACGACAGCTGCCACGAGCGGCCGGAGACGGCGAAGCTCGGGTGCGCCGCCGCCCCCGGCTCGAGCTGGTCGACCAGCCCGCGCACGATCGCCTGCGCCTCGCGCGACAGCTCGTCGACCAGGAGCGCGCTGAACAGCAGCTTGGGCCGGCCCGGGTCGTCGCGGTGCTCGTAGTGGTAGGCGATGAGCTTGCGCCGCGGCAGCTCGTAGGTCTGCGCGGCGTCGTAGCCCTCGGCCACGAACGCGCGGTCGAGCGCGTCGATGTCCACGCCGGGCACATCGAACGTGCGCATCGCGATGTGGTCGATGCGCACCGCCTCGCCGCGGTCGCGCAGGAGCTGGTGGACGCGCGCCGCCTGCGGCGCGATCGCCGCCTGGTCGGTCCACAGCGCCCGGAGGAGCTCGTCGAGCAGGGCCATCGCCGGAGTCTACAGGTCGGCGATCGCGGTCGCCTGGGCCTGGCGCAGCCGGAGATCGATCGCCACGGTGGCGGCGTACGGCTCGACCGGCGCCGCGCCGGCGCGCGCCGCCCGCAGCGCGGCCCCGTGCTCGAGCCACCAGGGCGCGGAATCGGCGTCGGTCCAGGGCGCCACCGGGCAGGCGAGGAGCGCCGCGCGCAGGTCGGCCGCCGACGCCGGCCGCTCGTCGGGCCGCTTGGCCAGGCAGCGCAGGAGCAGCTGGCACAGCTCGTCCGGCAGCCGCCGCCCGACCCGCTCCGCCGGCGGCACCGGCTCGCGGTAGAGGTGCATGCCGCAGAGCTCGACCACGCTCTCCGCCTGGAACACCGGCCGCCCGGTCAGGAGGAAGTAGCCGACCGCGCCGAGCGCATAGAGATCGCTCCGCGCATCGACCGCGCGCGGCTCGCGGATCGCCTCGGGCGAGAGGTAGAGCGGCGTCCCGGTGATGGCGGCCGCGCTCTGCGACGCCCTCGCGTCGCCGTCGCCGACGGCGCCGGCCCCGTCTCCGTCGCCCGCGCCGTCGCCCGCGCCCTCGCGCTCCTTGACCAGGCCGAAGTCGACCACCTTGGCCACGTCCGACGCGCCGCCGCGCTCGCACAGGAGGATGTTGGCCGGCTTGATGTCGCGGTGGATGAGCCCGACGGCGTGTGCCTCGGACAGCGCGCCGCACACCTGGGCCAGGATGTGGACCACCCGCCCGGGCGGCTGCGGGCCGGCGGCGCCGACCAGCTGCTCCAGGTCCACGCCGTCGAGCAGCTCCATCGCGTAGTAGAAGACGCCGTCGGGCGTGCGGCCGTAGTCGTAGATCGCGACGGTGTTGGGGTGGGTGAGCTTGCTGGTCAGCTGCACCTCGCGCTCGAAGCGGGCGATGTTGCGCTCGCCCGCCCTGTCGGGCGGCAGCAGCTTGATCGCGGTCGGCCGGCGCAGCATCGCGTGGCGGGCGCGGTAGACCGCGCCCATCGCCCCCTCGCCGATCTTCTCCTCGAGCGTGTACTGGCCCAGCTGGGCCGCCTCGCGCACCTGCTCGCGCAGGCCATAGATGACGCGCGAGGTGACGGTCGCGACCACGACCGGCAGCGTCAGGTAGGCCGCGAACTGCACGGTGTGCAGCAGCCGGTAGAGCAGGGCGTCCTGCAGCCAGTGGATCTGGATGAAGGCGATCGCGCCCACCACCGGCGCGGTCGCGGCCAGGACCACCCACAGCGTGCGGCGCGGCGTGCTGGGCACCAGCACCGCCCTGGCGATCGCGACGTTGGTGAAGGCGATGATCATGATGAACGAGCCGAACCCGCCGTGCACCGCGGCCATCTCCGGGACCGACTCGCCGAGCGGCATGGTGGCGCCCATGAGGGCGAAGAACGCCGCCACCAGGACCAGGCCGCCGGCCTCGATGCGCCCGAGCGACGCCGCGCTGCGAGGGCGGCCGGCGCAGGCGCGCCACATGAGCGCCGCCACCGCGGCCGAGGCCAGGTGCGCCAGCTCCGACGGTGCCAGGAACACCGCGGGTCGGAGCACGCCCGCCACCAGCTCCAGCACGCGGATGAGCACGAAGAAGCCGAAGTCGAGGAAGAAGATGACCCGCGCGAACAGCGCGATGCGCCGCTGCAGGAAGTCGCGCCCCTCTGCCGAGTCGAGCGGGACCGACGCCGACCCCAACGCCCTCACCCGGACACTATACTCCGGCACGCTCGAGCCGCCGGAGCGGGCTATCGCGGCGGCGGCGCCAGCACGCCGATGCGCCGCGCGACCAGCGAGCCGTCCGGCGCCGCCCGCCCGAGGACCCAGATCTTGTAGCCGGGGCCGGCGATGCGCGGGACCGCGAGGGGCCCGACCAGCCTGCGCGCCGGACCGCGCTCCGGCCGCAGCCACAGCGCGCGCCCGCGCCGCTCGACCACACCCACGAGCGGCTCGCCCTCGCCGGCCACGTCGACGATGCGATACGCCGCGCCGCCGGGCGCGAGCACGACGCGCTGGCCGCCCAGGCGGGCCAGCTCCGCCGCGATGTCGGATCGCGGCGCGCGCGCGGCCACCGCCACCGGCGGAGGCGCGGCATCCGCGGCGCCGGCGGCGGCCAGGATCACCGCGAGCGCCGCCGCGAGCGCCGCCGCGAACGCCGCCGCCGCCGCGGGGGCGCCGGCCGCCGCGCCCCGCGCCATCACGACGGGCCCGGCTCTCCCGCGAGCCCGGCGAGGTAGTCGCTCAATCCGAGCAGGACATCCACGTCGAGCGCTGCGAAGGCGAGCCCCATGCCGGCGTCGCACCCCGGCGGCAGGCGGCCTGGCTCGGCCAGCCACCTCACCTCGGCGCGCAGGGCCACCGTGCCGCTCGGCGACGGCAGATCGACCTCGACCTCGAGCTCGGTGCCGACCGGGAGCGACCGATACGTGGCGACGAACGCTCCCCCCAGGCCGAGATCGCGCGCCTGCGTCGAGACCCACTCGGGGTCCGCACCGAGCGCGCGGAAGCGCAGCCGGACTCGCCGCCCGTCGCGCTCGCGACCGCGAAAATGAGCGCGTCTCTCGAACCTCAATTCGGGTAAGTTTCCCACCACCTGACCTTTCGACTGCCCTTGCCTGTTCCGCTCCCCAACCCATTGTGCCGTCTCGGCGGCCAGAGTAGGGTCCCCGCGCGTGAAATATCACCTGATTGGCATCGGTGGTACCGGCATGGGCGCCCTCGCCGGGTTGCTCAAGGCCAGCGGTCACGAGGTCCGCGGGTCGGATACAGCCGTGTACCCGCCGATGAGCGATCAGCTGCAG
>DATFRY010000422.1:0-13565 GCA_035262925.1 Kofleriaceae bacterium | reverse complement strand
ACCCAGAGGTCCACGTGATCGTGCCGCGCCAGCACGCGGTCGATCGCCTCCCAGAAGAAGGCAGCGCAGCGCTCGGGCCTGCAGACGCGGATGATCGTGATGCGCTCTCGCCTCGCCGGCCGCTTCGCGGGGCGGAACCTGTCCACGTCGACGCCGTTGTGGATGAGATGGCGGCGATTCCGCGGGTGTTGCAGCTTCCTCACCGCGTCCGCGACGCAGACGATCGGACCCTTCAGCCTCGGCAGGCGCGTCATCCAGTGGAGGGTGACGACGCAGGGCAGCTCGTTCAGCCCGGCCAGCCCGAGCGCGGGCTCGAGGTGCGACGGCGCGAGGGCGTGGGCGTGGACCAGCGCCGCCCGACCCAGGAGCGCCAGGATCGAATCCTCTTGCGCCCGGTCGGTGAGGACGAACGTGGGGATGTCGCGTCTCCTGAATGCGCGGACGATCGGACCGTCGTGCATGAAGATCGCGGACGGGCGCGCCTCCGAGAACCGGCAGAGCTCGAGCACGCAGAGCTCGGTGCCGCCGCGGTTCGAGAACGGCAGGTAGTGGACGACGCGCGGGCCGCGTCGACCGGCGCGCCGGCGCGTGCAAGAATCGACGGTCCGAGAGGGCGACGACATGAAGCGACCGCCAGGGGCCTCGCGGCCCGCCCGAGCCAGCGGCGAGCTTCGCCACGCCTTCCGTCTGTCGTCGCGGCCGATCATCAATGTCCTCGAGGTCGCGGACTGCTCGCTGGTCGTGATCGACAATCTCTACGCCGACCCGCTGGCCGTTCGCGACCTGGCATTGAGCCTCGACTACACCGTGAGGCGGGCGTCATACCCGGGCCCCGAAGCGGCGCTGTGGGTGCCGGGCATGCCGCTCTGCCCCTTCCTCGGGGACGTGCTCTCGCGCGACGCGAAGACCGAGGTCGTCCCGGTCCGGTCGGGCTCGCATCGACCGATCCCGAGAGAACACCGGTTTCGGGCCGCGCGATCGCGACGGCTTCCGACTCCGCGCGGCTACATCCATCCCCGCGACGTCGCCGTGTTCTCCGCGTTCTCGCACCCGGAGGGCATCCGCAACGAGCCGCACATCGACGAGGCCCTGAAGCCCCAGCTGGCGGCGACGGTCTACCTCAATCCGCCGGAACAGTGCCGCGGCGGCACCGCCTTCTACCGCCACAGGAAGACGGGCCTCCTGGCCATGCCGCTCCTCTCGGACCCGCGGCTCGAGGACGTGATCGAGACGCACGGCTACGCCTCGGCCGCGGACCTCATGAAGGACGTCGTGGGCCGGACCGGTCGGCGATCGGGCGGCGGTCGGGACTGGATCCGCCGCTGGGATGTGGTCGCGCTGGTGAAGATGCGCTTCAACCGGCTCGTGCTTCACGCCGGAAACCTGCTCCACGGCCCGATCATGGGTCGAGCCGATTTCGGTCGCACGCTGGAGACCACGCGCCTGACACAGAACCTCTTTCTCGAGGCCGTCCCGTCGACCCCGCGGATCGGGAAGCGGTCGCCTCGCGCGAAGGGAGCGCGGCCGGCCGGGACCGGGATGTGGGCGGACCTGGAGGACGTGAGCGTCTGAAGGAGCCATCACGGCGCGGCCGACCCGAGGTCTGCTGGCAGGTCATCCTGCCCGTCCAGCAGGTGGGGAAGGTTCGATGGAGCGTCGGGGGCGGCCGCCCGGTCGCTGGACTTGAGCCGGCGCAACCAGCGATCCCACACCGCGAGCGACATGCACTCCTGCAGCGACTCGATGTCCGCGTAGGCGCGGCTCGGCCTGCTCGCCAGCTCGTCGAACCAGCCGACCACCGACGCCGCGTCGAGCGGCGAGCGCGGATCCGCGAGGTACTCGTCGCGAAACTGCGGGAAGACCGCGGCCAGGATTCCCCACAGGGTACGCCCGGGCGCCTCGAGGTTGCCTCCGAAGACGAAGGGATGCTTGCGGTGCTCGGGCGGGTAGGTGGGGACGCGGCGAGCGAGCGCCTCGCGAACGATGCGCTTGTCCCAGAGGAGCGGCTCACGGAGCGCCGGCGGCGTCGCCGCCAGGTACTCGACCAGTCGATGGTCGAGGAACGGGACGCGGGCCTCGATGCCCTGGGCCGAGCTGACGCGATCCTCGGTGCGGAGGTTGCCCTTTCCGAGCGTCCACTCGGCGTGGACGATCACCTGCCGGCCGAACTCTCCCCAGGGTTCCTGCAGGAGCGTGGACTCGAAGTCGCGCCGGAAGAAGCGGTGGAGGCGGTGACCTCGCAGCGAGCCGACGGTGTTCGATAGATAGTCTTCCCAGCCGAGGTTGGCGACGCCGAGCCCGGCCTGGTTCGAGTAACCGCCGGCGAACTCGTCGGCGCCTTGCCCGAGGAGGATCACCTTGAGCCCGGGCACGACGGCCTTCGCGATGCGGTGGAGCTCGTGCTTGAAGACGTCCTCCAGGCTGAACCACGGCCTCTCGGCGACCCAGACGAAGTACTCGAACCACGCCAGGTCTGCCCCGAGCCGCCCGGGCAGGAGCGGCCCGCGGAAGTCCGCGAGGTGCAGGCGGGTGCCGGTCTCCCGCGCCACGCGCACCGCGCTGGCCGCGTCCCCGCACTCCACCGTCGACTCGTGGAGGACCGTGAAGGCGTGGAGGTCGCCCACGTGCCGCCTCGCCTCCGCCGTCACCAGCGACGAGTCGATCCCGCCGCTCAGGAAGACGCCGAGGGGCACGTCGCTCAGGAGGTGTTCCTCGACGCTCTGCGAGAAGCGCTCCGCATAGCCCCGGACGCGGGCAGCCGCGTCGACGTCGTGGTCCGACGCGGCCGCGAGGCTGTCGCGAACGTTCCAGTACTGGCGGCTGTCGACCGACCCGTCGAGCCCGAAGACGACCGCGTGCGCGGGTGGCACCTCCTCGATGCCGGGCGGCACGGCCGCGCGGCCGGGCCCGCCGGGGTGGCCGACGAAAGCACCCCAGTCGATCTCGGCCGGGGTCTCGGGGTGGACCAGCAGCGCCTTGAGCTCCGAGGCGAAGACGAGGCAGTCGGCGCCCCGGAAGCAGTAGAGCGGCTTGATGCCGAGGCGGTCCCGCGCCAGGATGAGCTCGCGCCTGGCCGGCATCCAGACCGCGCAGCTGAACATGCCGCGCAGGCGGCCGGGAAAGTCGGGGCCATCGCGCGCGGCGAGAGGTCCGACGACCTCGGCGTCGCACCGCGTCGCGAAGCGCGCGCCGGTGAGCTGCGCGCGCAGCTCGACGTGGTTGTAGATCTCGCCGTTGGTCGCGCTGACGATCCCCGTCCGCGGCTCGACGAACGGCTGCGAGCCGAGGGCGAGGTCGTTCACGGCGAGCCGGCGGAAGAGCAAGAGGAGGTCATCGTCGCCGTACAGGCGCTCATCGTCGGGGCCGCGCCGCTCCAGCTGACGGCCCATGCGGCGCACGAGGGCCGACTCCGCCGGGTCCCGCGCCCGGCCGCGCTCGTAGTAGAGAATGCCGGCGATTCCACACATGCGACGGCTCGGGCTCGAGGTCCCCCGGAGCCACGGAGGCCCCCGATCGCAGCCCTGCAACTGCCCGGGCAGCGGCGACGACGGGGGCCTCAGTCCAGCCCGGTCAGCAGTCGGGGTTGTTGATGAGACACGGGCTGCAGGTGGTCACGCAGTTGGTGCGCGTGACGCAGAACTTGTGCGTCTGGTAGCTCCCCTGGTACTTGCACTGGATGCACAGGGCGTCGGCGTCGCAGATGTTTCCGGCGCGCGCCTCGGCGCGCGGCGCGAAGATGTGAAGGAAGCGGTCTGCGAGGAACTCGATGGTTGTCTTCATGGTCTCTCCTCTCGGTTTCGATCACCCAAGCCGTCTGATCACGATCCCCAGCACGCGCTCGACCGGGAAGTAGCCGACCAGCTTCGAGTCGAAGCTGCGCTCCTGGTTGTCGCCGAGCAGGACCAGGAAGCCCGCCGGGACGACCGGCTCGGCCACGCCGGCGAGCGCCGGGATCCGGGCGCGCGGGACCGGATCGCCCGGCACCGAGAGCACGCGCTTGATCAGGAGCTCGTTCCCGAAGCGCGGCCGCCGCGGCGGTCCCGACCAGGTCAGCGTGTCGGCGTCGGGGCCCTCGACCACGACCACGCTGCCGCGCTCGATCGCCGCCCGGCCGTCCCGCCGGGCCAGGACCCGCTCTCCGTCCCGGTGGGTCGGCTCCATGCTGTCCCCGCGCACCGTCACCACGAGGAACCGCCGCCGGACCGCGACGGCGGCGGCGACGGCGGCGGCGGCGACGGCGGCGGCGACGGCGACGGCGGCGGCGGCCGCGGCGGCGACGGCGGCGGTCAGCACGGCATGACCTCGCGATAGCCCTGGGCCTGGCGGCGGAACAGCTGCGCGTAGCGCCCGCCGGCGGCCATCAGCTCGTCGTGTCGGCCCTGCTCGGCGATCGCGCCGTCGGCCAGCACGGCGATCGAGTCGGCCTCCCGGACCGCGCTCAGCCGGTGCGAGATCAGGAGCACCGAGCGCCCGGCGCGGAAGCGGCGGAGTCGCTCGTGGATCTCCTGCTCGGCCTCGGCGTCCAGCCCGGAGCTCGGCTCGTCCATGACCAGGAGGTCGGCGTCCCCCCTCATCAGGGAGCGTGCGAGCGCCACGCGCTGCCACTGGCCGCCGGACAGCTGCACGCCGGCTCCGGCGGCGTCCGCGTCGCCGGTGCCTTCGACGTCGAGGAACTTCCGGGTCAAGAGCGTGTCGTAGCCGCGCGGCAGCGCGGCGAGCACGTCGTGGACCAGCACCGAGCGCGCCGCGGCCACGAGCTCCTCCTCGCCGGCCTCGAGCTTGCCCAGCCGGATGTTCTCCCGCGCGCTCAGCTCGTAGCGCATGAAGTCCTGGAACACCGCCGCGATCCGCGAGCGCAGATCCGCCGGATCGAGGTCCCGGTAGTCGATGCCGTCCCAGCGGATCGATCCGGCGGACGGGTCGTACAGCCGCCCGAGCAGCTTGACGAGCGTGCTCTTGCCGGAGCCGTTCAGGCCCACGAGCGCCACGGTCCTCCCGGAAGGGACGGTGAGGTTCACGCCGCGCAGGACCCAGGGCTGATCGTCTCCATAGCGGAACCAGACGTCTCGCAGCTCGACGCCGTCTCGCAGCGCCGGCGCGGGGTGCGGGTTGGCCGCGCGGACCAGGTCGGGCGGCGCGCCGACGACCGCGCGGAAGTGGTCGTAGGCCAGGAGCTGCGCGTGTGCGCGAGCCAGCGTGCGAACGAGGTCGACGAGCACGGTCTGCGTCACGGCGGTGGCGGTGATGAAGACGACGACGTCGCCGGCGGACAGCTGCCCGCTCGCCGCGGCCAGGATGGCCCACACCAGAGCGGCCGCGGCGGCCAGCCCGCTCGCGGCGGCGAGCACGCCCTGGACCCGCAGCTCGTGCCGGTCGACCAGTCGGCTGGCCGCGTGGACCTGGTCGAGCTCGGCGAGCAGCCGGCCGCGGAAGAAGCCGCCGAGTCCGAACAGCCTGCACTCGACCGCGGCGTGGGGCTGGCTCAGAAGCTCGCCGTAGAAGATCTCGCGCCGCACGGCGGATGTGTGACGCCACGCCACCGCCGCGCGCCTGCGGCTGATGGACAGCTCGGCGAGGAGCGTCGGCACCGCTGCGACCGCGACGAGGAGAGCCGGCATCCACGGAGCGGTCGCGAGCAGGACCCCCGCGAACCCGACGAGGGTGACGGCGCCGCGCGCCATGCCGAGTCCGGCGGCGAAGAGCTGAGACGGGGCGATCCGGCCGGTGTGCTGGGCCAGCTGCAGGCGATCGCAGAATACGGGGTCCTCGAAGCGGACCAGCCCGTCGAACCGGTTGAGGGCGTCGCACAGCTCCGACTGGGCCAGGCGCGCGAGCGCGCGGTCGAGCTCGGCCATCGCGTACTGCGTCGCGTGCGGCTGCAACCCGAGCACGATGCCGGAAGCGGCCAGCGCGGCCGCCACCCCGAGCAGCTCCGGGCGCGCGGCGCCGGCGACCAGGCCGTCGAGCAGGAGCTTGGTGAGCCACGCGGTCAAGACCGGCGCGGCCCCGGCGAGCAGGGCGAGGACGGCCTGCAGCGCGAGCCAGCCCGGCCCCGCGTGCCACACCATGGCCGCCGCGCTGCGCGCGTGGAGGAGCGCTCCGCGCAGGCCGAGGGACGGCGCGCCGTTCATGCCGCGCGGCCTGATCGCCCGTCCTCGGCCAGATCTGGCTCCACGGCGATGATGTGGCCGCGGTCGAGGCGGCAGGTCGCGGGGTAGCCGCTCACGCGGAAGGCAGTGGTCAGCGCGCCACCCGGCATCTCGATGAAGACCCGCGCCACCGGCGCGAGCGCGCGGCTCATCGGCTCGGCGTCGACGGGATCGCCGACCACGACCGCGAGCACCCCCGCCCGCCCGCTCGGCTCGCGCTCGGCCGCGCGCATGAACTCGGGCAGCCGCGCCTCGCACGGCTGGCAGTCGGGCGTGAAGAAGCTGACCAGCCCGGCGGTCAGCTCGTCGCGGCTGAGCGCCGCGCCGTCGATGTCGACGGCGGTGAACTCGCTCGGAGCCTCTCCGGGCGAGAGCATCCGCGATATGGGCCCGCGCGCGACGCCCTCGCTGGCGAGCGCCTCGTCGTGCTCGCGCAGCCGGCGGATGACCCCGAACGTGAGCAGGAGGTTGAGCGCCGACAGCGCGGCGAAGAAGACGACGGCAAATGTCAGAGACAGCACGCACCACCTCCCCGGTCTGGCAGACAGATCGCGGATGTCATTGGACGGAACCGGCGACCCGGCGCCTTGTCGCATCGCCCGTCGAAAAAATGCGCCGAGCGTCCCGCCGCGATGCAGAAGCCCGAGCTGGTGCGACGTCCATCCGCAGCAGCGGTTACCAGAACGACGCGAGCCCGGATCCCATGGCACCATCGCATGTAGGTCGACGGCGCAGGACCTCGCCGGCCCGTCGGGCTCGAGAGCGCTTCCGCGCGCGCGAGATCAAGCTCTCGGCCGTGGCCGCGAAGAGGAGCCTGGTCGTGCTCGGCGCGCGCGCAGGGGTGACCGAGCACGCCGCGGAGCTCGTCGGTCTCGCCTCGATGTGCCAGGACTTCGCGTCGCTCGAGGAGCACGCCGCCCAGGTGGCGCGGAGCAAGCGCATCCCGCGCGACGAGGTGCCCGCCCTCCGCCTCATGCTCGGGCGGGCGGCGCGAGCGGGGCTCCTGGTCTCGGAGGACGCGCTGCTGGCGGGCCTCGTGCGGGGCGCGCAGACGGAGCGCTGCGCGATCAGCACCGTGGCGGTCCCGACCCGCGATCGAGTCGCGTCGCTCGGCCGCAACCTGCCGACCTACGTGCAGGACGTGCTGGCGCAGGGGCGAACCGTCCGGTGGCTGGTCGCGGACGACTCCGCCGATCCGGCGGTGGGCGCGTCCTGTCGCGACCTCCTGCGGGATGTGCGGGCGCGCCACGCGATCGAGGTGGCCTACGCCGGGCCGCGCGAGAAGCGGGCGTTCGCGGCCGCCCTGGCCCGGGAGGGCGTCGATCCCGACGTCCTCGAGTTCGCCCTGTTCGACCCCGAGGGCATCGGATACACGCCCGGCGCGAACCAGAACGCCATCCTGCTCGACACGGTCGGCGAGCCCTTCCTCTGCGTGGACGACGACACCTTCTGCCCGCTGTGGAGATCACCCGATGCAAGGGCGGGCCTGGAGATCGGCGTCGCGTGGCCGGCCGCCTGGCCCCTCTCGCCGGCGAACGAGGCCGACGACGGTCCGCCATGCGAGGGCGACGTCCTCGGCAAGCACGAGTCCCTGCTCGGTCGCGATCTCGGCGCGTGTGTCCGCGACGTCGGCGCCGACGCGGCGCGCCTGCACCAGCTTCCGCCGCGCGAGCTGACCCGCTTGGAGACGGTGCCCGGCCGTGTGATCGCCACCTGGATGGGGTCGCACGGTGACTCGGTCTACACCTACCCGGGCGTGGCGGCCATGGCCGCCCACGGCGATGCCCGCCGCCGGATGCTCGCGACCCGGAGGAGCTTCGCGGAGCTCATGCAGCGCTGCCGGCTGCACCACTGCGTCAGCGCCTCCACCATCGCCGACGGTAGCTTCTGGACGTCGACCGCAGCGGCGTACGACCACCGACGGCTGCTGCCGCCCTTCATGCCCGTCCTCCGCGGCCAGGACTTCCTCTTCGCGGCGACCGCGCGTGCCGCGTTCCCGGAGGCCTGGTTCGGCCTGCTGCCCCACGCGGTGGGGCACCGGCGGCCGTCCCGTCCCGGGCCGGCGATCCACGCGAACATGGTGCGCCCGGCGACCTTCAACTTCATGAGCCCCCTCGTCCTCGCCGTGCAGGGGAAGGACGCGCCGGCCTCCGACCCGGCGGCGGCGCTGCGGCACCTCGGCCGCGGGCTCGAGCTCATCGCATCGGAACCGCCCGCGGCCTTCGCGGAGCGCCTGACGGACGCGCGCTATCAGGTGTGCATGGAGGAGATCCGCCGGCTGGACGACCTCCTGGCGCGATACCGCCGGACCCCGCGGTACTGGGCTCGTGAGGTGGACCGCTGCCTCGGGTGGTGGTGGCAGGCGCTGCGATCGGGGTCCTGCATGACCCCGGCAGAGCTCGCGCCCATCGCAGGCGGCGAGAGCGCACCCTCCGCGCGCGTACAGCGCCTCGTCTTGCGGTTCGGTCGGCTCCTGGCGGCCTGGCCCGACGTCATCGAGGCGACGAGGCGCGTGTCAGCGCGCGGGTTGCGGCCCGGCGTGCCGCTCGAGTGAGTCCCTCAATAGCAGCAGTAGTCGTGCCCGTAACAGTGGAGCGAGTAGGTCTCCGTGACGACGTACATTCCGCCGGCCACGTGTCGGAGCTGCTCCGCGTTGAGCGTGAGCTTCCGCAGCGTCTGCCGCTGGAGGGCCAGCTTCTTCCTCGGTCTGTCAGGGTCCGCCGTCTTCTTCTTCATCGAAGTACCTCGCAAGGTGAAGGTGAAAGCGCTGCGTTCCGGGCGTCGCCCCCCTCGGTGCGCCGTCAGTACGGAAGAACGATCTTGCAGGGCAAGCAGGTGAGGCGATTGCTTCCGCCTCCGGCCGCGTGCTGGAGCTCGTCCGCGGTCAGCTTCCGCAGCGTGAGCCGGCGGAGCGCCAGCTTTCGCGCCGGTCCGGCCGACGCATTCCTTCGCTTCCCGTTGCTGTCTCTCTTGTTCTTCATCCCGAACCTCCAGGGTCTCTGCATCCCGACGGCCGTGCCGCCTGGGGAGAACCGGCGACCGGGCTCGATGTCGCGCTCGAGGACGCGCGACATCCGGCGCGGTCGCGGGTTCATGTGTCGACAGTGCAGCTCCTCGACGCCAGGGACACCGCTCGAGCGACCACGGCGCTCCAGCGCCTCTCGAGCGCCCTTCTCTCCCTGAAGCTCCCGAGGGTCGAGGACGTGTCCCTCGGCGAGGGGCTGGCGGGGCTCGCCCTCACCCACGCGGTGCTCGATCCATGGATTCCCGGTGTCGGCCACCAGGAGCGCGCTCGAAGCGCGCTGTCACGCGCGATCGATCGGATCGCTCGCGACCCGACGTCGCCGTCGCTGTTCATGGGATTCGTGGGCGTGTCCTGGGTGGCCGAGGTGGTGACCAACGCGCGCGTGTCGACTCAGGACCTCAATGCCGACATCGATCGCGCGCTCCAGGCCTGGCTCTCGCGATCGCCCTGGGCCTCACCGTACGACCTGATCGAGGGCATCGTGGGCATCGGCGTCTATGCGCTCGAGCGGATGCCGCGCGATGGCGCCCGCGGGCTGCTGGAGCTCGCCGTCGAGCGTCTGGCCGGGCTGGCAGTGCGCAAGAAGGGAGGGATCGCCTGGCACAGCGATCCCAGGTGGCTGCCTCCAGAGCTGGCCGATGCGCCGAGAATCGAGTGGAACCTGGGAGTGGCGCACGGCGCGCCCGGGATCGTCGGCTTCCTGGCTCAGGCCTGCATCGCCGACGTGGCCCCGGCCGCGCAGCGCACCGCCCGGAGGCTGCTCGATGGCGCGGTGAGATGGATCCTGTCGCACGAGGGGCGCGGCGAGGCGAGCGCGTTCGCCTGGGCCGCCGACGAGACCGCCAGAGAACCGGCGCGGCTCGCCTGGTGCTACGGAGACGCGGGCATCGCCGCCAGCTTGCTCCTGGCGGCACGAGCCGTGGAGGAGCCGGCATGGGAGCGCGCCGCGATCCGCATCGCGCTGGGCGCCGCGAGGCGCAGCCACCGCTCCTCGGGCGTGGCCGATGCGGGCCTGTGCCATGGCTCCGGTGGACTCGGCCACCTGTTCCATCGGCTCTATCGCATGACCGGGATGACGGAATTCGCGGCGGCCGCGCGGAGGTGGTATCGCGTCACCTTCGACCATGCCGGGGCGCGAGGATCCGGCGGGCGCCCTTCCGCGGCCGACCGCCAGCTCTCCCGCTCGTGGACGGCGTCACCGGGCTTCCTGTCCGGAAGCGGCGGAGTCGCCGTTGCCATCGCCGCGGCGCTGGCCGACGGCGCCGCTCCATGGAATCGAGTCATGCTGATCCCGTAGGCCGGCTGGGCGCCAAGGGTCGCGTCGCCTCTGCAGGATCTTCGCGTCGACGAGGTCCTTGGGCCGACCGGTCGCGAGCTTGTTGCGGATGAGCGCATCGCGCCCGATGAAGTGGATGGTCCGGCCGCCGCGACTCCTGCGAGGCTACTTCCCCGCGGGCGGCTTCGGCGCAGGCGGCGGGACCTCGGGCCAGGTGACCTCGATCCCGGGCGGGACCGAGCCTCCGACCGCGCGGCGGAGGCCGGCCAGGACGCCGCTGCGATCGGCGCCGGTGGCCGGCTGCACCCAGATCTCGACCGCGCGCTGCCGGTCGATGTGGAGCACCGCGGCCGGCCCCTCGGTGAGGACGACCGAGGCGACCGACGACAGCGGAACGAGCGCGCCGGTCGCAGTGCGCAGCTTCACGCGGTCGATCATCTCCGGGCCCGGCCGGCCGGCGCCGAGCTGGATGCGGATCGGGATCCGGCGGCCGCCCCGGGCGAGCTGGCCCGCCGCCGCGCCCTCGAACGCGGCGCGCCCGGCGGCGACGATGTCGTCGCGGGACAGCCCGGTGCCCGCGGTCCGGCTCATGTCGGGGCGGACATCGACGCGCGGCAGCCGGCCGGCCGCGAGCACGCCTGTCGCCGCGACCCCGTGCACCTTCAGCGCGGCGCCGGCGATCTCCTGGGCCGCGCGCCCGAGGAGGTCGAGCTCGGCCCCGCGGAGCTGGATGCGCAGCTCGGCGTGCGGTCCGCTCGCGATGCGCACGCCGACCCCCGCGGCGGTGGCCGCCGCGGTGACGACGGCGTCGGAGGCGGCGCCATCCTCGACCGCGACGAGCGCGCGGATCCCGACCGGCTCCGGCTCGATCGACCCGATCGGCGCGCCGCTCTCGACCAGGACCGCCGCCACCCCCTGCATGGCGCCGAGCTCCTCCGTCTTCGCCGCGGCGATCCGGTCGAGGGTGGCCAGATCGGTCCCGGCCGGCGCCTCGAATCGGAGCTCCAGCGCCGGGCCGGCCGGCGGGCGGGCGACCCGGAATCCGGCGGGCAGCTGCTCCTCGATCGCGGCGATCTGGTCGCGCACGCGGTTCCCCGCGCCCGGCGACGGATCGATCGCGACCTCGATCGACAGCGCGGCCGGTGCGGTCGCGGTGCGCGCCAGACAGGTCGGCTCGTCGGCTCCCTCCTCGATGGTCGCCAGGTCGCGCAGCGAGGCCGCGGTGTCCAGCGTTCCCGGGACGTCGACCGGCGCGGCCGCGATCTCGTCGAGCGAGCGGAACCCGCTCGAACCGGACGAGCGCAGGAGCGCCGCGCGCACCGCCGCGAGGTCGAGGCCCGTCGCGTCCAGCCGGTCCGGATCGATCACCACGCGCACCAGCGGGGCGCCCGCGCCGCCGCACAGCGCGAGACCGGTCACGCCGGCCACCCGCTCGAGCGCCGGGCGGATGATGTCGTCGCGCACGCCGGCCATGTCGTCCCGGCTCGCCGCGGTCGACGTCACGATCCAGCGCAACCCCTCGATCGCCGACGTGCGGCGCGTCAGCGACGGCGGCGCCATCCCGGCGGGTGCGCGCGCGCCGCGCAGCGCGTCCGCGATGTCGCGCGCGGCCCCGGCTCCGTCGGCGCCGCGGGCCAGCCGGCAGGTGATCGACACCCGACCGGCGGTGGACAGGCTGCGCACGGTCGCGATCGCGCGGACCCGGCCGAGCGCGTCCTCGAGCGGCGCCGCAGCCTCCTGCTCTGCGCCGGCCGCGTCCAGGCCGCCCGGCTCCGCGACCACGATCACCTCCTCGGGCGGCGGCGGAGGACCGGCGTCGCGCTCGCGCCCCCTGTCCGGCGCGCCCGCGCGCGAGGAGTCTCGCGAGCATGCCAGCGCGAGCAGCGCGCCCGCGATCGCGGCGTGCCGGAGAGAAGGGACCATCTCGCCACGATGCAGGGCCCCGCGGCGCAATACAAGGCCCGCGCGGTCAGCGCTCGTCGTCGAGCAACCCCTCGGCCCGGGCCATCTCGCGCAGCCGCTCCTTGAGCTGGCGGAATCGCTGGCGCAGGTTGGACGCCTCGCGCGCCACGGTCGCCTCGTCCGGCTCGTCGCCGTCGTGGAGGATGCGGGCGACCTCGTCCCAGCGCAGGCCGCGATCGACCCGCAGGACCAGGATCGACTGCTCGTCCGGGGTGATGGTCGAGCGCAGCGCGGCGAAGCGGTCCTTGACGTCGGTGCGCAGGTACGGCCGCGTGCGGCTGCGCTCGACGGCGGCCGGCTCGGCCACCTCCGACGCGCGCGCGTGGCGGCGCGCCTGGTTCGCGGGCGTGCGCTCGAACCGCACGGCGGCGTTGCGCGCGAGCGTGTAGAGCCAGGTGCGAAACGACGACCGCCAGGCGAAGCTCGCGATGCCGCGCCAGATGTCCTCGAGCAACTGCGCGAACACGTCGTGCGCGTCGGCCTCGCTGCGCAGGCGCGCGCACAGGAACGAGTAGACCTCGACCTGATAGTGCGCGAGCCCCAGCCGCACCGTCTCCTCCATGTCACCGGTGGCGTGTGCCGCCCGGATCGCCGCTTCGTCCTCCACGCGGCGATGGTAACGCGATCAGGGGCGTTCGGGCCGCTCGCGCGCCGGACGCGCGCAGCGGAACCCGACGTGCGAGAACCGGCCGGTGCGCAGGTACAGCGACGAGAACGGATCGCGCAGGTTCGACTTCGCGACGAACGTCGGCTGGCGCCACGAGCCGCCGCGCACGACGCGCGGATCGTTGACCGAGCCTTCGCGGTACGGATTCATGGTGCCGAGGCCGTCGTAGCCCTTCTTGTCGCGCTCGGAGACATAGGCGTCGGCGGTCCACTCGGCAACGTTGCCGGCCTGGTCGCGCGTGCCGTACGGGCCCTCGCCCCACACGTAGCTGCCGGGTGGCGCGAGGATCGAGGCGCCGTCGCTGTCGTCGGGGTCGCCGAACATCTGCACCGGCAGCTGCGCCTGCGTGCGATCGATCTCGCGCATCGCCGGCGACCGCGGCTGGCCGTGGTTGAAGTCCTTGGGCTGCTCGAACTCGCCCCACGGCCACGTCGCATTCTTGTTGTCGCCGCGCGCCGCGCGCTCCCACTCGGCCTCGGTCGGCAG
>DATFRY010000421.1:0-35735 GCA_035262925.1 Kofleriaceae bacterium | reverse complement strand
CGACCGCTGCCCGGACGGCCGGCGGCCACGTGCGTGGCGATGAGGCGGAGCGGCAGGCTGGTGGCCGGCGGGGTCCCGTCGGCGGCGACGACAGGCGCGGCGTCGGCGGCCGCGGCCCGCCGGCACGACGAGCAGAACATGTTGCGGTCGGCCAGGGCGGCGCCGGCCTTGGATGGCGCCGCCGCCGGCGCGGCGCGCCCGGCCGCGGGCCGCGCGGCCCCGACCGGCACGGCGTCGGCCGCGTCCGCGTCGCCGATCGCGTCGATCATGTCGGCCATGGCGCGAACGCCGGAGAGCGAGCACGCAGCGAAGGCCGCGATGTAGAGGATGCGTCGGTGGCGATCGAGGATCCGGGCCAGCATGGTCGTGCGCATCGAGACCTCTCTACAAGGCCGATGCCAGCCGCGGCCGGGCGCCATTTCGCGCCCGTACGAGAGCGGCGCCGCGCCGCTCGCGACAGCCGGTCACGAGCGCCGCCCGCCGGCTGCCAGACTGGCACGCGGAGGACCTGCATGCGGGCAAGGTCGGGCAACCGCCGCGGCGCACGGCGGTCGCAGCGCTGCCGCGGCCGCGCGACGGGCGCACCGGTGCCTCCTCCACTGGCACATTGGCTCGTGGGTCGGCGGGGTCCCGCGGTTCTTGAGCCCCCGGCAGCGAAAACAGCGGTGGGCGGATGTGCTTCGGGTCGATGTGGTTCGGGCCACCCGCCGGGGCCGCGCGTGCGACACGCGGGCCGCGCCCGGCTCACTCGTCGAGCTTCACGTCGATCGCGTCCTCGTCGGGCGAGTCGGAGGAGTCGGAGGTATCCGGCGAGTCACCCGCGGCGGCGTTCGGCCGCGAGCCGGCGGCCCGCGCGGCCGCCGGGATGGGCGGCGGCAGGCTGCGCAGCGCGCTGAAGCTGTCGCGCAGCTCCTCGACCTCGAACTCGAGGGCCAGCCCGCGCAGCTCCTCGGCGGGCAGGTCGAGCGCGGCCCCCAGCGCGCGCAGGTAGTCGTCCTCGTCCAGGTCGAGCTCCTCGTCGGCCTCGTGGATGGCGGACACCAGGTGGAGCAGCTTGCGCCGCTCCTCGAGCGGATCGCCCCGGAACTCCGACGCGGCCCGGGTCACGTCGAAGCCCTCCGGGGTGAAGGCGTCGATGCGCGCATCCACCTCGGGCGGCAGCGCCTCGCCGCCGTGCAGGTCGGCCAGGAGCTCGCGCACCGTCTCTCGCTCCTCGTCGCGAAAGGTCGAGTCGGCGTGGGCGGCGCCGAGCAGGAGGTCGCAGATGGCGAGCGTGCGGTCGAGAACCGGGGAGGCCATGTCCGGACCCTACATCGGCTCGCCGCCGATCGGGATGGCCCAGCGGCGCGGGCGGCGCCGCCGGCTCGAAAACCCCGAGGCCAGAGGAGCGGGACGACCCGGCCGCCGGACGCCCCGTGCACTGCGTCGGCCGCCTCGCCCGACGAGACAGAGCGAGGCCGCGGGGGCAGATTTCCGGTCGCGATGTGCCGTACTCTCTGGTCGAGCCCCCGGGGAGGTTCGCGTGAAGCGCTGTGTCAGCTGTCAGAGGGAGATCCCGGATCCTGCGATGCACTGCGTCTTCTGCGGCTCCCGGCAGGAGCTGCAGCGGACGCTCATGGGGCATGCGCCCGGCGAAGGGTGGAAGGGCCGGGCTCATTCGGTCACCGGACCCCAGGGACCGTCGGTGGGAGGGCCGGCGCGGCCGCCCTTCGCGCACTCGCCGCCGCAACCCATGCAGCCGGGATCGGGGCCCTTCGCGCCCGGGCCGGCGCCGCCGTCCCCGTACGGCTCCCAGGCATCCGGCCCGTTCGCCGCCCCCGGCGTGGCGGGGCCGGGCATGGGGCAGTCGCCGGCGCGGGGGCCGGTCGCGCCCTCGTGGAATCCGTCGCCGGCGGCGCAGCCGGCGTGGACTCCGCTGGCCGCCTACGCCCCGTACGAGCCGTGGCAGCGCGCGCTGCGCGCCGTGTGCCTCGTGTTCGGGCTCGCCCTGGTGGCGGTGTTCCTGGCGCCGCGCAGCACCGACCCGCTGGTCTTCGGCTGGGCCGTTCTGCAGGGCGAGCTGTCGGCGGCGACCATCGCGGCGCTGGCGGTGGCCGCGCTCGGGCTGCTCGCGGCGGTGCTCGCCCTCCTGCCGGTGTCGACCGGCGCGCGCGCGCTGGTCGCGGCGCTGGCCGGCACCGGGGCCGAGGTGGCCGGCATCGCGCTCTGGCCCCACATCGAGTGGCGGCTGGTGGCCTACGCCGCCGGCGTGCTGCTCGCCGCGGCCGGCCTGCTGGTGCGCTCGCAGTACCGCGCCTCGATGCTGGGCCGCCTGGTCACCGCGGCGGGCGCGCTCGCGGTGCTCTCGACCTATGTCGTGCCGGTCGACGGCGAGGTGCCGCTCCTCTCGGCCGCGAAGGCGCTGAGCGGCGGCGGGCTGCAGCAGATCGCGGTGCCGATCCTCATCCTGGCCATCGCGCTCGCGGCGCTGGTCGCGCTGGTCGTGGTCTGGCTCCCGCCCACCACCTCGGCCGCCGGCTCGGCGCTGGCGTGGCTGCTCCTGGTCCTGCCGGTCGCGGTGCTGGCGGCGCCGATCCTCGATCAGCCGGCGCAGCTGGCGCGCGATCCGGCGGTCGCCTTCCACCTGCTCGGCGTCCTGGCCACGCGCGCGCTCGGCGCCTACGGCCTGGCCTCGCTGGCCGGCAAGCTGCTCGAGGACATCTGACCGGCGCGGGCCGGCCCGCACTTCTGGTAGATTCGCGCCATGGGGGTCGACATTCGCAACGTCGGCGGCACGCCGGGCGGCATCAAGACGTTCCTGCTCGGGCTCGCGCTCGCCGCCGCCGGCGGCTACCTCCTCCTCAACCAGGTGCAGGTCTACGGCGGCTACTGGCGCTTCGGCGGCTACGGCTACGGCGCCAGCTTCGGGCTCACGCTGGTCCCGCTCCTGATCGGGGTCGCGCTCCTGTTCGCCGACGGCAGGTCGGTGGGCGGCTGGCTGCTGACCGGCCTGGGCGCGGTCCTCATCCTGGCCGGCATCATCGTCAACCTCGACATCCACTTCCGCCAGACCAGCCTCTACAACACGCTCGTCATGCTGGTCCTCCTGTTCGGCGGCATCGGCCTCATCTTCCGCTCGCTGCGCGGGGCCAGCGCGGCCGCCGAGCGTGCGCGGCCGGAGTAGCGGCCGCCGCGGTCACTCGCCGTCGATGTCGATCAGGATGACCTCGTCCGCGGGCGGATCGCGGTACAGGAGCTCCACCCGGTCGGCGCGGCGGTCCAGCACCGCGCGCTGGTTGATGTAGCCCTTGTCGGTGATCTCGCTGCCGTCGAGCGACGGCGGCTCGGACAGGAGGATCGCCCGCGCGACCCGGCCGCTCGATCCGCCGGCGCGCCCGACCGACGCCAGCGCCTCGGCGATCCGCCGGCGCAGGCCGAGGTCGGCCAGGACCTCGGCGTCCGCCGCGTCGGCCGGCGCGCCCACCGCCGCCCGGCAGGTCGCCAGGTTGGGGAACAGGAGCAGGCCGGCGTGGGCGCGGTCGTGCCCGGTCACCACCGCGTCGAGGATCAGCGGGTCGCATGCGCCCACGCACGCGACCCGCAGCGCACCGACGATGACCCAGGTGCCGGAGCCGAGCTTGAAGTTCTCGGCCAGGCGCCCGTCGAAGGCCAGGCCGCGGGCAGGATCCGACGCATCGACCAGCAGGCCGGCGTCTCCCATCGGCAGGTAGCCCTCGTCGTCGAGCGCGAGCGGCGCGATCTGGCCGCCGGGCCGCCACATCCCGGGAGACACGTTGGGCCCCTTCACGCACAGCTCGAGGCGGTCGCCGGCCGGCGCCAGCTTGATCGCGACCCCCGGCGCGGGCAGGCCGATGACGCCCGCGCTGGCGATCGGGAAGTGGACCTGGGTGGCGAGCGGGCTGGTCTCGGTCGACCCCCAGGCCGACACCATGGGCACCCGCTCGCCGGTGGCGGCGAGCGACAGCGCCTCGAGGCGCCGCCACACCGGCGGTGGCAGCGCGGCGGCGGCGTAGAACAGCAGATCGAGCCCGGAGAAGAAGCGGCGCGACAGGGCGGCGTCGCGCTCCAGCGCCGCCGCCAGCATCTCGAAGCCGCGCGGCACGTTGAAGTAGAGCGTGGGCGACACCTCGCGCAGGTTGGCCACGCTGGTGTCGAAGGCGCCCGGCAGCGGCTTGCCCGCGTCGATGTAGAGCGTGCCCCCGTGCCACAGGATCATGTTGAAGTTGTGGTTGGCGCCGAACGTGTGGCTCCAGGGCAGCCAGTCGAGCACCACCGGCGGGCGCTCGAGCAGAAACGGCCACAGCTGTGCGATCGCCTGCTGGTTGGAGCACAGCATGCGCTGGGTGTTGACGACCCCCTTGGGCTGGCCGGTCGAGCCGGAGGTGAACAGCACCTTGGCGATGGTGTCGGGCCCCACCGCCGCCGCCGCGCGCGACGCCCGCTCCGACGGTACCGCCGCGCGCAGGCGGGCCACGCTCATCGGATCGTCGGGCTCGCTGGTCAGGACCGGCAGACCGGGGGGACAGGCGGCCAGCGCGCGGGCGAACGGCGCGCGCGCGGCCACGTAGAGCGCGCCCGGCGCCAGCTGGCGCACGACCGCGCGCAGCTTGCCCAGATCCTGCGACGCCAGCGAGTAGGCGACCGAGACCGACGCGACCGGGATGCCGACCTCCATGGCCGCGAGCGCGAGCAGGGCGTGGTCGATGCCGTTGCCCGACAGGAGCGCGAGCGGCCGGGTCCCGTCGAGCCCGAGGCCGAGCAGCACCTCGGCCAGCGCGCGCACCGCCTCGAGCGCCTCGCCGTAGCCGATCTCGCGCCAGCCGCCGGCCGAGCGCTCGGCCAGGAATGTGCGCGCGGGCGCCGCCCGCGCCCAGTGGGCCAGGCGCTCGCCGACCGCGCGCGGATGGTCGCCCAGCGCCTGCGGCGAGCGCAGCACGATGGATCCGTCGCCGCGGCGCTCGCAGTCGACCAGGGGCGGCGCCAGCCGGAGCTGTCGGGCCATGCGCCATTGTAGGCCACCCGGGGCCGCCGCCGTCAGGACTGGCTGGCAGCGCGCGGCGGCGGGATGGTGAAGTAGAACGTGGCCCCGCGCCCGACCGCCGCCTCCGCCCACACGCGGCCGCCATGGCGATCGATGACCCGGTAGACCGTGGCCAGCCCGATGCCGGTGCCCGGGAAGTCGCGCTCGCCGTGCAGGCGCTGGAACGGGCGGAACAGCTTCTTGCTGTGCTCCATGTCGAAGCCGGCGCCGTTGTCGCGCACGAAGAAGGAGGGCCCGCGGTCGCTGTGGGTGACGCCGACCTGGATCTGCGCCCGCTCCACCTTGGCGGTGAACTTCCAGGCGTTGCCGAGCAGGTTCTCCATGGCGACCCGCATGAGGTGGTTGTCCGCGTCGGTGGTGAGGCCGTCCTGGACCTGGTCGATGACCTGGCGGGACGGGTCGCCCCGGCGCAGGTCGTCCAGCACCTGGTGGGCGATCTCCGACAGGTTGACGCGCTGGCGGCTCAGGTCGGCGCGCCCCACCCGCGAGAGCTGCAGGAGGTCGTCGATGAGCTCGCGCATGCGCTCGGCCGAGGCGCGCATGCGCTGCAGGTAGTGGCGCGCGCGCGTGTCGAGCTGCTCGGCGCAGTCCTCCAGCAGGGCGTCGCTGAAGCCGTCGATGGCGCGCAGCGGCGAGCGCAGGTCGTGCGCCACCGAGTAGCTGAACGCCTCCAGCTCCTGGTTCTTGCGCTCGAGCTCCTCGAGCAGGTGGCTGCGGGTCTCGGCCAGCCGCCGGGCCGCGTTGGCCTCCGCGGCCTCCATCTCCTTGCGCAGGAGCTCCTCGCGGATGTGGCGGGTCTCGTCCTCGAACTGCTTGCGGCGCAGCTGGGCCCGGACCCGCGCCCGCAGCACCTCGAACTCGCCCGACTTGGAGATGTAGTCGTCGGCGCCGGCGGCCAGCCCCTCGATCATCGCCTCGCGGTCCTCGAGCGCGGTCAGCATGATGAGCGGCACGTCGCGCACCACCGGCGTGGTCTTGATCCGGCGGCAGGCCTCGCGCCCGCCCATGCCGGGCATGAGCAGATCGAGCAGGATGCAGTCGACCGACTGGACCGCCAGGAGGTCGATGGCCTCCTCGCCCGAGCGCGCCAGCACCACGTCGAAGCCCTCGCCGCGCAGCGCGTCGGCCAGCTCGTGCAGGTAGGTCGCGCTGTCGTCCACCGCCAGGATCTTCTTGGGGCCGAGCAGGCTGCTGGCCTCGGCGTTGCGCTCGACCGCGCTGGTCGCGCGCAAGACCGCGCGCAGGCGGGCCAGGATGACCGACAGGTCGTCGTCCTTGCGCACGAACGCGTCGGCGCCGGCGTCGAGCGCGCGCAGCTCCGCCTCGCTCCCCTCGGTGGCGGTGAGCAGCAGGCATGGGACTCCGCGCAGGGCGGCGTCCATGCGCAGGCGCCGGATCACGGTGGGGCCGTCGATCCCGGGCAGCACGCCGTCCACGATGATCGCGTCGGGCCGCTGATCGGCCGCCACCCGCAGCCCGTCCTCGCCGGTGCCGGCCGACAGGGCGGCGTACCCGGCCATCTCCAGGCAGGCGCGCAGGGCCTCGCTGTAGGTGGGGCTGTCGTCGATCACCAGCACCGTGGTGGTGTGCGGGAGCCCGCCCGTGCGCGCGCGCAGGAGCTCGCGCATGCGGGCCACCAGGTAGGCGGAGTCGTACGGCTTGCCCACGTACTCGTCGGCCCCGGTCCTGAGGCCGCGGATGCGGTCGGACACCTCCGCCTCGGTCGACAGCATCACCACCACGGCGCCCTGGGTGGCGGGCGCGGCGCGCACCTGGCGGAGCAGCTCGACGCCGTCGCCGTCGGGCAGGATCACGTCGAGCACGATGGCCGCGATCTCGTGTCGACCGAGCGCCGCCTGCGCCTCGGCCGCGCTCGCGCACGGCAGCGTCTCGAAGCCGGCCGCGGTGAACGCCTCCGCCAGGTCCATGCGCACGGTGAGGCTGTCGTCGACGATGAGCACCGTCTCGTTCATGCGCCACGCTCCTGGTCCGACAGCCCGACCGACAGCAAGACGGGGCCGATGTCGTCCAGTCCGAGCACGCGGTCGGCCGCTCCCAGCAGCGCCGCCTCGCGCGGCATGCCGTACACCACGCTCGACTCCTCGTCCTGCGCGACGGTGAAGCCGCCGGCGCGCCGGATCGCGAGCAGACCGGCGGCGCCGTCGCGGCCCATGCCGGTCAAGAGGCACGCCGCGGCGCCGGCGCCGTACTCGCCGGCCACCGACTCGAACAGCACGTCGACCGAGGGCTTGCAGGAGTGGCGCTCGGGGCCGTCGGTCAGGTGCAGCCTGCGGTCGCGCACGACCATGTGGCGGCCGGGCGGGGCCATGACCAGCCGGCCCGCCATCGACGACACCGGATCGCCTTCGCGCGCGTAGAACACGCGGCGCGCGGTCACCCCGTCGAGCCACTCCGCCAGCGACGCGGCGAAGGCCTCGGCGATGTGCTGGACCACCAGCACGGGGAGCTTGAACGCGGCCGGCAGCGCCCGCAGGAGGACGACGAGGGCGGCCGGCCCGCCGGTCGACGCGCCGATCGCGACCACCTGGCATCCCGGGTGCGGCCTGACCGGCGCCGGCGGCGGCAGGCGCGGCGCCGCCGGCGCGGCCATGCCCATCGCGCCCAGCCGGCCGCGCGGGTGAGTGATGACCCGGATGCGGGCCACCAGCTTGATGGTGGCCACGAAGTTGCGCTCCCAGCTGCCGTCGGGCTCGTCGCCGCGCGGCTTCTCGAGCACGTCGACCGCGCCGGCGGCCAGCGCCTCATAGGTGCGGAACAGCTCGCCCCGATTGGTCGACGCCGAGACCACCAGGATCGGCGTGGGGCAGTGGGCCATGATGTACTCGGTGGCCGACAGCCCGGTCATGACCGGCAGCATCATGTCCATCGTCACGACGTCGGGCCGGAGCTTCTGACAGAGCTCGATGGCGCGGCGGCCGTCCTCCGCCTCGCCGACCACCTCGAGGTCGGCGTCGGCGCCGAGCACCTGGCACAGGTGCGCGCGCACCGTCCGCGAGTCCTCGACCACCAGCACGCGGATTCGCGTCACCGCGTCACTCCACCAGGCTGCGGATGCGATCGAGCAGCTCGACCTGATTGAACTCGCTCTTCACCATGTAGCCGCGCGCGCCGACCTCCTGGCCGCGGCGAAGGTCTTCCGGCGCGCACCGCGAGGTGACCAGGATGGCCGGGATGTCGCGCAGGTTCGGATCGGCCTGGGTGCGCTCGACGAACGAGAAGCCGTCCATGCCGGGCATCTCGACGTCGACCAGGAACAGGGCGAAGCGCTCGCGGCGGACCCGATCGAGCGCGTCCTCGGCCGAGGTCGCCACCTCGACCTGGTAGCCGGCCGACTCCAGGATGCTCTGCTCGAGCATCCTGGTGGTCAGCGAGTCGTCGATGACCAGGATGGGCCGATGAGCGGCCTGGGCCGCCGGCGCCTCCGGACGCGACCCGACCGCGGCGGCCACCAGGCCGTCGGCGTCGAGCACCAGGCGCGGGTTGCCGTCCTCGTCGAGGCTGGCCCCGGCGACCGCCGCCGACGCGGGGCAGAGATCGGGCAGCGGGCGCACGACCACGCTGCCGGTGCCGAGCAGCCGGTCGACGCCGAGCACCACGCTGCCGCGCGCGCCCTCGACCAGGACGGACGGCCAGCGCGCTCTGCGGGCCGGCGCGGCGCCGCCGCCGAGGGCGCGCGACAGGGCCAGGAACGGCACCACCTGGCCGCGGTGGACGATGGTGTCGCCGCCGGCCGAAGACGCCACGTCGTGGGCGGCGACGTGCACGGTCGAGCGCACCGCGTCGAGCGGGATGGCCATGCACACGCCGCCGACCTCGACCTGGAGCGCCTCGAGCGAGGCGAGCGAGATCGGGACCTCGATGTCGATGGCGGTGCCGGTGCCCGGCTCGGTCCGGACCGCGATCTGACCGGCCAGGCGCTCCACCGCCTCGCGGACGACGTCGAGCCCGATGCCGCGCCCCGCCATCTCGCTCACCGTCCGGGACGTGCTGATGCCGCCGGCCAGGAGGCGATCGAGCAGCGCCTCGGGTCCGGTCGCGCCGCCGTCCGGCAGGAGCCCCTTGGCGGCGGCGATCCGTCGCACGGCGTCGAAGTCGACGCCGCGGCCGTCGTCGCGGCAGACGAAGGCGACCCGCCGGCCGCGCCGCGTCACCTCCAGGCGGACCAGACCGGCCGCGGGCTTGCCGGCCGCGCGCCGCTCCGCCTCGCTCTCGATGCCGTGCGCGACCGCGTTGCGCACGATGTGGAGCAGGGCCGCCTGCATCACGCCGAGCACGTGGGCGTCGAGCCGGAGCTCGCCGCCGGTCGCCTCGAACGCGACCTGCTTGCCCTGGGCGGCCGCCACGTCGCGCGACGCGCGCTCGAGCGTGGTGAACATGGCGGAGGCGGGGACCAGCCGCATGCGCTCGGCGCCCTGCCGTACCTCGCGCAGCTGACGGTCCATCTGCTCGACCGCGCCGCTCAGCGCGCGATCGAGGGCGGCGCAGGCGCCGAGCAGCTCCTCGGCCATCCCGCCGGTGCGCTGGCCGCGCCGCTCGCCCGTCGCCGCCGCCCCGTTCGAGCTCCCCTCCACCTGGGCGGCGATCGCCTCGGCCAGCCGGCGCACGCGCTGGAGCTCGTCCAGCCCGCGGCTCATCTGGCCGAGCGAGACCCGCGCCTCGGCCATGCCGTCGAGCAGCTCCTCGATCTCCGCCACCTCGGTGCGCAGCGTGCGCAGCGGCTCCTCCACCGGCGCGCGGGGCTGCGCCGGCTCGCCGGCGGCGGCGGGCGGCGCGTCCAGCGCCTGGACCCGGCCGCCGATCTCGTCGATGAGCACCAGCACACGGTCGACCCCGCTGCGCGGCACCGGCCCACCGGTCTCCCGGTGCGGGGTGAGCGCGTCCTCCAGCGCATGAGCGTGATCGGCGATCTCGGCCTGCTTGACCACGCGGGCCGCGCCCTTGAGCGTGTGGGCCAGGCGCAGCATGTGGGCCACACGTCCCGGCGAGGTGTCCTTCTCGAGCGCGAGCACCTCCTTGCCCAGCTCGGCGACCAGCTCGCGCGCCTCGACGCGGAAGTACTTGTACGGGTCCTGGCTCATGCGCGTGCTCGCGCGACCGACTGCGGCACGACCAGGCGCATGAGATCGCGCGAGAGGCCGGCCAGCTGGGACGCGGTCTGCAGGGTCTGCGTCGAGCTGGCCTCGCTCTCCCGGCTGGCCGCGGCCACGTCGGTGACCGCCACGTTGACCTGCTCGACCGCGGTGGACTGCTGCTTGGTCGACAGCTCGATCTCGCGCGCCGCCTGGGTCGTGGTGCCCACCATGTCGGTGATCTCCTTCAGCGAGCCGACCACCTCGCCGAACTCGCGCGTTCCGGCCTCCACCGCCTTGGACACCGTCTCGGTCGCCATCACCGTGGTGTTGACCGCGCCGCGCACCTCGTCGATGAGGCCGCGGATCTCCTTCGCCGAGCCGGTCACCCGGTCGGCCAGCTTGCGGATCTCGTCGGCCACCACGGCGAAGCGCTCCCCGGCGTGGCCGGCGCCGGTCGCCTCGATGGTCGCGTTGATGGCGAGGATGTTGGTCTGCTCGGCCAGGTCGGACACGATGTCGAGCACCGCGCCGATCTGCTGCGACTTCTTGCCCAGCTCCAGCATGTGGTTGACGACCAGGTCGACCAGCCGGCGGATGCTGCCGATCGAGTCCTGCGCCCGATCCACGGTGCTCTCGCCCGAGCGGGCGGCGGCCGCGGTCTGCTCCGCGATGTGGGCCACGCGCACCGCGCTCTCGGCGATCTGGCGCGAGGTGATCAGGAGCTCGTTGATGGTCGTGGTGATCTCGTTCATGGCGGTCGCCTGCTCGCGCGAGCCGGTGGCCTGCTGGGTGGCCGACGACTGCAGCTCGGCCGACGAGCTCTGCACCTGGCCCACCGCGCCGGTGATCTGCCGGGTCAGCCAGCGGCCGAGCAGGAGCGCGACGGCGGCCGAGAACAGCGCGCCGAGGGAGGCGATGACCGCCACCGCGAAGATGGCCGCCGACGCCGTATCGCTGGAGGCGGTGCGGGCCGCGTCCAGCTGCCGCTCGACATGGGTGACCAGGGCCTGCACGCGGGTGTCGAGCTCCTCCCGGCGCGGCAACACGTCGTCCTCGAAGGCGCGCGCGACCGTCTGGACGTCGGCGTCGGTGCGGCGCAGCGCGACGATGCGCTCGATCGCCGCGGCGTGGTCGGCCTCCGCGCGCGCGACCTGCCCGATCAGGCTCAGGCCCTCGTCCCGATCGACGCTCTGCTTCATGGTCTCGGTGGAGGCGGCCATGTGCTGATCGGCGTCGCGCAGCTCGTCGATGAAGCGCTCCTCGCGCGCGACCAGGAAGCCGCGCGCGGCGCTCGACCTGCGCTCGAACCAGGCGTGCAGCCGCTCCGCCTCGACCAGCAGGTGGGCGCTCTGCCGGATGACCTCGTCCTTGCTCGCGGTCACGCTGCGCAGCGCGACCACCGCGACCGCGCCCATGGCCACGGTCAGCAGCACCGCGACCGCGAAGCCGACGCCGATCTTGCGCGCGAAGGTCCACCGGGCGGCCATGCTCATCGTGATCGCTCCTTGGGCGGCCGCGTGCGCCGCACGCGCGCCTCGATGTCCTCCGCCAGGGCCGCGACGCTGAGCAGGGGGGCGCAGCCGCCCGACGGGAGCTCGACGACGTGGCGCGCGCGCCCGCCCGCCCCGTTCGCGCCGCCCGGCTCGGCGACGATCGCGGCCGGGGACGCGACCAGGTGGCCGTCGACCTGGTCGAAGCCCAGGCCGAGCGCGCCGCCGGCGTCCAGCACCAGCCAGCGGAGAGGCGGCCCCGACCCGTAGCCGAGCAGGAGGCGCAGGTCGTAGACCGGCACCAGCGCGCCGCGCAGGCTCACCAGGCCGGCGAGCTCGGGCAGCGGGCCCGGCACCCGGGTGATGCGCCGATCGGCGAACACGCCGCCGGTCTCGGACAGCCGGATGGCGTGGGGGTCCGGTCCCACCCGGATGATCAGGAGCTCGACCCGCTCCGACTGCGCCGTCGCCTCCGCGTGGGCGAAGGAGTCGTCGAACGCGCGGCGCAGCTGCTCGGCGCGGCTCGCCAGGAGTGACTCGTCCCCGCTCATGGCGATCCTCCGCTGGCGACCAGCTCCGCCCGGCACACGGCCAGGAGCGCGTCGCGGTTGAACCCGCCGCCGAAGAAGAGCAGGCGCGAGGCGTCCTCGCGCTGGAGCAGGGCCAGGGCCCGGGCCAGCTCGCGGCGGGCCTCCGCGTGATCGCCGGCCCGGCGGGCGAGCAGACCCAGGTGGAGGCGGGGCATGGCGAACTCGGGATCGAGGTAGGCGGCGACCTGGTCGTGGTCGATCGCGCGGCGCGCGTCGCCGGCGCCGGCGCAGCACAGGGCGAGCACGTAGTGGGCGCCGGCGTTGAGCTCGTCGATGCGGAGGAGCTCGACGCATGCGCCCTCGGCGGCGGCCAGCTGGCCGCTGTGAGCCAGCAGCACCGCCTCGAGCAGGCGGACATCGGGATCGTGGGCCGACTCGGGCGGGAACGCCCGCACCAGGCCGAGCGCCTCGCCGAAGCGCTCCTCGCGCATCAGCTCGAGCGGGGGCCGCAGATCGCACGCCGCCGCGCGCATCGCCGCCGGCGGCGGCCGCGCCCCCGCAGAGCCGGCCGTCCGGTCGCCGCGCCGGCCGCGCTCGCCGCGCTGGTCGCGCTCGCCGCGCTGGCCGCGCTCTCCGCGCTCGCTGCCCGGCTCGGTGGCCAGGAGCCGGATGCGATCCGCGGCCAGGCCGATCGCCTCGATCCACGCGTCGGCGGGCGGCACGGACGGCTCGACGTCGTCGAGCCGAGGCGCCGGCTCGGGGATCGCGCGGACCCATCGCTCGCGCGAGGCCGCGTCCTCGTCCGGGTCCTTGCGCTGGTAGTAGAACGCGTTGTGGCTGTGGCAGAGGTGAAACTCGTGCGACATGCCGCGCAGGGTCTCGGCGTGACCGAGGAAGAGGTAGCCGCCCGGCGCGATCGCGCGCGAGATGCGCCCCACCACCGCGCGGGCGACGTCGGGCGCGAAGTACATGATGACGTTGCGGCAGAACACCACGTCGTACTGCCCCGGGCGCCAGAGCTCGCCGTCCTCCTCGGCCAGGTTGCGCTGGTCGAAGCGCACCTGCGCCCTGATCGACTCGTCGAGCAGGACGTCGTGCCCGGCGCCGCGGAACCAGCGCCTCTGCACGTCGGGCGGCGTCTCGCGCAGCGACCAGGTGGAGAAGCGGCCGCCGGCCGCCTTCTCCAGCGCCACCGGGTTCATGTCGATCGCGCGGATCGAGAGGTCCCAGCCCGGCTCGAGGCGCAGCTCGCGCACGATCATGGCGAGCGTGAACGGCTCCTCGCCGGAGGCGCAGCCGGCCGACAGGATGCGCAGCGCGCGCCCGGCCGCCCGCGCCCTCATGCGCTCGGGCAGCGCCACCTCGGCGAAGGCGCGGAACTGATCCATGTGGCGGAAGAAGTAGGTCTCGGGGACCGTGAGCTCCTGGGCCAGCGCGGTCAGCTCGACCCGGTCGGCCCCGCCCTCGAGGTGCTCGAGGTAGCTGTCGCGGCTGCGCTGGCGGGCGCGGAGCCGGCGGGTCAGCACCTCGCCGAGGAAGCCGAGCCGCGCGTCCTCGAAGGCGAGCCCGAGGCGCAGGACGATGAGGTCGCGGAACCTCTCCACGTCGCCATAGGTCGGCGCGGCCGTCACCGCGCGGGCTCCTGGGCGGCGAGCGAGCGCCACAGCGTCTCCGGCACGGCCCGCGCGCTCTCCAGCGCGAAGAGGAGCTCCGCGTCGAGCGCGCCGATCGACGCGAGGACCTCGGCCGGTCCCCCGCGCAGCAGCGGCGGCAGCTCGCGCAGCGCGCCGGCCGGCATCGCGCGCACTCCCAGGACCTCGTCGACCGCCAGCGCCACCTGTCGTCCGCCGATGCGCAGGGCGACGAAGCGGGTCGGCTCCTGCGCGGCCTCCTCGCCGCCCCCGACCAGCGCGGCCGCGTCGACGACCGGCACCGGCACACCGCGGATGATCGCGACGCCGCGCACGAACGCGGGCGCCGCGGCCACCGGCTCGACGCGCAGCGGCCGCATCGTCTCCACCACCTGCGTCAGCGGCAGCGCGCAGAGCCGCCCGGCCAGACGGCACACCAGCGAGAGTGCGTCCTCTTCCCTCACCTCATCCCAACCCCTGGCGACGGGCCGACTCATCGCCCGCCTCCTCTCCAACAAATCGTCAAACCGGCTCTGCAGTCAAGCGACCCACCTCGTGCGCGTACACGCGCGGTTCACCCATCGTGGGTGACCGAGCGCGCGGAGACCAACGCGCGCACTTCGCCGGACCGCTTCCGATGTACGCTTTGCTGCGAGGGCGTAACAGCCGACACGACCAGATGCGATGAGAAAGACACTGCGTGCTCTGCTGGTCGAGGATTCGGAAGACGACGCCGAGCTGCTCCTGCGCGAGCTCTCGCGCATCGGCTTCGACGTCGTCCACCAGCGGGTCGACACCGCGCCCGGGATGCGGGCTGCGCTCGCCGAGCACACCTGGGACCTGGTGCTGTCCGACTACACGATGCCGGAGTTCGACGCGCGCGCGGCGCTCGCGGTGCTGAAGGAGAGCGGCACGGACCTCCCGTTCATCATCGTGTCGGGCGCGATCGGCGAGGAGACCGCGGTCGGCGCGCTCAAGTCGGGCGCCCACGACTTCCTGGTCAAGGGCCGCTTGACTCGACTGGGCCCCGCGATCGAGCGCGAGCTGCGCGAGGCCGGCCTGCGCCGCGAGCGCCGGGAGGCGCTGGCCCAGCTGCAGGAGCGAGAGAGCCGCCTGTCCGCGATCTTCAGCCAGGTCGCCGTCGGCGTCGCGCTGACCGATCTCGAGGGCTGCATCCGGTCGGCCAACCAGCGCTTCTGCGACATCGTCGGCCGCTCGGCCGATGCGATCCACGCGCAGCGCGCCCAGGACATGACGCACCCCGAGGACGCGGCCGCCACCGCCGACGCGTTCCGCCGCCTGGCCGACGGCGAGAGCAGCCAGCTCGAGAAGCGCTACGTGCGGCCCGACGGATCGTCGATCTGGGTCAACGAGACCCTGTCGTCGGTCATCGGCGCGGACGGCCGGCCCGAGCACTCGGTCGCGGTGGTGCAGGACATCACCGATCGCAAGCGGGCCGAGGAGGAGCTGCGCGAGGCGGTGCAGGCGCGCGACGAGTTCCTGTCGATCGCGTCGCACGAGCTCAGGACGCCCGTCACCGCGCTCGAGCTCAACCTGACCAGCATCCTGCCGCTGGCCCGGAGCGGGCGCTCGAACGGCGAGTCGGGCGACAAGCTGAACGGCAAGCTGGAGCGGGCGGCGCGCCAGGTCGACCGCCTCGCCACCCTCATCAACAGCCTGCTCGACGTCACCCGCATCACCGCCGGCCGGCTGTCCTTGTGTCCGGCCGACGTCGATCTGGCCGACCTGGTGCGCTCGGTGGTGGCCCGCTTCCGCGAGGTGATCGAGCGCTCGGAGTCGCCGCTGGTGCTCGACGTCGAGGAGCGGCTGCCCGGCCGCTGGGACCCGATGGCGCTCGAGACGGTGGCCGGCAACCTCCTGTCCAACGCGATCAAGTTCGGCAGCGCCCAGCCGATCGAGGTCTCGGTCGGCCGCGCGGACCGCATGGCGCGCCTGACCGTGACCGATCACGGCATCGGGATCCAGCCCGAGCAGCAGAGCCGGATCTTCGAGCGCTTCGAGCGCGCGGTGTCGTCGCGCCACTACGGCGGCTTCGGCATCGGGCTGTGGGTGGCCCGCCACCTGGTCGAGGCCCACGGCGGCAAGATCGAGGTGGCGAGTCGGCCGGGCGAGGGCTCGCGCTTCACCGTGTGCCTGCCGATGGAGGGGGTGTGACGGTGAGCGGCGAGGCGGCCATTCCCGCGGGGCGTCGAGGCGCGGTGCTCGTGGTCGACGACGACGCCGACCACCGCGAGGTCCTCCGCGAGGTACTGAGCGACCAGGGGTACGCGGTCAGCTGCGCGCGCGACGGCGCGGAGGCGCTCGCGGTCCTGGACGGGCTGCGCCCCAGCATCATCCTCCTCGACCTCAACATGCCGAACATGAGCGGGCTCGAGTTCCGGGCCGCGCAGGTGCGCGATCCGTCGCTCCGGGCCATCCCCACGGTGGTCATGACCGCGGTCGACCGCATGCACGAGCGGGTGGGCGTTCCGGCCCCCGAGGCGACGCTGGCCAAGCCGGTCAAGCTGGCGCAGCTCCTCTCCATCCTCAACCGCTACGCCCAGGACACGTGACCGTCGCGGCATACGACGATCATGAGGTCGCGCTCCTGTTCGAGGAGATCCGCGGCGCCTACGGCTACGACTTTCGGGGCTACTCGCGCTCGAGCATGCGGCAGAACCTGGCCCGGCACATGGCCAAGGCGCGGCTGTCCAGCCTGGCCCAGCTGCGGGGCCGCATCCGGTCCGACGCCGGCGCGTTCGCCGGCCTGCTCGAGGACCTCACCATCCGGGTCACCGAGATGTTCCGCGACCCGGAGTTCTTCGCCGCGCTCCGGCGGCTGGTGGTGCCGCTCCTGCGGGCCCGCGCCGGGCTGAGGTTGTGGATCGCGGGCTGCGCCACCGGCGAGGAGGTGCACTCGGCGGCCATCCTGCTCCACGAGGAGGGGCTGCTCGACCGCGCGCGCCTCTACGCCACCGACCTCTGCCCGGCCGCGCTGGAGCGCGCGCGCGAGGGCATCTACCCGGCCGGACAGATGCGCGGCTGGGGCGAGAGCTACCGCCGGGCGGGCGGCACCGACTCGTTCGCCGGCTACTTCACCGTCGCGCACGGCTACGCCGCGATCCGGCCCGAGCTCATCCGCAACGTCCACTTCGCCGGGCACGACCTCACCGGCGACGAGGTGTTCGGCGAGATGGACGCGGTCCTGTGCCGCAACGTCCTCATCCACTTCGACCGCGACCTGCGCGCGCACGCGCTCGCGCTCCTGGGGCGCAGCCTGCCGGCGGGCGGCTTCCTGTGCCTGGGCAGTCGCGAGCAGCCGGCGGCGCACCGCCACCTCTACGACGACTTCGCGCCGGCGGCCAGGATCTTCCGCAAGCGCGCCGCCGCCGGGGCCGCCCCGTGAGCGAGAGCTCGGTCAACGTCCTGGTGGTCGACGACAAGCCGGAGAACCTCCTGGCCCTCGAGGAGCTCCTCACCGCCCCCGAGCGCCACATCATCCGCGCGAGCTCCGGAAACGAGGCGCTCCGCCTCCTCCTCAAGCACGAGGTGGCGCTGGTCCTGCTCGACGTGCAGATGCCGGAGATGGACGGCTACGAGACCGCGCAGCTCATGCGCGGCGCGCAGCCGACCCGCTCGGTGCCCATCATCTTCCTGACCGCGGGCGATCGCACCGAGGAGCGGGCGTTTCGCGGATACGAGGTGGGCGCGGTCGATTTCCTGTACAAGCCGATCAACCCGCAGCTCCTGCGCGCCAAGGTCGACGTGTTCGTCGAGCTCCATCGCCGCAACCGCGAGCTGCGCGCGCTCAACGGCGCGCTCGAGCGCGCCGGCGCCGCGCTGCGCGAAAAGGTGGCCGATCTGGAGGCGGTGAACCGGACGGTCTCGCACGACCTGCGCGCCCCGCTGCGCTCCGTGCGCGGGTTCGCCCAGCTCCTGAGCGACTCGCTGAGCGGCAAGCTCGACGACGAGCAGCAGCACTTCCTGCGGCGCATCAACATGGCCAGCGAGCGCATGACCCGCATGCTGGACGACCTCTACGCCCTGCTGCGGCTGAGCGCCGTCGAGGAGTCGTTCCCCGACACCGACTGCGGCGCGGTGCTGCGCGATGTGCTGGAGGACGTGCGCGGCGACGTCGAGGCGGCCGGCGCCACCGTCAGCCACGACCCGCTGCCCACGGTGCGGGCCAATCCGCTCCTGCTCGGCCAGATCTTCCAGAACCTGATCGTCAACGCCATCAAGTTCCGCGGCCGCCAGCCGCCGCTCATCCACGTCGGCGCGGTGCCGCAGGGGGGCAGCTGGCAGCTCGGCGTGCGCGACAACGGCATCGGCATCCCGGACGACTCGCGGGAGCGCATCTTCGACCTGTTCAGCCGGCTGGGCGGCGAGAGCATGTCGGGCACCGGCGTCGGCCTGGCGCTGTGCAAGCGGGCGGTCGAGAAGCACGGCGGGCGCATCTGGGTCGAGTCGACCATGGGGCAGGGCAGCACCTTCTTCTTCACGCTCCCCGAGCGCACCTGATCCGGACGAGCGCGCGACCGCCGACCGTCCGGCGCCAGCTCAGTAGGGGCTGAGCCAGACGCGCAGGAGCGAGAGCAGCCGGTCGATGTCGACCGGCTTGGGGATGAAGTCGGTGGCGCCGGCGTCCAGGCACTTCTGGCGCTCGCCCGGCATCGTGCGCGCGGTCAGCGCGATGATGGGCATCCGGTTGAATTGCGGGTGCTGGCGGATGCGCCGGATCGCCTCGTGGCCGTCCATGCGCGGCATCATGATGTCCATCAGCACCATGTCGGTGTCGGCGTGCTGCTCCAGCTGGTCGAGCGCCTCCTGCCCGTCGGCCGCCGCGATGATGTGGAGGCGCTTGGCCTGGAGCGCGTTGGTGAGCGAGTAGAGGTTGCGCATGTCGTCGTCGACGATGAGGATGCGCTTGCCCTCGAGGACCGCCTCGCGGTTGTGCACCAGCTCGAACTGGTGCCGCCGCCGCTCCGGCATGTCGACCCGGATGCGGTGCAGGAACAGGCGCGCCTCCTCCAGCACGCGCTCGGTCGATCGCTCGCCGTCGAGGATGACGATGCCCTCCCTGCCGCGCGACAGCTCGTCCATCTCGGCCGCGGACAGCGGCAGCCCGGTGTAGACGATGATCTGCAGGCTGGCCCGGTGCGGCCGCTCGCGCAGGCGATCGAGCAGGGCCACGCCGCTCTCCTTGTCGGGCAGCGCGAGGTCGACGACCAGGGCGTCGTGATTCCCGGCCTCGAGGTGGGCCAGGGCCTCCGGTCCCGAGCCGACCGCCTCGACCACCGCCCCGTCGGCGAACAGGAGGCCGTGCAGCGCCTCCCTGATGGTCCGATCCGACTCGGCGAGCAGCACCCGGATCGGCCCCCCGGCCGAGCGCTCCAGCGTGCGCAGCGCCGACCTGATCTGCTCCGGGTCGGCCGGCTTGCGCAGGAACCCCACCGCACCCAGGTCGCGCGCCCGCTCGGCGTCGAGGACGCCGGTGATGAAGTGGACCGGGATGTCGCGGGTCACATGGTCGGCCTGCAGGCGCTCCATCACACTCCAGCCGTCCACGTCGGGCAGCCCCACGTCGAGGATGATGCCGCTCGGGCGGAAGCGGGTGGCGAGCGCGAGCCCCTGGTGCCCGCTGGCGGCGACGATGACGCGGAAGCCAGCCTGGCGGATGAGGTCGGCCAGGCTGGCCGCGTCGTCCGGATCGTCCTCGATGACCAGAAAGCAGACGTCGCCCGGTGCGAGCTCGTCGCGGTCGTCGGTCACCGCGCTCCGCTCGGGGGCCGGGTGCGTGGTGGGCTGCGGCGCGGTCGAGGCGGGCGACGGCCGCCGGCGGGGCTCGCGCGCGGGCACGCGCAGCGTGAAGGTGCTGCCCACACCGGGCTGGCTGTTCAGCCGGAGGTCCCCGCCCATGCGGGCGGCGAGCTGGCGGGCGATGGCGAGGCCGAGCCCGGTGCCGCCGAACCGGCGGCTGGTGCCGCCGTCGGCCTGGGCGAAGGCCTCGAACACGATCTGCTGCTTGTCGAGCGGGATGCCGACGCCGGTGTCGGTCACGGCGAACGCGATCGCGTCCTCGTCGGGCCCGGCGCCGGGCAGCGGGTCGTCGGCCGGCGGCCGGTACACGCGCAGCTCGATCCGGCCCTGCTCGGTGAACTTGATGGCGTTCGATATCAGATTCTTGAGGATCTGTTCGAGGCGCATTCGGTCAATGCGCAGCTCGGGGGGCAGGCCCTCGGACAGCTCGACCACGAAGCCGAGGCCCTTCTGGCCGGCCTGCGGTTCGAACATCTGGCGCATGTAGCTGGCCACCTCGCGCGCCGCCACCGCGCCGTACACCAGCTCCTGCTTGCCGGCCTCGATCTTGGCCAGATCGAGGATGTCGTTGATGAGAGTGAGCAGCTCGTCGCCCGAGCGATGGATGACCTGGGCGAACTCGACCTGCTTGGCGCTGAGACGACTGTCCTCGTTGTCGGCCAGGATCCTGGCCAGGACCATGATGCTGTTGAGCGGCGTGCGCAGCTCGTGCGACATGTTGGCCAGGAATTCGGACTTGTACTTGCTGGCCCGGGCCACCTCGCTCGCCTTCTGCGCGATGACCTCGTGCGCGGCCGAGATCTCCTGGTTCTTGGCGACCAGGGAGCTGCGCTGGGCCTCGAGGGCGACCGCCTGCCGCTCGAGCTCCTCGTTGGCTGTGCGCAGCTCCTCCTGCTGCGCCTGCAGCTCCTGCTCCGACTCGACCAGCACCTCGTTCTGCTCCTGCAGCGCGCCGTAGGCCCGGCGCAGCTCCTCGGCCTGCTTCTGCATCTCGCCCACCAGGTCCTGGACCCGCTGGCGCGACTCGGCGACCTGGAACGCGATGCCGAGGGCGGTGCGCGTGCGGCGCAGGAGCTCGAGCGTCGACCGCGGCGGCTCCTCGGAGAAGCCGAGCTCGATGACGCCCATGCAGCGGTCCTCGAAGCGGAGCGGCGCGGCGACGATGAGCGCCGGGACCACCGCGCCGGACCGCGATCGCAGCCCGGTGACGTCGCCCGGCGGATCGCGCGCGACGACGATCTCGCCGCCCAGCGCGGCCCGGCCCGCGATGTCGTCGCCCGGGGCCTGGTCGGCCGGCGCCGGGGACGCGTCCGGGCGGGCGGAGGGGTCGAGGGTGTCGAGCAGGTGGAGCGCGCCCCCGGCATCGGCGGCGTGGGCCGCGCCGGCGGTCGCGCCGGTGTAGCGGGCCAGGTAGGTGAGCGCGCGGCGGCCCAGGTCGGCGGCGCTCAGCTCGCCCGCGATCTCGCCGGCCAGCCCGGCGCTGCCGGTCTTGAGCCAGTCGTCCTGGTCGGCCAGCTCGCGGTACTCGCGCAGGCGCAGCGCGGTCCGGTTGGCCTCGCGGGCCAGATCGCCGAACTCGTCGCGCGCCGCGATCTCGATCTCCTGGCTGAAGTTGCCCCGCGCCAGCCGCTCGACCCCGCTCGAGACCGCGCGCAGCGAGCTCACGGCCCCGCGGACGATCCACCAGGACAGGAGCAGCATGAGCCCGAAGGCCACGGCGGCCACCACCAGGTCGACCTCGAGCGCCTCGGCGTGGGCCGCGCGCGCCGAGTCGAAGGCCGCCGCCACCCGCGCGCGATCCGGCGTGGTGTTGACGTCGAGCTCGGCGGCGAAGCGCTCCTTGGCCGCGTGCATCGCCTGCGCCTTGTCGAGCAGCTGCTCGCCGGTCTGGCCCGCGATGAGCTGGCGGGCCAGGTCGCGCGCGAGGGCGTAGTAGGCGAGGAACTCGCGGCGCAGGAGCGGCGGGTCGCCCCCGTTGTCGGCGATGTGGGCATGGCCGGCCGTGAGCGCGGCAACGAAGCGGTCGCGCAGCGCGTCCGCCTCGCCGAGGCCGCTCTCCTCGGCGGCGGCGGCGGCGTCCTCGAGTGCGCGGGCGATGCGCGTGAAGGTCGACACCAGATCTCGGTTGAGCTCGAGCAGCGGCACGTAGCGGGTCTCGATGCCGGAGATCTCCTCGACCCCGCGCCGGCCCAGGATGAGGGCCGTCCCGGTCACGGTGGTCAGGGCGAGGGCGGGCAGGGCGACCAGCAGCAGGACGCGATGCCGGAACTTGAGCGCCTCGAGCATGCGCGGCTATTCGAGCGCCACCACCGCAGCGCCCGCCGGATCGACGCTGGCCGGCAGGTAGCCGACCGCGCCGCGGTGGTGAAGGACGTAGGCGATGACGGCGGCCTCCGAATCGAGCTCGGGCGGAGGCACGCCCTTGCCGGAGAAGATCTGCTGGTTCCAGTAGGCGCGCAGCTGGGACGGCGTCTTGTTGAGCACCTCGCGCGCGAAGCGCTCGCGCGCGGCGAAGCGCTTGCTCAGGCCGACCGGGTGGATGGCCTCGCCGTCGTCCCAGGCGGTGGCCTTCTTGAGGTAGGCGCCGCGCACGAAGCCGCGGCTGAGCGCGCGCGCCCGGTTGGCCGGGTTGACGATGACGCGGAAGTCGTCGTCCCGCGCTTCGCGCACGGTCGAGGCGTGACCGTCGGGCCGGTCGGCGAGCTGGGCGGCGAGGAGGAGCGACATCAGCATGCCGATCCTGGCCGCGCCCGTCATCGCCCCGGTCCTCATGGTGCTGGCTCTCGCCCAGTTGGGATCGCTAGAAGGTCACGGTCGTCTTGACCAGGAAGAAGCCCCAGTGGCGGGCCAGGTCGTCGTGATCCATGGGATCCGGGTCGAGCACCTCGGCGGTCCCGTCCATGTAGTGCGCCTCCAGCTTCCACAGCCAGAAGTCGTTGACGTCGAACCGCGTGCTCACGGCCAGGTCCTTCTGGTACGCGCGGTGCGACTCGGTGAAGCGATCGCTCTTGCCGTCGCGGTCGCCGGCGTCGGCGAAGACCACCGAGTAGTAGGTGCCGGCCTCGAGCTGGTCGGTCAGGCGATAGGCGAGCATCCCGTAGAAGCGCTCGCTGTCCACCTCGATCTCCGGCAGGAGCATGGGCACCGAGTTGACGACGTCGAACATCCAGCGGCTGTACTCGGCGCTCAGCAGCCAGTCGCCGCGCGCGAGCTCGACCGAGCCGACGGCCAGGTTGATGTTGCGATAGTCGTAGGTGAAGGTCCCGTCGAAGTCGGGTGGGACCATCCCGGTGGCGACCAGCGCCGCGGCGGTCGCCGCGTCGGTGCTGAAGTGGAAGTCGAGGTTGGTGCGGAGATAGCTTCCGCCGAGGCGGAGCCCCGGCAGCGGAGCTCGCCAGAACAGCTGACCGCCGGCCGCGTACTTGGTGTCGACGCTGTCGAGCTCGACCGGCCCGTTCACGACGAGGGCGGACGAGTTGGCGTCGACGAAGACGGTCCCGCCGAAGGCCTGGTAGTCGATGCCTCCGGCGACGGTGAGCGGCGTGCTGCCGTAGATCGCGGTGCCGGTCTGGGCGAGCAGGAAGTCGCGGTCGACGATCGAGTAGACGCTCTGCGGCAAGAGGATCGGCAGCCGGGCGGCGTCGACGTCGGCGAACTCGTTGTAGAGCCCGAACGGCATCTTGATGCGGCCGGCGCGCAGGCCGAGCCAGTCGCGCCACCGGTAGTCGAGGTAGGCCCAGTCGAGCACCATGGCGTAGTTTCCGATGGGGCCCAGATCTCGGGTGAAGAGCTGGGCTCCCACACGCAGCTTGTCGGTGAGCTGCGTCTGGACATTGACCGCCGCCTCGAGGAACTCGACGCTGCCGCGCTCCGAGTGGCCGAGGTAGTCGTTGTCCGTCGACAGGAAGGCGCCCTGACTGACGAAGCCGTGAATCGCGATGGAGGGCAGAGATGTGTCCTCCGCCGCTTCCTGCGGATCCTCGGGCGCAATCTGTGCGTGCCCGGACCGAGAATGAGCGAGCGAGACCCCGCCGACCACGACCAGGCCCGCTACCAGACGACTGGTAGTACGGTCCAACACCCCCCGCTGTCAGCGTTGCCGCAACGGCCGGTCGGAGTCAAGCAAACGCTCGAAACCGGCCTCGCGAGTCGACGACCAGTCCACGGCTGGCGTCGACTCGCGGTCCACAATCGCGCGACCGGCACGTGATGGGTGCTGCGACGCGACGCGCTACAACGTCGCCCCCGCGGGTCCATGTGACCTGGCACTCGAGCTGCAATGCATTCCTCCCGCGGAGGTGTGGATGGCAGGGGACGAGTGTGTGGAGAGCGGCAAGTTGCAGCTGCTCAAGTGGCTCGCGAAGGGCCTCGTGGCGGAGTTCTGTAGCTACTCGCCGGTCCGGCGAGTGGTGTGCTGGCGTTCCGATCGGCGCGGTCGCAAGGTCGCGTTGACCTTCGATGACGGACCGGATCCGATCCACACGCGAGAGGTGCTCGACGTGCTGGAGTCCAAGTCGGTGCGCTCGACGTTCTTCGTGCTCGGCCAGGCGATCGAGCGGAATCCGCGGGTATTCCAGGACATCGTCGACGCCGGCCACGAGATCGGCATCCACGGGTACAACCACAAGCTCGCCGACATGAGCTCGCAGACGCGGCGAACCCTCGAGATCGTCTCCCGTTTTGGCGTGAGGTCATCGCTGTTTCGCCCGCCTCACGGCATCCTGGAGCCCGCCACCGGGCTCTGGATGGCGCTCAACCGCATGTCGGTCGTGCTGTGGTCGGTCGATGCGCGCGACTCACTTCGCCACGAGCGCAAGACGCCGCCCGGGAGCCACGACTCGTTCGACCGCATCCGCGGCGGCGACATCGTGCTGCTGCACGATGACAACCCCCAGTGCGCCATGGATGTGCGCGAGATCCTCGACGTCCTGGATCGCGAGGGGCTCGACGCGGCGCCGGTCTCGGCGCTCCTCGCCGCGGCCTGAGCGCGTCCGAGTCGACCGCGCAATCAGTGCGTCCATTGCGGGTTTCACCCGCAATGGGTTCGCACTCGGACCCGCGGTGGAAATCTACAGAGCGGGCTCCACGCCGAGCTCGCGCACGATGTGGTCGGCCTGATCGACCGCGTCGGCGACCCACAGGACGTATCGCACGTCGACGGTGATGGTGCGCGTGGTCTCTCCGTGGAACACCACGTCGGACGCCAGCCCCTCGTAGTTGCCGTCGAACGCGAGCCCGATCAGGTCGCCGTGGGCGTCGAGCACCGGTGAGCCGGAGTTGCCGCCGGTGATGTCGAGGTCGCTGAGAAACGCGATCGGCACCGAGCCCAGGCCGGGCGCCTCGTACGCGCCCCACTTGCCGGCCGCGATGGCGTCGAGCAGCTTCCTGGGCGCGTCGTACGGCTTCTTGCCGGTGTTCTTGTGCGGGATCTGCGCGGCCGTGGTGAACGGCGCGTAGACGTCCTTGCCCGCCGCCGGCCGGTAGCCGCGCACGGTGCCGTAGGAGATGCGGAGGCTGCCGTTGGCGTCCGGCGCGAGCAGGCCGCCGGCGCGCTGTTGCAGCCCCTCCATGTAGACCGGGCGCAGGAGCAGCATCTCGCCGTCGAGCGCCTTCTCGCGCTTGCGGATCGCCTCCACCCGCGGGAACAGCTGCAGCGCGGCCACCACGAACGGGTCCTTCGAGCGGGCGAGCTGGGCCGGGGTGCTGGTCATCAGCTTCATGCGCTCGGCCTCACCGGCCAGCTTGGTGCGCGAGTAGATGCGCTCGAGCGCCTTGTCGATGGCGGCGTCGTCGACCGGGCGGTCTCCCTTGATGCCGAGCAGGGGGCCCAGCCAGCTCTTCGAGCCGGCATCGGCCGCCGCGCGGGTGAGGGCGAGCTTCCACAGCGCGCGGTCGATGGCGGGGTCGTAGCGCTTGGCGAACACCTTCTGCCGGCCGATGGCGATGGAGCGATCGCGCTCCTGATAGCCGAGCTCGCGATCGGCGTCCTTCTTCTGCTGCTCGTGGGCCCACCTGACCAGCGTGATGGCCTGGTCGAGCAGGCCGGAGCCGGCCACCGCATCGTTCCAGGTCTCCTCCTCGGCGTCCTGCTTCCACTTGGCGGCAAGGCGGGCCTCGATGGCGTCCTGCGCGTCGGCGAAGCGCTTGCGCGACGCGTCGGCGGCCGCCCAGGCGCGGAACTCCTTGTCCGCGCGGTCCTTGGTCCGCAGCATGCCGTGCACGGCGATGCCCTCGGCGATGCCCTCGTACTTCTCCAGCCCGTTCTGCGTGAACTGGCGCGCGACGCCCGCCTTGATCGCGGTCTCGCCGGTCTGCTTCTGCAGCTCGGCCAGCGCCGCCATGCGCTCCTTGGCCTTGGCGATGTAGTGCGGGTAGGTCCACTCGGCGCCGTGACGCAGCTCGGACGCGGTCATGTAGCGGTTGGTCCGCCCGGGATAGCCGGTCACGAACACCAGGTCGTGGTCGGCGACCCCGCGCGGATTGATCTTGAGGTAGCTGGTCGGCCGATAGGGCACATTGTCGTCGGCGTGGTCGGCCGGCTTGCCATCCTTGCCGACGTAGGCCCGGTAGAAGGAGAAGTCCCCGGTGTGGCGCGGCCAGGCCCAGTTGTCGATCTCGCCGCCGTAGTTGCCGATCGCGCGGTGCGGGGAGTACACCAGGCGGATGTCGCGGAGCTCGAGGAACTCGGTCAGCTGCCACTCCTTGCCCCCGAAGAAGCCGCGCACGTCGCAGCGGACGCCGGGTCGGCCCTGCTCGCAGTCGGCGATGATCTTCTTCTCGCGCCGGTCGACCTCCTCGTCGCGCTTGCCCGGATCGCCGATCTCGGCCAGCCCCGCGCTCATGGCCTGGGTGACGTCGCTGATCTTCTGAGCCACCCGGAGGCGCTGAGCCGGTCCCGCCCAGCGCTCGTCCGCGTGCGTCCTGGCCAGGAACCCCTCCTCGACCAGGTTCTCGTCGGCGGTCGAGTTGAGCTGCAGCGCGGCCTGCACGCAGTGGTGGTTGGTGATGACGAGGCCCTCGGGCGAGACGAACGACGCGGTGCAGCCGCCCAGCGAGACGACCGCGGACAGCGGCGGCTTGGTCGGATCCGACAGCGCGGCGGGCTCGATCTGGAGGCCGAGGTCGCCCAGCCGCCTGGCGTTGTCGACCATCTGGCGCGGCATCCACATGCCGCCCGGGTTGTCCCACTTCTCGCGCGCGGCGAGGTGCGGATCGGCCGCGGCGGGCGGGGCGGCGGCGACGTCGCCTGGCCCGGCGGTCTCGGACTTCGCGGTGCTGCCGCAGGCTGCTCCGAGAACAGCCGACGTCGCGAGGAGCAGGAGGGGAGTCGCTCTCGTCATGCGAGGCTCATAACAAATCCCGGCGCCGTTCGGGGCGGCAAGCTGGCGGCTTCTCATGACGCGCCGAGGCATGGCGCTCGGGATCTCGGTCCGATTCTCCGGCTCGCCGGTTTCCACACACCGGCGCTCGCGTTGCTCGGGCTCAGGCGCGGCCGCGGTAGAGGCGGCGCATTCGCTCGTAGAGGCCGGTTCGGCGCAGGAGCGCGCGGGCCTGCTGCTCGGCGCCGCGCCGCAGCTCCTCGACCAGGAGCGCGGTGCGCGGGCGCAGGCGGCGCGCGACCGCCACGATCGGGCCGCTCTCGGTCTGGCGGTTGCCGAACTGCTGCTTGTGCTGGGCGTCGCCGACCCCGAAGTCGAGCCGGCGCGGACAGTCGCGCGCGATGAGGTCGTCGATCGCGTGGTGGAAGAGGATCGCGCCGGGCGAGAGCTTGGCGAGCTCGCTGTCGAACCCGACCTCGTCGTACAGGTACGAGTCGCCGGTCTGGATGCCGCGCAGGAACGCGACCGGGCCGGTCGGTGTGTCGAGCACGTAGCTGCGAAGGCAGCCGTGCTCGGCCAGGAGCTGGTGGTAGCGCCGCTCCTCGGCGCTGTCGGCCACGCGCAGGCCGAGCCGCCGGCCCTGCCACGAGCGGCGGGAGATGTGGCTCGCCTTGCGCAGGAACTCCGGCACGTCGTCCGGGCGGGTGACCTTGGCGACGGTGTGCTCGAGGTTCTTGAGCTTGCGGCGCATGGTGTTGCGGGTCTTGCCCGAGAACTTCTTCCAGTAGTCGGCCGGAGGATCGGGGAAGTCGATCCACCAGTGCGGCTGGCTGCCGCTGGGCAGGTAGCGCGCGAGCCGCTGGTCGCGCTCGGCCGCCTCGAGGGCGCGCCACAACTCCGAGCCGACCTCGAGATCATCGAAGTAGAGGCAGTCGGCGCGGCCGGAGTCGATGAGCTCGATCGCCTCGTCGAGGAACCGGGTCAGCGCCTCGCCGCCCTCGGCGCCGAGCACGTGGTCGGCGACCAGGCGGTAGCCCGACAGCGAGAACAGGTGGTCGACCACGGTGGCGCGCACGACCCGTACCCGCTTGGGGATGAGCGCGGCCAGCGCGTTCACTTCGGGCGCCGCGCCGCCGTCGCGGTAGATCAGGGCGGTGGCGCCGGGCGGGGTGGCGGCGGCGACCAGGTCCGGGTGGCACTCGATCCGGCTGTCCGGCCGGCTGTCGAGCAGACGGAGCCACGCCGCTCGCGCCTCGGGCCGATCCAGGCACTGCGCGAGCGGCTGAAGAGACATGTCGGCAGATGATACATCGCCGGTCAGCTCGGCGCCGCCGTCGCCATCGCCGGCCGGGCCGGGTGTAGCGCAGCCGGCTCGAGCGCGGCGCGCAGCCGGGCGAGCGCGCACGAGTGGGCGCGGCTGGCCCACGACCGCGAGCGTCCCATGTCGCGGCCGATCTCGAGCAGCGACTCGCCGGCGAAGTAGTGCCGCTCGATGATCTGCCGGTCGCGCTCGTCCAGCGCGTCGACCGCCTCGCGCAGCTGCGGGCAGAGGCGCGCCGTGTCGATGGCGAGGTGGATGCGATCGGCGGCGTCGATGCAGGCGGCCAGCGGATCGCCGTGCAGCTCGTCGAGTCCGCGCAAGAGGGGCGAGGCGCGCTGCGCGGGCCGGCCGGCGCGCCGGCGGGAGATGCCGCGCGAGAACGGCCCGACCGCGCCGATGCTCTCCCACATGGCCCCGCGCACGCGCGGATAGGCGAAGGTGGCGAACGGAACGCCGCGGCCGTGGTCGTAGCGCGACGACGCGCGCAGGAGCGCCTCGACGCCGACGGCCACCAGGTCCTCGACCTCGAGGTAGGGGAACGCTGCGGCGACCATGCGGCCCGCCAGGTGGCGGACGAGGGTGAGGTGCTGCTCGACCAGGGCAGCGCGTTCGCCGCTCGCCAGGTCGGCGGGAGATGGGTCTCGACGCGCGGACATCGCCGCGTCACCGGGCAAGCTGAATGCCAGGCGGACGGCGAACGACTTTGGCAGGCTTGGGCGGCGTGCAGGTGGACCAGCTGGTCCAGGGGGTGGACCTGACGCCGCGCGCGCGACCGCCGGCGCGCGACCGGCCGCGCGATGTCCAGCGCGATCGCTCACATCCCGCCGCTGGATGGGCGGCTATGATGCCGCCGTGGTCGCGAGCGATACGCTGTCGATCCACGACGAGAGCTCGGGCGCGTCGGGAGAGGTGGGAGAGTGCCTGGTGTTCGCGATCGACTGCGCGCGGCCGCACGAGCACCCCTGGCGGGTCTCGCTGGCCGGGATCGACGAGGTGGTGATCGGCCGCGGCGCGCCGCGCTCGGTGCGCCGCGTCGAGCGGACCGCGGTGGTGGCGCTCCCCGACGCGTCGGTGTCGGCGGTGCACGCGCGCCTGCGCCGCGTCGGCGGCGAGTGGGTCGTCGAGGACGCGCGGTCGAAGAACGGCACGCTGGTCAACGGCCGGGTGGCCGCGCGCTCGCGCATGTCCGAGCGCGACGTCGTCGAGATCGGGACGACGTTCTGCCTGCTGTGCCGGGGCGAGAGCGATGTGGACGCCGCGCTGCTGGCCACCCGGCCGCTCGGCACCCGCACCCTGTCCGAGCCGCTGGCCCGATCGTTCGAGCTGCTCGCGCGCGTCGCCGCCTCGCCCCTGCCGGTGCTGCTGCTCGGCGAGACCGGCACCGGCAAGGAGATGGCGGCGCGCGCGGTGCACGCGCTTTCTCGGCGCGCGGGGCCGTTCGTGGCGGTGAACTGCGGCGGGCTGCCCGAGACCCTGGTGGCGAGCGAGCTGTTCGGCGCGCGCAAGGGGGCCTTCTCCGGGGCCGACGCCGATCGGGTCGGCCTGGTGCAGGAGGCGAACCGGGGCACGCTGTTCCTCGACGAGATCGCCGAGCTGCCAGAGGCGTCGCAGGCGGTGCTCCTGCGCGTCCTGCAGGAGCGCGAGCTCATCCCGCTGGGCGCGACCAGGGCGGTGCCGGTCGACATCCGGGTGGTGGCGGCCACTCACCAGAACCTGGCCGAGCGGGTGTCGGCGCGCCGCTTCCGCAAGGACCTCTACGCGCGGCTGCGCGGCTTCGCGCTCACCCTGCCGCCGCTGCGCGAGCGGCGCGAGGACCTGGGGCTCCTGGTCGCAGACCTGCTTCCGCGCGTGGCCGGGGCGCGGGCCGGCGGCGTGACCTTCAGCCGCGCGGTCGCGCGGGCGCTCCTCCTCTACGACTGGCCGCTCAACGTGCGCGAGCTGGAGCACACCCTCGCGGCAGCGCTCGCGGTCGCCGGCAGCGACGAGATCGCGCCGGTCCACCTCCCGGAGGACGTGCGCGCCGCGTTCGAGGACGCCGCCTCGATCCCGGCGCTGCGCGAGCGGGAGCGCTTCGTCACGCTCGCCCACCAGCACAGCGGCAACGTGAGCGCGATGGCCCGTGCGCTCGGCACCTCGCGCTCTCACGTGCGCCGGCTCGCCCATCGCTACCAGGTGGAGCTCGACGCGGTCAGACACTGAGCGGCGAGGAGGCGGCGACGAGGCGGCGAGGAGGCGGCGAGGAGGAGCAGCGGGTCGAAACGGGTCGTGTGGACGTGATTGCCGGACGTGAATGAAGCCCCAGTCGAGGACATACTCGCGCGCGCCGACGGTCAGCCCCGGCGCGCCGGTGGAGATGCTCTCCGACGGCGCCGAGCCGGACGACCCGGCCGACGACGCCGGCCCGGTGCCGGCGCTCGTGGCGCGGGAGCCGGGGCGCTACCGGGTCATCTCCGAGCACGGCCGCGGGGGAGTCGGCCGGGTCCTGCGCGCCAGCGATGGTGAGCTCGGCCGCCACGTGGCGCTCAAGGAGCTGATCCACCGGACGCCCAGCGCGGAGGCGCGCTTCGTGCGCGAGGCGATCATCACCGCGCGCCTCGAGCACCCGAACATCGTGCCGGTCCACGAGGCAGGGCGCTGGCCCGACGGCACCCCCTACTACTCGATGAAGCTGGTGTCGGGCCGGCCGCTCAAGCAGCTGATCGAAGAGGCCGCGGCGCCGCCGGCGCGCCTGGCCCTGGTCGAGCGCGTCGTCGCGGTGGCCGACGCCATCGCGTACGCCCACGATCGCGGGGTGATCCACCGCGACCTCAAGCCGAGCAACGTCATCGTCGGCGACTACGGCGAGACCATCGTGATCGACTGGGGGCTGGCCAGGTACGTCGCCGATGCCGAGGACGATCAGGCCGCGGCCGGCGTCGGCGCCGAGGGCGCGCCGGTGGCGGCGGACCTCACGAGGCCCGGCGCGGTCCTCGGCACGCCGGACTACATGGCGCCGGAGCAAGCGCTGGGCGGCGAGGTGAGCGAGCGGACCGACGTCTACGCGCTGGGCGCGATCCTGCGCGACGTGCTCGAGGGGCGCGCGGCCGGGCATGCGGCGAGCGACGCGCCGCCGCGCGATGCGCCCGGCGGGCCGACGGCGGCCGGCGCGATCGAGCCCCGGCCTCGCGACGCCTCGCGCCGGATGCCGCGCCCGCTCCGATCGATCGCGAAGCGCGCCATGGCGGTCTCGCCGTGGGACCGCTACGCCAGCGCGCGGGAGCTGGGCGACGATCTGCGCCGCTTCCTCGCCGGTGAGCGGGTCGAGGCCCACGGCTACAGCCAGGGCGAACGGGTCGGCCGCTGGCTCGGATCGCACCGCAAGCTGGTCCACGCGGCGGCCGCGCTGCTGGTCGCGCTCCTGGCGGCGAGCGCGCTGTCCGCGGCGCGCGAGCAGCGTCTGCGCGACGAGGCCGAGCGCGCGCGCCAGGTGGCCGACCAGTCGCGCATCGCGGCGGACGGCGCGCGCGCCGCCGCCGAGTCGGAGCGCGACCGCGCCGACCGGCAGACCATCGCGCTCCTCGAGCAGCAGGGGCGCGCCGAGCTGTCGGCCGGTCACCCGTTCCGCGCGGCGCCGATCCTGGCCGAGGCCTACCGGCGCGCGCCGGGCAACCTGCGCGTTCGCTGGCTGGTGACCGAGTCGCTGCGCGCGCTCGACAGCCTGACCGCGACGTTCGCGTCCACGCCGGCCGGGGTCGACCCGCAGGAGCAGCGCGGACGCACCTACTCGGTGTCGATGAGCGACGACGACGACGAGCTGGTGACCGGCCAGCACGGCGTCCTGGGCTTCTGGGACGCGCGGTCCGGCGCGCTCCGGCGCCGCGTGGCGCTGCCCTTCGGCGCGGTGGCGGCCCAGCACGGCGGCCCCGGCCAGATCCTCCTCTACATGGAGGTGGCCGGCGGCTCGCCGGCCGGCGTCGTGGATGCCGCCACCGGGCACGAGCTCCTCCGCGTGCCGGTGGGCGAGGACGCGGACTGGGTCAGCTGGTCTCGCGACGGGCGCTTCGCGGCGAGCATCGACCACGCCGGGCGGGTCGACGTGTGGGAGGCTGCCCGCCCGCCGGTGCGGCGCTTCTCGTTCGCGGCGGCGCCGCGGCCCACCATCTACAGCGTCGCGATGAGCGCGGACGGCGCGTGGGTGGCGGCGCGAGGCGCCGCGGAGCTCCTCCTGGCCTCCTCGTCCACACGGGCGATTCGCCACCTCCCGGTCCCGGGCGACGACGTGCAGGAGGTGGCGTTCAGCCCCGACGCGACGAGCGTGCTTGCCACCATGGCCGATCGATCGGTCCGCATATGGGACGTGGCGACCGGTCGACCGCGCGGCGACCTCCGGCCGCTCGCCGGCAAGGTGCTGCGGGCGCTCTTCACGGGCGATGGATCGACCATCGTCAGCGCCGACAGCGAGGCGGTCCACCTGTGGGACGCGAGCTCCACCGTCCGGCTGGCCAGCCTCGATCTGCGGGCGCTGCCGGGCAGCATGTCCATGGCCACCGCCCACCGGGCCTCGCGGCTGGTCACCGCGGGGCTGCACGGTCAGGTGCAGATCTGGGACCTGCCGCGCGATCGCTGGGCGCACCCGCTGCCCGGTCATCGCGGCCGCGTGCTCGGCCGCTATGCCGCGGGCGGCGCGCGCATCGTCACCGCGGACGCGGACGAGGGCGGGCGCGGGCACCTGCGCATCTGGGACGCGCGGGGCGGGCGGCTGGAGAGCTCGCGCCCGCTGGCCTGGAACCCGGCCGGCCATCTCGCCGTCACCGGCGATGGAGCGCGGGTCGCGCTCGTGGGCCGCGACGGCGCGCCGCGCGTCCTGAACGCGAGAACGGGGCGCGTGGACCTCGTGCTCGACGCGGGCGGCGAGCCCATCACCGACCTGTCGTTCAGCCCGGACGGCGCGCGCCTGGCGGCGGCTTCGGGGCGAGGCCGCGTGTACCTCTGGTCGACCAGCGACGGCGCCCGCATCGGGCCGGCGATCCGCGAACCGGACGGGAGGCCGCTCCTGGCGGTCGCGTTCAGCCCCGACGGCTCGCGGCTCCTGACCGGCAGCCACGTGGCGCCGGCGCGCCTGTGGGACGCGTCGACCGGGCGTCTCCTCCGCGAGCTGCCGCGCAGCATCACGACCGTGGTCGCCTACTCGCCCGACGGTCGCAGGATCATCACCGCCGGCAAGTCCGGGGAGAACGTGCCGCGCATCTGGGACGCGGCGACCGGGGCGCAGGTGACCGCGCTGGGGGGACACGGTCAGCTGGTCCAGTCCGCGAGCTTCAGCCCCGACGGCAGCCTGGTCGCCACCTCCGACGAGGACGGCAGGACGATCGTGTGGGACGCGACGACGGGCGACGAGCTGCGCTCCATCGAGGGGCGCACCGAGGCCTGGCTGCCGTCGTTCGGCGCCGGGCCGATGCAGACGGTGGCGTGGAGCCCCGACGGCAGGCGCCTCCTGTCGGCCGGTCCCGGCTACGTGCTCCTCTGGAACGTCGAGCTCGATCCTCGCACGCCGGCCCAGGTCGAGGCCGCGGTGGCCACGAAGTCGCCCTGGCGCCTGGTCGACGGCCGGCTCTCGCCGCGCGAGTGAAGGCTGGCCGGGTACGGGAGGATCACGTCGTCAGGCCGCGGGCCAGGTGGTCGGCGCGCACCAGCAGGGTGGGCAGGCGGTTGGTTCCGTGCATGGCCGCGACCTGCGCGGCCGCCTCGCGCGCGTCGATGCCGATGGCGGTGACCCAGAGCGGCCGGTCGCTGGAGCCGCGGCGCACCGGGATGGCGCTCGCGCCGGCGAACGGGCTCTTGGCCACACCGACGACCGCGGCGCGCCCCTCGAGCGCGCCGTGCAGGTGCACGCCGAGGCCGGGCCGCTCGCGCGCGAGCCACGCGAAGCCGTCGACCACGACGATGTCGGGCGGGGCGGGCAGGGCGGCCAGCACCGCCAGGAGCGGGGGCAGCTCGCGCCGGTAGAGCGCGCCGGGCTCGTACTCGGCCGCCACCGCGCTGTCGACCACGCGCTCGAGCAGCGCGCGCGCGTCGGTCCACGCGCCGGCGACCACCGCCGCGGCGGTGGCGCGCGCTCCGGCGTAGTGGACATCGGTCACCGCGATCACGCGGGCGAGAGTCTACTCCGCGCGGCCTCGCGCGCGCCGCTCACGCCTCGGGCCGCGGCCGGATGCGCCTGCCGCGGCTCCGGCGGCCGTTGCGCACCGGCGCGGCCGGCGCCGCGTGCCGGCGTGCCGCGGCCGGCGCGGCCGGCGCCGCCGCGGGCCGGCGGGCCGCGGCCAGCGCGGCGCGCAGCTCGCGCGAGGCGCCGTTCAGCGAGGCCGCCGTCGCCTCCGGCGCGCCGCCGGCGCCGCTGCGCGCCACCGAGACCGGCTGGCGCAGCGCGGGATCGGTCGCCAGGCGGAGCGCGATCTCCTTGCCGCGCTCGGCGAGCAGCTGGGCCAGGTTCGACTCGCTCACGCCGAGCGCGCCGGCCAGCCGGTCGGGCTGGAGCTCGCGGACGAACTGCGCGGTGCCATCGACCGCCGCCTTGCGGGTCAGCTCGGCCGCGCGCGCGCCGCGCGGGGCGGCATGCAGCGAGCGCGGGTCGATCTGGAGCACCTTGTGCGCGTTGATGATGCCGGCGCCGAAGTCGTGCTGCTGCCAGTCGGGCAGCCCGACCATCGGCATGCACGAGGCGCGCGCCACGGCGCGGAACAGCGAGCACAGGTTCTCCCGGCCGAACGCGGCGATGAGCTGGTCGCGCCCGTGATACGACAGCCACAGGGCGGCGACCCCCGCCACCAGCGCGGTCGAGTAGGACGTGCCGTCGCTGCGCGCCACGCCGAACTTGACCGCGCCGGCCCTGTCCTTCGAGGCGGAGGCGCGCCACACCGATTCGCCCGGCGCGGTCACGTCGACGGCCGAGCCGGCGCACGAGTGGAACCACGGCCTGCGCTCGGCGTTGCATGCCGCCACGCACACCACCTCGTCGAAGCGGCCGGGCCAGGTCACCGGGCCCACGTAGTTGCCGGCGGCGGCGACCACGATGACGCCCTGGTGCACCGCGCGGCGGATCGCCTCGCGAAGCGCGTCGACCTCCCACCAGAGCCCGGTGCCCAGGCTCATCGAGATGACGTGGCAGCCGATGGCGGTGGCGTGGTCGATCGCCTGGGTGACGTTGCGGGTCGACCACAGGACGGGCGACTTCATCACGCGGAGCGGAACCACCGTCGCGCGCGGGGCGGCGCCGGTGACGTACGGCTGGCCGCCGGCGCGCTGCGATCCGAAGTCGCTGGCGATGACGCTCGAGGTGGAGGTGCCGTGGCCGGGCGAGGCGAAGGCGCCGCTGTCGTCGAGCTCGTCGCTCGGATCGCCGTCGTCGCGCAGGAAGTCGTAGGCCCCGTCGAGGCGGATGCGGCCGGGGAAGATCTCGGGGTGGCGGGTGTAGCCGGTGTCCGGGTGGCCGACGACCACGCCCTCGCCCGGCA
>DATFRY010000420.1:0-15233 GCA_035262925.1 Kofleriaceae bacterium | reverse complement strand
AGCGCCGAGCTGGCGCTCGAGCTCCTGCGCCGCGACCGCGATGGTGCCGAGCGGCGTGGCCAGCTCGTGCGCCGCGCCGGCCGCCACCGTGGCCAGCGACGCCAGCCGCTCCTTCTGCGCCGCCGCCACCCGGGTCTGCAGCAGCTCGCGCTCGCGCTGGGCCAGCGCCCCGGTCACGCGCCACAGGAAGTGCACGATGAACGCGGCCGCCACCCCGAACGCGACCCAGACGCCCTGCTGGTGCAGCCGCACGTTCTCGGCCGCGTCGAGGTTGGTGAGCGGCAGCTCCCAGTAGTCGGTCAGGGGGAGCACCCCGAACGACAGCAGAGCCAGCGCGACCAGCATCCAGGTCCACTGCGCGTGCAGCGCCACCGCGGCCAGCGCGATGTTGACCAGGTAGAGGAAGCTGAACGGGTTGAACGGGCCGCCGGTGAAGAAGAGGAGGCCGGTCAGGAAGCAGATGTCGAGCGCCATGATGGCGGCCAGGTGCCACTCGTGCACCGGCGGCCGGCGCTGGAACCACACCGCGCACAGCACGTTGGACAGGAGCTCGATGCCGACCACCACGAACAGCGGCAGGAGCGGCACCTTGATCTCGAGCAGCCAGTAGACGGCCAGGATGGTGGCGATCTGCCCGGCGATCGAGCTCCAGCGCAGCTTCATCAGCCACGAGAAGTTGAGCCCGTTCCGGTCAGGGATGGCGCGCGCGCTCACGACCACCGCGAGAGCTTACTCGACAGCCGAGCGAGCGCCGCGCGCCGGCGCGTCGTCAAGCTGACGGCGGACGAGAACCGCCATCGCCGGGAGGCGCGGCGCCTGCGCACTGGTTGCGCAGTGCGGGTCCGTGGTCACGGCTACCACTTCTCCGCGCCGATCCGGCGCGCCGCCCGCCGTCAGTCATCTGCGCGCCCGGGTGATGACGGGTCCACCGGCTCCGGCTACGATGCTCGAGGAGACACCATGGGCCTCTTTGACAAGAAGAAGAAGGGTCGCGATGAGTTCGACTCCCCGGTCGAGCACGTCGATCTCAGCGCCGCCGCGGCCGCCGCCATCGACGACGAGGCGGGGACCGACCCGGACGACGCCGAGACGGTGGAGCGGGCGTCGGCCCCCGTGAAGACCGCGGTCCCTGGGTCCCGAACGGGCGAGGGGCGCCGCGCGCGCACCAACCCCGGCACCTACGGCATCGACGACGCGATCGCGCTCATGCGAACGCTGCCGAGCGAGAACGTGGAGCTCGTGGTCCAGGTGGTCAAGCACACGCTCGAGTCGGCCCGCATCGACATCGGTGTCATCATCGACGACGCCACCGCCAAGCAGCAGCGGATCGACGCGCGCGTCAGCGTCCTGCGAGACGCGATCGGCGAGCTCGAGCGCGAGATCGACACGCGCCGCGCCGAGATCGACCAGCTCGAGACCGACAACCGCGAGACCACGCGGGTCAAGGAGCGCCTGGTCCTGGCCGAGAAGCTGTCCCAGGGCGCGCGGCCTGACACGGTGGTCGAGGCGCACGCCTCGCGCGGGCGGGTCGAGGCGCCGGCCGCGCCGCAGCGGGCCAGGCCCAGCACACCGCCCCCGCCGCCGTCGTCATCGTCATCGTCGTCGGGCCCGGCGCCGTCGGGCGGAAACCCGAACCACGTCGGCAGCGGCAACCACATCGTGCCGGGCCCGGTCGGTCCCGGGGGCCCGGTGGTCGGATCGAGCCCGGTCGGCCCGGGCGGGCCGGCCGGCTCCTACAGCCACAAGCCCAGCTCGACCCACACCGTCATCCCGAAGAAGTAGACAGGAGAGGCGGCGAGCCGCTCCGCGCAGATGGCCGCCACCAGCCCGGCGATGCTTCGCTACCACATGACCGTGATCACGCGGGACGTGGCGCTCAAGCGCTCGATCAAGCGCCTGACCACCGCGACCGGGGCCACCGCCGACTTCGTCGCCGAGGGCGGACAGGTGAACCCCACGCGGCCCATCGACCTGGCCATCTTCGACGCGCGCTACGATCTGCCCGACAAGCGCTTCCTGTCGCAGATCCCGCGCGGCGCGCGCATCCTCTACATCGTCTCGGGCGAGGACCTCATCCACCGCGTCTCGCTGTTCGAGGACCAGCGGGCCACGAGCCTGTTCTGCCACGACGAGCGCTTCGACGACGACGAGTTCATCTCGAGCGCGACCAAGGCGCTGCGCGGCGAGATCTTCGGCCTGCAGAAGTACTTCCCGTGGGGGGTGACCACCTTCACCATGCTGGTCAAGAGCTACGAGGAGAAGAGCCGCGCCATCGACATCATGATGCGCTACGCGCAGCTGGCCGGCGTGCGCGGGCCGGTGCGCGACCGCATCCAGCTGGTGGCCGACGAGCTCATGATGAACGCGCTCTATCACGCGCCGACCGACGACCACGGGCAGGAGAAGTTCCGCGGCATGACGCTCAAGCAGCTGGCCCAGCTGAGCGACGTCAACCCGATCCAGGTGCAGTACGGCTGCAGCGGGCGTTACTTCGGCGTCGCGGTGCGGGACGGCGGCGGCTCCTTGACCCGCGAGCGCGCGCTCGAGTACCTGGGGCGCGCGCGCACCGGCGCGCAGATGGAGCAAAAGGAGAGCGGCGCCGGGCTCGGCCTGGTCAGCGTGCTCCACTCGGTCTCCAAGCTCGTCTTCAACCTGGCCCCGACCTACTCGACGGAGGTCATCGGGCTGCTCGACATGGAGCTCTTCGCCCACGGCAAGGTCGGCGCCCGCTCCCTGCACCTGTTCACCGCGGCGGCGTCGACCGAGGCCAGGGACGAGGAGGCGGACGAGGCGGGTGAGGCACCGCGCCCGCGGCCGCGCCGGAGGGCGGGCGGCTGGGTCCTGGCCGCGGCGGTCGGCGCTGCGGCGGCCGGGCTGGGCACCGCCTACACGCTGCAGCGCGGCGGGGCGGAGGAGTCGCCCCCCGCGAGCCATGCGGCACCGCCCGTCCGGAGCAAGACCATCACCGTCTACGCGGAGCCCAGCGGGGTGCAGATCGTGGTCGGCGGCCGGCCGGCCGACTCCGGTGTGCCGGTCGTGGTCCCGCCCGGCACCGTCGAGCTCCCGATCGAGGTGACCTACCCCGGCTACCGGCCGTGGTCCCGCACCCTTTCAGCCACGGATCTGTTCGGGGACGAGCGGATCTACGTGGTGCAGCTCGACCGGGAACGGTGAGCGAGTGTCGCCGGGGCCACGTAGGTGGTAGCCTTGAGCACGAGTTCTTCGAGACCATGCGCAGTTCCGGATCGATCTTTGCAAACCGAATTCCGGGCCGTGGCGTATCCAGATCGGGCGCGTGGCGTCGATGTTTCCCTTCAGATGATTGCTACCACTGCCACGACTAGCCTCGAGCCTGAAGCGATAGCCTCCATGCCCCTGCCACGATCCGAGACTGCTCCGGATCTGCGCCTCTTCGATGAGGCGGAATCGGAACTGGTCGCGCGGGCGCTCATCGCGCTCTCGCAGATCTCGCCGAGCGACGCGGCGGTGCTCAGCCGGCTGATGTCCCAGCTGGCCGAGCTGAACCACCTCATCTCGGTGACCCCATCACTGCGCGTGCGCGAGGCGCTCGGCGGCGAGGAGCGCGACGACCGCACGCTGCTGGCCCACCTCACGCAGATCGACGGGCTGGCCGGCGATCTCGACCTGCCCTTCAAGGCCACGCTGCAGCGCACCTTCCTCATCTCGAAGATCCAGTTCCTGCGCGCGTTCGTGAAGTCGACCAGCGCGCTCATCTCGCAGGCGCCGCAGCTGCGGCCGCTCAGCCTGCAGCTGCGCGACGAGCTGGCCCAGTCGATCTACACGCAGATGGCCGAGGAGCTCCTGCTCGCGCTCCTGCGCAAGCCGGACGTCGCCGACGAGACCAAGCGGCGCGCGGCGGCGCAGCTCATCGCCATCTGGGACAACGCGACGCTCGAGATCGATCAGTTCTGCCCGTTGCTCGAGTCGGCCTGGCGCGCGCGCAACCGCATCACGGTCGGCCTCGGCAGCCTGCTGGGCGCGAGCGAGTACTTCCGCCTGGTGGCGCAGGACTGCGCGCCCCAGTTCCTCGACTTCTTCGCCCGCGACGAGGTGTCGGCGGGAGAGAACCAGGCCTTCACCGAGTTCCTGTTCGGCCTGACCTACGAGGAGCTGGGCCTCCTGCGCGCCGCCATGAGGGCGCAGGGGATCGAGAACGCGAGCGAGCAGTGGGCGAGCAACGTGCTCGGCCGCACCATCGAGCACGACTGCGACTCGACCGAGCCCGACGAGATCGATCCGGTCTCGCTCTACCGCTCCTACTCGCGCCGCCAGCTGGCGGCGGACTTTCGCATCCTGGCCGGCTCCGAGGGCCCGAGCCGCACGGCAGAGGCCTACCTCCTCATCTACCTGCTGGATCAGGAGGCGTCGGAGGACGAGGGCGGAGACGGCGACGGCGGCAACGGCGGCAGCGGCGGCGGAAACGGCCACCGGCCGCCCAACGGCCAGAGCTCGTAGTCAGGCCGATCAGCCCTGGCGCAGGTTCGCGGCCGGGTGGATGGGCGCCGCGCGCGGCGGGCTCAGCCGGTCGCGGCCGAGTCGGGCAGCGCGACCGGCTCCGCCGCGGGCCTGCGCGCCCGCCGCAGGAAGTAGACGCCCGAGATGGTGAAGCAGACCGCGGTCACCACCGCCGTGGCGTAGGAGAACCCGCGGAAGAAGTCGAGGTAGGGCAGATCCGCCTGGCCCAGCGCCTTGTACAGGTTGACCGCGACCGAGCCGCCGTAGGCCACGCCGTCCGACACGTAGATCAGGAAGACCGCGGTCGCCACGGTGCCGAGCGCCGCGATGGTGCGATCGAACAAGACGCAGCCGTACGGCACGTACCCGAGGAAGAGGCCGAGCCCGACCAGGGTCAACCAGGTCTGCCCGCCGATGGCGTGGCTGTCGAACAGGAGCGTGGCCGCGCCGATCAGCACGGCGCCGCCGATCATGATGAGGTAGGCGCCGAGCAGCCCGCGCCGGTTGTCCTTGACCAGGAACAGCAGCGAGAGCACGAGCAGCACCGCCAGCGCGATGGGGACCTCGGTCCGGGTGAAGATGCTCGGGTCGTTCAGACCCATGTCGTGCAGGATGTCGGCCGCGTAGTTGTCGCGGAAGTCGCGGTACGCGGTCAGGAACAGGTAGACGATGACCAGGAGGAGCAGGCCCGGCCAGTAGGTGCGGGTGAAGCGGCGCCGCGCCTCGCGCTCCATCGGCTCGCGCTCGGTGCGCTGCGCCACGTCGACCGAGCTCGGCGCGGGCACGAAGCTCAGCCCCCACGCGAACAGGAAGAACGGCACCAGGAAGACCAGGCCGGTCACCGCCGGCATCCAGTCCTCGCTCACGCCGGCGTGGAGCAGCTTGGCCCCGACGGTCTTGACGTAGCCGGACGCGACCACGTAGCTGCAGCTCAGGCCTGCGCCGAGGATCTCGGAGCTGGTCCGGCCCTCGAGGAAGCTGAAGACGATGCCCCACACCGTGCCGAGCGGAAGGCCGTTCAGGAACAGCGCCAGAACCTGGATCCGCGGCGGCACGACGGCGAACAGGAACAGCGCCGCCTCGGCGGCCAGGATGAGCAGGAACAGCGCGTTCCGCCGGCTGCGGAGCGGCAGCTCGGAGTTGAACTTGATGCCGATGACCTTCGACGACGCGTAGCCGACCAGCTGCCCGATGACCAGCGCGCCCTTGAGCGAGATCGGGCCCAGCATCTGGCCGTGCCACGACGCGGCCGCGAACGGCTTGCGGAAGGCGTACATGCAGAAGTAGACCGAGAACGCCATGACCACGGCGTAGCCCACCAGCACCGCCATCGGCGCGCGCTCCAGGGCGCGCGTGAGCCACGGCACTCGCTGCCCCGCCCTGCTCGCTCCCGGCGATTCCATAGCGGCGTTTTCCTACGGACCGGTCGCGCAATGCAACTGCGTCATGGCCGCGCCCCGCCCGGCGCTCGCGCGGGTGTGCTGCTACACTGGTGCCCGTGCGCGCGCGCTGGATCGCGGCCTGGGTCGGGCTCGCCGGGATCGCCACCGCCGCCGCGGCGCTCCGCGCCGTGGCCCAGCCGGCCCCGCCGCCGCCCGCGCCCGCCCCGGTCCTGCACGAGGACGTGCGCTCGCCCGGGCGCTCCGGCGCGCAGGCGCACCGCGCGCCGGTCTCCCCTGCCCTGCTCGGCGGCGATCCGTCCGCCGGGCAGAACCCGACCGCGATCCGCGACGACGGCAAGATCCTGCCCGAGCCCGAGTCGACCACCGAGCCGGTCAGCGAGGAGCCGATCCACGGGCGGGGCGGCTTCGGCGCCGACCGCGACACGCAGAGCGTGCCCGACGACCACACCGGCGGAGACGACGCCCTCCGCTACATCGAGGTGTTCAATCCGTCGGTGGTGCCGTTCAAGCGCATGAGCGCGCTCGACGCGGTGCGCCCCGACTACACCCTGGTCATCGGCGACGCCTCGCTGACCGAGCTGCCCGTGACCGGCGCGCCGACCCGCGGCTTCGACCGCTTCTGGGGGTCGATGCTGGTCGAGCTCCAGCCGGGCGAGGACGTGCCGATCCCGTCGGTGGCGCCGGAGATGCGCGTCGTCTCCTACGAGGTGCAGCCGCGCACCCAGCTGGCCTTCTCGGTCGACGGCGCCGGCAACTTCTACGTGCGCAGCGACGAGGCGGGCGCGAGCGGCGTGCACCGCCTGGTGTTCCTGGCCGAGGCGGATCCGCGCTACTTCGCCCCGGTGGTCCCGCACGGCCTGCGCGTCGCGGACATCCCGCCCGGCCATGGGCGGCCGCTGCCGGAGCGCGTGCAGCGGCTCGGCGAGCAGGCCTACCGCCGGCTCGGCCTGCGCCGCGACATGTCGACCGAGGACGCCCTCGCGCGCCTGGTCGAGTACTTCCGCGCCTTCGAGCCCAGGGAGCTGCAGAACCCGACCGGCGACATCTACTGGGACCTCGTCACCCAGCAGGCCGGCGTCTGCCGCCACCGATCGTTCGCCTTCATGGTCACGGCCAACGCGCTCGGCATCCCGACCCGCTTCGTGTCCAACGAGGCCCACGCGTGGGTCGAGGTGTGGCTGCCCGAGCGCGGCGGAGCCCGGGCCGGCGGCTGGATGCGCGTCGACCTCGGCGGCGCCGCCGCCTCGCTCGAGGTCAAGAACGCCGCGGGCAAGTCGATGTACCGGCCGCGCGGCGAGGACCCGTTCCCCAAGCCGCCCGAGTACGCCGAGAACTACACCCGGCTCGAGGGCGACATCAGCGGACTGTCGGCCGGCCAGATCGCCGAGGCGCAGACCCCGCGCGCCGGCGGCCCCCGCTCGAGCGCGGGCGGCCCCGACGGCGCCGAGCCGGCGGCCGGCGCGGGCGACGCGGCCGGCCGCGCGGGCGCCGCCGGTGAGGGCGGCGAGAGCGGCGAGGCGGGCGCGGCCGCCGCCGGCGAGGGCGACGGCGCAGGCGAGCCGCTGCCGGGGCCGGCCGAGGGCCTGCCCGCCGCCGACCCGGCCGCGCTGCGCGGCAAGCGGCCCACGTCGATCCGCGTCACCGGCGCCAGCCCCACCGCGTTCCGCGGCGAGACCATCACCGTCGAGGGCCTGGTCGCCGACGAGGAGGGCCGCGGCCTGAGCGACCTGCACGTCGTCATCTATCTCGCGCCCGCCCGCCATGCCGGCGAGGGGGCTCACGTCGTCGGGCACGCGGTATCGGGCGCCGACGGCCGCTTCCGGGCGGAGCTGCTGGTCCCGTTCGAGCTGGAGCTGCGCGAGCACGAGGTGTTCGCGTCCACGCCGGGCAACGAGAAGCTCCAGCCCTCCGTCTCGCAGTAGCCGCCGCCCGCGCGCGCCAGGGGAGGTACAGCATGAACCGCCGGAGGCTCATGATCGGAAGCGGCGCGGCCGCCCTCACCATCGCGGCGCTGGCCTGGTGGATGACGCGCGAAGGCGGCGCCGAGCAGGAGGGAGCCGGAGCCCTCGCGCGCTCCGGCGCGGCCCGCGCCGCCGGCTCCGCGCATGCGCACCGGCCCCGCATCGACCCGGCGACCGTCGCGCGCGGCGCCATCGCCGGCACGGTGCGCGATCCCCGCGGCGCCGCGGTGGCCGGCGCCGAGGTGTGCGCGTACGCCTCGTCGGACGAGCTGTCCGCCGAAGACACGCGCGACCCGCGCTGCGCCGCGTCCGGCGCCGACGGGCGCTACCGCGTGGCCGGACTCCTGCCGGCCCGGTACGAGGTCCACGCCGGCGCGCCGCAGTACATGCCCGGCCAGTACCGGGACGCGGAGCGTCGCGCGGATGACCTGCACCTGGCCGCCGGCGAGGAGCGCGGCGGGATCGACATCGTGCTCCGGCCCGGCGGGGTCGAGCTGGCCGGCTCCGTGAAGGACATCGGCGGCGGCACGGTGGGCGGCGCGTGGGTGCGCGCCGGATCCGAGCGCTGGGGCCCGTCGCCCCGCGCCCAGACGCGCAGCCGGGCCGACGGCTCGTTTCGCCTGTGGGTCGCGCCAGGCAGGGTCGCCCTCACCGCGCAGGCCGAGGGCTACGTCCCGGGCCGCGCGGACGCCACCGCGCCGGGGTTGACGGTGGACATCCTGCTCACGCCCGAGGCGGTGCTGGCCGGCCGCGTGGTCGAGGTCGGAGGCGGAGCCCCGGTCGCGGGCGCGCGCGTCGGAGTCGGCAGCTCGGGCGGGATGGAGGACGCGTCGCCCGAAGCGCACGGCAGCGCCGTGACCGACGAGCAGGGCCGCTTCCGCATCGCCCGGCTGCCGCCCGGGCGCTACAAGGCATTCGCCAGCGCGCCGACCGGTAGCGGCGAGGCGCGCGAGAGCGTGCTGCTCGGACTCGGCCAGACCGTGGACGGCGTGACGATCGAGCTCCACCCGGCCGCGCTCGTGGTCGGGCGCGTGCTCGAGGCCGGAAATCGAGCCCCGTGCCGCGACGGCTGGGTGGGACTGTCCGACCACAAGGCCGGGCGACACGGCGGCGCCGCGGTCGAGGTGGGACGGGTCGAGATCGAGGCGATGCTGCCCGGGACCTACGAGGTCCATGTGCAGTGCCGCGGCTTCCGCGCCCAGGACGAGTATCCCGCGCTGGTCATCGCCGCCGGGGCGGCCCCGCCCGAGCAGGAGTGGACGGTGCGCGCCGGCTGCCGCATCCGCGGCGCCGTGCGGTCGGCGGAGGGAGCGCCGGTCGCGCGGGCGTGGATCTCCGCCAGGCCCGCCGGGCCGATGGGACCGAGGTCCGCGCGCGACTCGGAGAGCGCGCCCTCCGAGGAGGACGGGAGCTTCCTGATCGACGGGCTGCGCGCCGGCACCTACGAGGTCAGTGTCGAGGCGGCGGACCTGCCGCCGCCCGAGGAGCCGCAGCGCGTGACGGTGGCCGAGGGGGGCGAGGCCGCCGTGGAGCTGCGCCTCGAGCGGGCCGGCGGCGTGGCCGGCGACGTGGTCGACGAGGCCGGCCGGCCGGTCCCGGGCGTCACCGTGCGCGCGCAGGGTCAAGCGCGCTGGTCCATGGCCGGCGCCGGCGGCACGATGACGCGCGACGACGGCAGCTTCGCGCTCGAGGGCCTGCGCCCGGGCACCTACCGGGTGGCGGCGATGCGCGGGGGCGATTTCGGGTGGCGCGCCGCGCTGCGCGCCCCCGGCAAGGGCGACGACGACGTCGCCGGCCAGCCGGTGCGCGTGGTGGCCGGCGAGACCGCGCACGCGCGCCTGGTGGTCGAGTCACAGTCGAGCGCCATCCGCGGCCGCGTGGTCGATCCGCAGGGCAGCCCGATCACCGATGCCTACGTCGACGCCGAGCGCGAGTCCGAGTCGGCCGCGGCGGCCGCCGGCGGCGCGCGGCGCTCCATGCGCTGGAGCTGGGCGCGAACCCCGGTGCTGACCGACACCGACGGCAGGTTCGCGCTCGAGAAGCTATCCGCCGGCCGCTATACCGTGCGCGGGTTCCGCCGCGGCGGCGGCGAGGCGCTGGCCGAGGGGATCGCGGCGGGCGCCAGCGTGACCCTGACCATCCGGCGCACCGGGTCGATCGCGGGGAAGGTCGTCGTCGCGGGCGGCCGCCCGCCGGAGACGATGATCGTGACGCTCGGCGACCGGCAGACCGGCTTCTCGCGCACCGAGCACTTCTTCCGCACCGGCGGCGAGCTCACCGTGCGCGACCTGCCGGCCGGCTCCTTCGAGATCGCGGTGAGCGCCCCGGAGGGGACCGGGCACACCGTGGCGCAGCTGGCCGAGGGGCAGAACCTGACCGGCCTGTCGATCGAGCTCGAGGCTCGCGCGGCCGTCACCGGGCGCGCGGTCGACCTCGAGGGCGGCGCGCCGCTGGCCGGCTTCCGCGTCCACGTGCAGCCGATCGCGACCACCAGCTTCTCGGTCGGGATGAGCCGCGACCAGGAGGTGAGCGGCGCCGACGGCCGCTTCCGCGTCGAGGACGCACCCGCCGGGCGCGTGCAGCTGCTCCTGTTCCCGACCGAGCCCGGCGCGTCGAGCCACGGCATGGCCCGCCGCATCGCCGTCCTCGAGGCCGGGCGCACCACCGACGTCGGCGACGTGCGCGTGCCGGAGCGGCGACTGAAACCGGACCAGCTCCCCGGCGACCTCGGCTTCGTGCTCAAGCAGAACCCGCCCGACACCGAGCCCGGCAACGAGGTCCTCGCCGTCGCCGTGGTGCGCGCCGACGGGCCGGCCGCGAGAGCCGGTCTCCAGGTCGGCGACGTCATCGCGGCGATCGACGGCCACGACGTGCGCGGCGATGCGTCGCTCTACCATTCGCTGGCGAGCGTGCCGCCCGGGCAATCGGTGACGCTCGGCCTCGCGAGCGGCGCGGCCGTGAAGATCACCGCCGGGCAGCCACGGTGAGTCGAGGAGGGATCGGCCAGGCATGTATGGCAGAGCGCACGTCCCGGATCCGATTGAATCTCGGGCACCCGAGGGGGTCACAGGGTCCTTGGTAAGCGATGCAACATCCTTGTAGGGATTTGCGAGCCCAGCTACATTAACGGCCTGTGCAGGACGCCAAGCGAACCCTCTGGTACCTGAAGAAGATACCCATCCTCGCCGAGCTCGGGCCCGAGGTGCTCGCGCGGTTGTCGGAGCGCATTCAGCTCCGGGAGGTGCGCCGCAGAGAGGTGGTGTACCTGCCCGGCGATCCGGGCAACTCGCTGTTCATCGTCAATGGGGGACGCATCAAGATCTCGAAGGTCACCCGCGACGGCAAGGCGCTGACGCTGAACTACGTCGGCCCGTCGGAGGTGTTCGGCGAGACGTGCCTCATCGAGGGCGGCCCGCGCGAGGAGATGGCGGAGGCGATGGAGAACTCGATGATCACCGAGCTCGAGCGCGGCGACGTCGAGAAGCTGCTGCAGAACCACGCGCAGCTCGGCTTTCAGCTGACGCGCATCCTGGCCCAGCGGCGCCGCGAGCTGGAGAACAAGCTCGAGACCCTGGTGTTCCGCGACGTGACGTCGAAGCTGGCCGAGCTGCTGCTCGCCCTCGCCGAGGAGTACGGGGTCGAGGACTCGCGCGGCACCATGGTCGCGCTCAAGATCACGCACCAGGAGCTGGCCAACCTCATCGGCTCCACGCGCGAGACGGTGTCGCTGACGCTGTCGCAGTTCAAGCGCAAGCGCCTCATCTGCACCGAGGGGCGCAAGGTGATCATCTCCGACGCCGAGTCCCTGCGCGCGCTGTTCTGAGCGCGCGGTCGTGAGCGAGGCCGCGCGCCGCGCGGCCTCGCGAAGCTGGACGCCCGACTCGCCGGCGCCTACCGCGAGGCCTGCAGCATCGACGGGCCGGTGTAGTCGACCAGCTCGGCCCTGACCTCGCCGTACTCGGTCTTGCCGACCACGAGGAGCGGCATGCGGGTCTCGTCGTTCGAGATCCACATGGTGTAGTAGCGCGGCTGCTTGCGCCGGTCCTCGCGCAGCGTGCGGGTCAGGCGGCGCGCCACGCCATCGATGCGCAGGGCGTCGAACTGACCCATCCGGGTGCGCACGCGCTCGTGCCCGGTCTGCCGCACGGTGTTCTGCCACAGGTAGCGGCCGACCAGCACGAAGAAGTAGGAGTGCTTCCCCTCCTCCGCCTTCCATCCGCGCAGCGCGCCGATGACGGCGTGCGGATCGAAGGCGGCCTGGTCCTCCGGCATCGCCTGGTGGGTCACGCGCCGGATCAGCTCGCCCGACGGGCGCTTGCTGCGCACCTCGACGTCGAAGCCGCCGCTCTTGCCGTGGGCGAAGTCGGTCTCGACGAACGACTCCTTGTCGCCGAACAGCACGTGCGCGTGGTGGCTGAGCGGCAGCCCGGTGTCCATGTGAATCCAGGTGGTGACCTCGTCGCGCGCCTCGCGGAACAGCGCCACCACCCCCGCGCTCTCCACCCGGGAGCTGACGATGATGACCCGCTTGCCCTCGACCACGCCGGCTTGCCCCACCGCCACCGCGGCCTCTCCGCCCACGATGCCGCGAAGCGACAGCTCGAAGCGCATCTGCTCGCCGGGCAGGAACACGCCTCCCACAACCGGCAACGCTGTCGGCGGCCCCAGCGAGGGCGCAACTTCCCCGACGCTGCGGCTCCCCGAGCCGCTCGCCCCACACCCCGCTGCAACCGCGCACCAAAAAACCGCGGTTACAATTGCCCCGAACCCCGGAAGAGAGCGCATAAACTCCTATTACAACCCTGACGGAGCCGGGCCTTCGATGCAAGCATTTCGATGAGGCCCGGCGGAATGCAGGCATGTCCGGCACGAATCGGATCGGAGTTACCTTGGGTGATCCTTCGGGGATCGGGCCGGAGCTGGTCGCCGAAGGCCTGGCCGCCGCCGCGCCAGCTTTGCGCGGGCGACTGGTCGTGTTCTGCGACCGCGCCATCCTCGAGCGCGGAGCCGCCACCGTCGGGCGACCTGTGCCGGGTGACGTGACCGTCGTCGACCGCGGCGAGCTCGATCCCGACATGGCATTGCCCGGCTCACCGTCGGGACAGGGCGGCCTCGCCCAGGTCGCCTACCTCGAGAGCGCGGTGGCGGCGGCGCGCGCCGGCGAGATCGCCGGCGTGGTGACCGCGCCCATCTGCAAGACCACGGCGCGCGCGGCGCACTTCGAGTTCGTCGGGCACACCGACTTCCTGGCGGCGCGCCTGGGCGCGTCGCGCGTGCACATGATGTTCGTCGGCACCCGCATGAAGGTGGTGCTCGCCACCGCGCACGTGCCGCTCGCCATGGTGCCGCAGGAGCTCACCACCGACGGCGTGGCCAGCGCGGCGCTGATGGCGGTCGACGCGCTTCGCCGCGACTTCGGCATCCCCCGTCCGCGCGTCGGCGTGCTCGGGCTCAACCCGCACGCCGGCGAGGGCGGGCTGTTCGGCTCCGAGGACGCGGCCATCATCGCGCCCGCGATCGAGATGTGCCGCCGCCAGCTGGGCCCGGAGGTCGAGCTGGCCGGGCCGCTGGTCCCCGACGTGGCGTTCCGCCAGGAGTTCGACCTGTTCGTGGCCATGTACCACGACCAGGGGCTCATCCCGGTCAAGCTGCTCGACTTCGACTCCACCGTCCACCTCACCCTCGGCCTCGGCATCGTGCGTACCTCGCCCGATCACGGCGTCGCCTACGACATCGCCGGCAAGGGGACCGCGCGCGCCCACAGCTTCATCGCCGCGATGAACCTGTGCGAGCGCCTGGTCGACCGGCGGATCAGCGAGCCATGAGCCGGGCGAGCGCGGCGTAGAGCTTCACCCCGAGGTCCGGCTCCTCCTCGCACAGCGAGAGGAAGTCGCCGCGCCGGATCAGCAGCACGCGCGCGGCCGACGTCGCCCTCGCCGACTCGCGCGGCGCCGGCGTGCCGGCGATGAGCGCGGCCGCGTGGACCAGGCCGCCGGGCAGGGCGCGCTCGCCGCCCGGCAGCGCGGCCTCGCCGTCGAGCAGCACGTGGGCCACCCTGTCGCCCGCGTCCGCCGGCGCGAGGGCGTCGCCGGCGGCGAGCGCGCGCCGTGTGGTGACGCGCAGGGCGCGCAGCCGCTCGGGCCCGGTCAGCGCCTCGAACAGGGCGCAGCGGTCGAGTGCCGCCGACTCGCGCGCGCGCTCGGCCGCGCTCACCGGCTGCCACATGGGCCCGGCCGCGGCCGCGACGACGTCGACCACCAGCGCGGTGACGTCGTCGGCGCCGCCGCGCGCGCGCGCCAGCGCGATCAGCGCGGCCGCGGCCTCCGCCGGCCCGGCCGCGCCGCTCGTCACCCCGGCCAGCTCCGCCTCACCATCCAGCTCCTCGTGCACGCCGTCGGTGCAGAGGACGATCCGGTCTCCCGCCGCCACCGTCACCGCGAAGGTGGCGACCCGCGGATCGCCCACGCCCAGCGCGCTGGTCAGGACGCCGCGCCACGAGCGCCGCGACGAAGGCTCCATGCCGGCCGCGCGCAGCCGGGTCTGGACGTTGTGGTCCTCGCTCAGCTGGAGCGCGACGCCGTCGCGCACGAGGTAGGCGCGCGAGTCGCCGGTGTGGGCGAAGACCGCGTCGCCGCCGGCCACCACCATGCCGGTCAGCGTCGTGCCCATGCCGTGCTTGCCGTCGTCGCGCTGCGCCTCCTCCGCGATGGCCAGGTGCGCGGCCATCACGCCCTCGCGCACCGCGCGGAACATCGCCTCGCGCTCGCCCGGCTCCGGCCGGGCGGCGTAGGCCGCGATGCGCCGCCGCGCGCCGTCGGCGGTCCAGGCCTCGTGCACGCGCGCGGACGCGATGGCGCTGGCGGCATCGCCGGCCGCGCGTCCGCCCATGCCGTCCGCCACCAGGAACACCGCGGCGCCGGCGTCGCACCGGTGGCTGTCCTGGTTGTGGGCGCGGCCCGGAGCGGCGCGAGTGGCCGCGGCCGCCGTCACCGCCGCCGCGGACGGAGGCTCGGGCTCCGGGCTCACAGCCAGCGCTTCCAGCGGAACCAGGCCACCAGCCCGATCGGCACCGCGGCGCACAGGCCGAGCGACAGGTAGTTCATGACCGCCGACGAGCGGAACGGCAGCGCGTCGAAGTTCTGGCCCCAGAAGCCGACGATGAACCCCAGCGGCAGGAAGATCGCGCTGAAGATGGTCAGCTTGGCCATGATGTCGTTGGCGCGGGTGGACACCGACGACTGATGAGCCTCGATGGTGTTGGCGATGAGCTCCTCCGCCTCGTCGATGGTCTCCAGGCAGCGCAGGACGTGGTCCTGGACGTCGCGGAAGTAGAGCGCGGTGCGCTCGCTGAGCGGCGGCTCGGTCCGGCGGGTCAGCATGCCGACCACGTCGC
>DATFRY010000419.1:0-17334 GCA_035262925.1 Kofleriaceae bacterium | reverse complement strand
GTCAGCATCCTGCAGTCGCAGGTGGTGCGGAGCTGGATCGGCCTCCAGCGCGGAGCGGAGGGCGGCCGATGAAGAGCGCGCCCGCCCTGCTCGCGCCGGCGCTGCGCCTCGCCCGGCTCAACCGCCGCTTCCTGCCGCTGGCCGTGACGGTCTGCCTGTTCGCGGTCCTGTTCGGCGCCGGCTCGTACCTGTTCGACGGATTCTTCTCGCTGCAAGTCTTCCTCAACTTCTTCATCGACAACGCGTTCCTGGCCATCACCGCCATCGGGATGACCTTCGTCATCATCTCGGGCGGCATCGATCTCTCGGTCGGCTCGGTCATCGCCTTGACGACGATGGTGTCGGCCGCGCTGGTCGAGCAGCACGGCTGGAGCCCGGCCCTGGTCATCCCGCTGGTCCTGGTCATGGGCTCGGCCATCGGCCTCCTGATGGGCGTGGTGATCCAGTTCTTCCAGATCCAGGCCTTCATCGTCACCCTGGCCGGGATGTTCCTGACCCGCGGGCTCTGCTACCTCATCAGCATCGACTCGATCACCATCAACAACGAGTTCTACGTCGACGTCTCGTCGCACCGGATCCCGTTCCTGTTCGACACCTCGATCACCTGGAACGTCGTCATCGCGCTCGCCCTGTTCGCCGTCGCCGTCTACCTGGCCCACTACACCCGCTTCGGCCGCACCGTCTACGCCATCGGCGGCAACGAGCAGTCCGCCCTGCTCATGGGCCTGCCGGTGCCCAGGACCGTGGTCCTCATCTACACCTTCAACGGCTTCTGCTCCGCCCTGGCCGGCGTGGCCTTCACCTTCTACATGGTGTCCGGCTACGGCCTCCACGCGCAGGGCATGGAGATGGACGCCATCGCCGCCGTCGTCATCGGCGGCACCCTCCTCACAGGCGGCTTCGGCACCATCGTCGGCACCCTTTTCGGGGTGCTCATCTACGGCACCATCCAGACCCTGATCATGTTCCAGGGCAGCCTCAGCTCCTGGTGGACCAAGATCGTCATCGGCCTCCTGCTGCTCGCCTCCTGCCTGCTCCAGCGCCTGTTCGAGCGCAGCGCCCGCCGCGGATAGGCGAGGAAGGCCCCAAGGGCCGACCGAGGGTACGTTCTGGGGTCACTCGCGCGATCGGGGGGACAGGCGGGCCAGGCGCTCGAGGACCTCCTCGCGCAGGCGGTCGACCTTCTCGTGCAGGTGGGCGACCTCCAGCTCTGCCTTGACGTTCACGTCGTACTCGACGTCGGAGCGGACGCGGTCCTTCTCGGTCTGGCGGCTGGCCGCGATGAGGACCAGGCACGACAGGAAGATGGCCTCGAGCGACACGATCATGGTCAGCAGGCCGAACGGGAACGGGTCGAAGTGGTGGCCGCTCGACAGCGTGTTCCAGCCGATCCAGATCGCGAACCAGGCGGCGTGCACCAGCAGGAAGGGCACGCTGCCCGAGAACCAGGCCACCCCGTCCGCCGCGCGCTGGACGATGGTGGCCCGCTCCTGGGCCTCCTCGTTCGGGTTGCGCACCACCCGCGTGCGCAGGAGATGGTCGGCCGTCCGGGTCATGGCGGCGAGCGCGCCCATGAGGTGCAGGGCCGCCTCGGGCCGCTTGCGGACCAGGAGGAGGACGTCGTCGCGATCGAGCTCGACCAGCTCGCTGTCCTCGACCGCCACCGCGGTCGCCGAGCGCGGGCCGACGTCGAGCAGTGCCAGCTCGCCGAACGCATCGCCCGGCTGCGCCACCGTGAGCACGATCTTCTGCCCGGTCGTGTCGTGCACCGAGAGCTCGACCGCGCCGCTCACGACCACGTATAGCGCGTCGCCGGGCTCGCCGGCCCTGAACAGCACATCGCCGGCCGCCAGCTCGCGGTCGTCGATCACCTCGGCGAGCAGGACGCGCTCGTCCTCTTCGAGGGTGTCGAACAGCTTCGCTGCCGCAAGTCTCTCGGGGATGGTCGGCAATGGCGCCTCCGCGGGATGAGCATCCTACAGCCAGCCCCGATCCGCGCCAAGCTGGTCGCCGGCGGTCCCCCCGCTCCGGGCGGGGGGACGCTTCGACTCATCGGCTCATCGGCTCATCGACTCACGGGCTGCGCCGGCGGCGGCGCAGGACCGGCAGCAGCGCCGCGACGAACAGGAGCGCGGAGAGGGGCGCGCCCCCGCCGGAGCTGCGGCAGCCGCAGCCGTCCTCGTCACCGCCGCCGTCGCCGTCGCCGCCGGTGCCGCCGTCGTCGCCCTCGTCGCCGCAGCTGGTCGCATCCTCGACCAGCGACGTGAACGGCGTGTTGTCGATGCCCGCGAACGCGATGTTGTCGATGTCCCAGCCGGGCGCCCCCGACGCCGCGTCGGTCCCGAGCCGGAAGCGCAGCAGCACCGTCTTGCCGGCCAGCGCCGTGCCGAAGTCGATCTGCGCGTGGCTCGATTCGGGGAAGCCGACGTTCTGGGCCACGAATGCCTGGCGACCGCCCAGCGGGTTGCCGGAGTCGGCGAACAGCTCGCCGCCGTAGCCCGGGTCGGCGTAGACGCTGGCGTCCTCCCAGGTCGTGCCGTCGTCGATCGACACCTCGATGACGCCGCCGTCGAAGTAGAGGAGGTTGCCGGTCTCGTCCTCGCTGGCCTCGAAGGCGTATGTGTGGTCGAAGCTGACCGAGAAGGGCTCGGCGCCCACGGTCAGGGGCGGCGAGTCGAGCACCTGCTCGCCGGGCGCGCCGGCGTCGTCGGCGTGCCAGACGGCGTTGTCCCCGGCGACCACGCGCGCCCAGCCCGCCTCCTCGCCGAGGTCGGTGGACGGCTGCCACACGGTCATCTCGCTCTCGACGTCGTCGGTCTTCGCGCTGGCGGGGACGTCGTCGAAGTTGACGCGCTGGACCAGCGGCGCATCGACGGTGGTGTGGAACGACGCCCCGTTGGCGGCCCGCACCGTCACGGTCAGCGACTGGATGCCCGACACCGGGCCGTCGAGCGAGAGCGGGATCTCGACCTCGGCCGACTGGTAGGGCTGGAGATCGGCGATCTCGGCGGAGCCGCCGCCCGGGAAGCTCAGCCCGTCCGGCGGCTCGGCGGCGCTGACCGTGCTGCCGGCCAGCGCGATCGGGCCGCCGTTCATCACGGTGACCACCAGGTGCCCGCTCTCGCCGACGTCGAGGTGAGCGTCGGCGTCGCACTCGTCGTCCATCACGACCTCGCTGCTGACCACGACCAGCTCGCCGGAGACGTCGAAGTTCTCCTGCACGTCGTTGAAGTCGACCGATTCCAGGGCCGGCGACACCGCCCCGGTCCCGAAGCCGCGGCGCGCGAAGGCGTTGGCCACGGCCAGGAGATCGCGCTGGTCGCCGGTCGCCGCGATCCCGGCCAGGATGGCGTCGCGCTGCTGGGTGAAGGTCGGCTGGGGCGGCGCCATCAGCATGCCGGTGACGACGTAGTCGCTCATCCGGCGGCGGGCCTCCTCGAACGGGAGCCCCGGCTCGTCCTCGACCAGCGCGACCAGCGCCTCGAACATGGTCGTGGCCCACACCTCGCCGGCGTTGTGGATCTCGCTGTTGGGCCCGAAGACCAGCATCGGCGCGTCGGTCGGCAGCACGGCGTTGTCGGCGATGTCGCCGAAGGTGAGCGCGTTCTTGTCGCGCTCGACCGAGTAGGGCTCGCGCCGGATGCCGAAGTAGGCGTCGTCGGTGGCCCAGGCGGCCTCGGAGAAGGTCCCGTGCAGGTCGTCGCCGTCGCGCAGCAGCATGTGCAGCGCCACGAAGTCGCCCCAGCCCTCGCTCATCGCGCCGCACTGCGCCGTCTCGCACAGCGTGAGCCGATGGTGCAGGTAGTGGCCCCACTCGTGGCCCACCACCGCGGAGTCGATGCCGCCGTCGCGATCGAAGTCGCGATCGCGCCCCGCGCGCGTGAGGTCGACGGAGACCGCGCCCTGGCCCAGCGCCTCGATCAGCGCCGCGCCGGTCGCGTTCGAGATGCCGACGATGGGGATCGCGATGGTCCGGTCGTCTCCGCCCAGCGGCGGCAGCACGTCTGGCCCCTCGGCGTCGCTGTTGACGATGACGATGGCGGCGGCCCCGGCCGCGACGGCGTTCTGCGCCTTCAGCTCGAACGTGCACAGGCCGCGCGTGACCACCGCCACGGCGCCGGTCACGCCGGTGAACGCCTCGCAGCCGTCGGTGAGCGTGCCGCCGTCCGGGGCGGCGCCGTCGTCCACCAGGACCAGGTCTCCGCTCGCGCTGACCAGGTCGTCGACGCCGAACTCGGCGCCGGCCACCGGGTAGGGACCGGCCAGCTCGGGCGGCGCCGTCACCTCGAACGAGTTCTCACCGATGGGCGTGATCGGGCCGTCGAAGATGTACATCTGCATGCGCGGCGACAGCCCGTCGGGCAGCGTGCTCATGTTGGCGTTGTTGCGCTCGACCCCGCCGGTGTCCTGCGCCTCGGCCAGCAGCGGGTCGGCCGCCTCGCCGCCGCGATCGTGGTTGTCGACCTGCGCGTTGCCGGCCGCCTCGGTGAAGCCGGAGTCGTACCACCAGTCGTGCAGCCAGTTGGTCACGAAGAACATCTGCGCGATGGAGGAGCGGATCTGCGGGTTGCCGACCAGCGGGTCGGTCGCGAAGTTGTAGCCGTAGGCGAACTGGCCCTGGCCGTTCTGCACCGCGAGCGTGTCGCCCTCGGACAGCCCGTCGGGGTCGACGCGGTCGGCGTAGGCCGCCACGTTGGTGCCCTGGGTCAGATCGGTCGCGCCGTCCGGCAGCCACGCGTCGGCCGCCCCGTCGGGGTTGGTGTTGAGGCCCTCGAGCTCGGCCAGGACGCGGGTGTCGGTGCCGACCACCTCGACCGGCGTGTCGACGTCGCCCGTCGGGTTGGGCGTGAGATCGCCCTGCGGACCGTCGGTGGGGCGGAACCCGGCCTCGGCTCCGTCGGCGAACACGCGATAGGTGCGGGCCTCGGCGTAGGTGCGGTTCTGGCGCTCGAGGATGCGGCCGTCGTCGGCCGCGATCACGTACTCGTAGGCGCGGCTGGAGGTGCTGCCGGCCCTGGCCGCCTCCACCGACACCTCGAACGCGGGCACCAGGGCCCCGGGCAGGGCGTAGAAGACCTCGCGCACGCGGGCCGGCTGCGGCAGGTGAAACGGCGCGCCGGCGGCGCTGGTGAAGCGGGCCGTGCCCTCCTCCTCGGAGGCGAGGGCCAGGCCAAAGGTCGACGCCGACGCGGACGGGGCGGCGCCGGCGACGTCGGCGAGCGCGCGGGCGAGCGCGGCGCGGCTGTCGATGCCGGCCGCCCACGATGCCCCGATCGACGGATGGATCGCGCCGGAGATGGCGACCAGGTCCAGGTCGCGATCGACCAGGACGCTCATGCGCACGCCGAACACCTCGCGGCCGTCCACGCGCTGGCGCAGCGAGACGACGTGGCCGCCGCGCGCCACGGCGTGCACGCCGGCCACCTCGGCGGTGGCCAGCGCCGGGGCGCCGAGCTGGTAGGCGGCGCGGTATTGATCGATATAGGCGAGCGCGGCCTGCTCGGGGCCGACCGCCCGCCCGCGCAGCGCGCGCGCGCCGGCGCCGCGCGCCGCGAACAGGAACGCCGGCACCGGGCGGCGCGCGTCGAGCGCGGCCACCACGCCGGGAGCGCGGCGCGACAGGCGCGCCTGCACCGACGCGACCGCCGCCGCGGCGGCGCTGCTGCGATCGCGCGCGGTGGCGTCGCGGGCGGGAGCGGCGAGGTACGCGCTGTAGGCCGGCACCTCCGGGAGATCGAGGCCGTTCCCTCGCTTCACCGGCGGCGCACCCGACACCGCGCGCGCGCTCGGCTTCGCGACAGCGGGCAGAGACGCATCGCCTCCACCGGGGTCCTGACATGCTGCGGCCACGAGGACCAGGGTGGGAATGAACGAGAGAGTGACGACTTTGCGCATGATGTGGGGACCTCCGGACCGGACTCGGCCGCCGATGGTACAGGAGGTCGAGGGCCGGTCAGGCCATCCGTCCCCGTCAATCGATGCGCGGGCCGCGGACGCGCGGAGGCCAGGCCAGGCCAGGCCAGGCGCGGAGGCGCAGGCCCGGGCCGCCAGCCCGGCGGCGCCGCTCAGCCGCGGAGGCCGAGATCGAGATCGAGCACGAACGTGTCGTCGACGACGGTGTCGGCGTCGGCCGGGTCGACCTCGATGGCCGTCGGGGCCGTCGCGGCGCGCTCGATCGCCGCCTCGTCCGCCGGCAGCGGCAGGAGCAGCGCGCGCTCGAGATCGCCCAGCAGCTGGTCCATGCTGAGATAGCGCGCGTCCGGATCGTAGGCCAGGCCGCGGGCGAGCACGCGCCACAGGCGATCGCCGACGGTGGCGCGCAGCCGGCGCAGCAAGAGCTCGACGCCGCACTCGGGGATGTCGGCGGCGGTGCCGCTCGGGAACAGCGGCGCGCCGGCCAGGAGCTCGTAGAGCGTCGCGCAGAACGAGAACTGATCGGATCGCGCGTCGACCGTGCCGCCCATCGCCTCCTCGGGCGACATGTACGGCTCGGTCCCGGTGCGGCTGCCGGTCACCTCGCGGCGCGCCGCGCCGGCCACCCCGAAGTCGGCGACCTTGACCGCGCCGTGGTGATCGACCAGGACGTTGGCCGGCTTGAAGTCGCGATGGAGGATGCCGGCCGCATGCGCCGCGGCGAGCCCTCTTCCCGCTTGCGTCATGGTCCAGACGATCTCGCTCGCGCTGCGCGGCGACTTCGCCCACTCGCGCAGCGTCGTGCCGCGCACCAGCTCCATCGTCAGGTAGGCCGCGTCACAGATGGTACCTGTGTCGTAGACCTTGACGACGTTGGGATGAGAGACCGAGGCCATCGCCTTGGCCTCGCGCAGGCCCTGGAGCACGGAGCCCGGGGCGAGGAGCTTGAGTGCAATACCCCGGCGGAGCTGCCGGTCGTAGGCCGCGAACACGATGCTGCTCGCGCCGGCTCCCAGCTGCTTCAGCACCTGGTAGCGGCCGCCGAGCGAGTGCTCGCGAGAAGCGCACCGTACGGTCGGGATCGCGGCCGCGGGGAGGAACGCTCTGACTGGAACCGTCACTGCGCATCTGCATTTGCAACGGCAGGACCAGTTGCCACCTGGCGGAGGCAGCTGAAATCACTGCGCAGGGGTGCAGGGACCCGGGGCCTCGACCCCGGCCCGTGGGGCTGACTGCTGCGCCGCTTCAGCGGTCTCCGTCCCCCAGGTGATGCGCAAATTCAGCGACTGCGTTCACCGAGGTGGGCGTTGGGTGGGATGAGGATGGGTCGCAGCGGCGCCTGCGGCTTGGGTTTGGGCCTGCGCCTGGGCTTCGGCTTGCGCGGCTCCGGCATCCGCTCGAGCCCCGAGTCGAACACGAAGACGGAGTCCTCCGCCGACATGGTGAATGTGGAGGCCGGGTTCTTCGGCCGCAGGCGCTGAGCTGACGATGTATCGATGGTGAGGGAGAAGGTCTCGTGCGGCGGGACCGCCGCGGAGACGTGAGCCACGCCGGTCGTTCCCGTGCGGGTGATCTCCTCGCCGTTGAACAGGACCGGCAGGTCGGGGTAGCCCGCGCGGACGACGATGGCGGCCAGGACTCGTGTGCGCCGGCACTGGATCGACACCCGGCGACCGCTGCCCGTCGCCACCGACGACAGCTCGCGCAGGACGATGGTCGTGTCCTCCACCGGATCCACGAAGCCGTCCGGGCACTGCGCGTGGACGGTGAGAAGGGTTCCGTCGGGCGCCCTGAAGTGCGTCGGCAGCCGGCCGTCCTTCCCGGTCTTGCCGATCTCCACGCCGGGGCGGAACAGGCGCACGCCGGCCACCGGCTCGCCGATGTCCGATGTCACCGTGAAGACCACGCCGTGATCGATCACCTCGGGCGGCGGCGGCTCGCACGCGGCGAGCGCGATCGCCCCGAACGCGGCCAGGGCCGCGAACATCGACCTCGTCATCGTCATCGACCTGGTCATCGACCTGGTCATCGGGCTCGTCATCGGGCTCGTCATCGGGCGTTCTCCCCGCACTCGCCGCGGGCGCAGCGCGCCTTGATCCGCCGCTCGATGACGTCGGCGAAGTCGCGGTAGACCGGCTCGCCCGGCGCCGCCTCCTGGAGCGCGCGGTAGCGCTTCAGCGCCTCGTCGAGCCTTCCGGCGGCGAGGTCGCGCGCGGCCTCGGCCTCGTCGGTGGCGCGAGCGCGGTCGGGCTGCAGCGCGCGCACGTCGATCTCCGGCTCGGGCGGCGGCCGCCGCGGCGGCAGGCGCGCCGGCGCGGCCTCCTCGTGCTCCGCGTGCAGCCCCTCGGGCAGGAAGGTCACGGCCGTCATGCCGCCGGCGGCGATGAGCGCGATCAGCACGCGAGCGGGCACGACGGCGGTGAGCCGCGCCCACGGGCTCGGCCGCTTCGGCGGCGGCGCCGCCATCTGGGCCGGGACGATGAACATCTCCTCGAGCGGCTGCGGGCGCGGCAGCCGCGGCATGACCGACCCGTTGGCACGCGGAGCGATCGCCTGCCCCGGCAACCCCGCGCCGGGCGGCGGGCCGAACGGCGGCAGCGCGCGCAGCTCGTCGGCATCGACGAGCTGGGTGGCGTCGAGATCGATCTCGCCGGCGGCGTTGAGCGGTCCGCCGCCGCGTGCCGGCGCGAGGCCCATCACGATGGTCGGGTCGGAGTGGAACGCGCGCCCGACGGCTGCGGGCGCCCCCCCGCGGACCGCGGCGCGGTCGCCGCGCGCGATCTCGAAGACCATGACGGTGGCGCCGAGCCGCATGACCGAGCCGACCGGCGCCATGGTCCACTGATAGGCGCCGCGCACGCCGGGGGCCGAGCCCTGCCCGGCCGACAGATCGGACATCCACAGGCGCCGGCCGTACCAGCACAGGTGCCAGTGGAAGGGAGCCACGCCCTCGGCCGTCACCCGCCAGCTGCAGCGCGGATCGGAGCCCACATAGATCGTTGCCGACTGGTTCGCCCGCCACTCGAGGTGGATGCCACCGTCGAGCACGCCGCGAACGACGACGGCCTCGCTCTCTGCCTCGTGACTCATCATCGATCGATCGGAGCAATGCGCGTGCCGACCCACGTGCGTCCGCGGCCCCCGAAACCACGGGGAGATCGCGCGCCGTGCGGCGGCGGACTGGTCTTCGCGTAAAGCGCACTGGACGACACGACCAGCGGCGGCCGCGCGCGCGGCGCCGCGATCGCCGAAGCGCTCGTCTTTCCATCGGCGAGCGCGTCGATCGGCGGCGGCACACCCCTTGCTCTTGGGGAAGTCCGTGATGAGACGGACGGTCGCGAAGGACGAGAGCGGCAAGACGTACGTGGAGTACCTGATCCTCGTCGTCATGTTCGGACTGCCGGTCGCCGGCAGCTTCATCCTGCTCGGGCTTTCGCTGCTCGAGGCCTACCACCGTGCACAGCACGTCCTGACCGGACCCCTCGCCTGAAAGTCACATTGCTGCACACCGACTCGACTCGAACCAGCACCCCACCAGACCCAGCAACGAAAGGACCAGCCCCCATGAAGACCAAGACCAACGCCCTCGTCCCCGTCCGCAAGCGCCGCACCATCCTCGCCCTCATCCGCGACCGCCGCGGCGCCCAGGAGTACGTGACGAACCTCGTGCTCATCTGCGCCCTCGCGCTGGCCGGTATCGCCGCCGTCAAGGCGCTGTCGGGCCAGGTGAGCAAGGCCTCCGACAACGCCGGCAAGCGCATCGAGTCGGAAGTCAAGTAAGGGCGGCAGGAGATCCTGCAGAGCTGGAGAGAAAGCAGCAGCCATGAACCTCATCGTTCCGATCGCGATGATCACGGTCGCAGCCACCGCGGCGGCGACGGATGCCCGCACCGGACTCATTCCGAACTGGCTGACGCTGCCGCCTCTTCTGGCCGCTCCTCTCCTCTACCTCATGCTGCAGGGCGCCGGCGGGCTCACGTTCTCGCTTGCCGGCGCCCTCGCATGCGGCATCGTCCCCTTCCTCCTCTTCCGCACCGGCTCGATGGGCGGTGGTGACGTCAAGCTGCTGGCCGCCCTCGGGGCGATCGGCGGCCCGGAGCTGGGCCTCGAGCTCGAGCTCATCGGACTGACCGTCGCCTCGGTCTACGCGCTCATCCTGCTGGCTCGCCGCGGACAGCTGGGCAAGACCCTGCTCTCGTCCCTGTACCTGGCGATCAACGTCTTCCTGCCGGCGCGCATGCGTCGGCCCATGCCCACGACCGAGATGATGCCGCTGCGCCTGGGCGTGCCGCTGTTCGTCGGAACCGTGGCCGCGCTGGTGCTGGGCACCGGAGTCATGGCGTGACCAGACTTTCCAGGAACGAGCGGGGCCACACGTACGTCGAGTTCCTCGTCGTCGTGGTCCCGTTCTTCCTGTTCGTGATGTGCGTGCTGCAGAGCGCGCTCCTCCAGTTCGCCGACCTCGCGGTCGAGCGCGCCGCCAGCGTCGCGGCCCGCTCCGCCGTCGTCGTGCTCGACGACGATCCGAAGTTCTACGGCGGCGAGCCGCGCGACGCGGTGCTGCCGGGCGGGCAGCGCGAGGCCGCGGTCCGGCGCGGCGCGGCCAACGTGCTGGCCGCGCTGCCGGCCGGCGCCGACGCCGACAAGTCGTCGCAGCTCACCGTCACGTTCGCGAGCGGCGCCGGCGGCCAGTCGACGTCGCGCTTCGACCCGGCCTCCCCGGTGACGGTGCGGGTCGCCTACCTCTTCCGCTGCGGCGTGCCGATCGCCCGCAAGATCATGTGCCACACCGCCGGGTCCGGCGCCGAGGGCGGCGAGAACTTCGCGCGCATCGAGGCCGAGGCCACGCTGCCCAACCAGGGCGCGCGCTACGCGTACGGAGGTGGGCAGTGAGCACCGGCATGAACAGCTCGCCCGGCGCCAGCAGTGCGCCCAGCCTCCGCCGCGACGAGCGCGGCGCGGTCCTGCTGGTCGGCATCTTCGCCGCCGCGCTCCTGTTCGGGGCCGCCTTCTTCGTGCTCGGCGTCGGCGACTCGATCTCGCACCGCGAGACCATGCAGGACGCCGCCGACACCGGCGCGTACACGACGGCGGTGCTGAACGCGCGCGCGATGAACCTCGTCGTCCTGCTCAACCTCACCAAGCTCTCCGTCGCCGCCACCGTCACCTCGCTGCTCGCCGTGATCGCGGGCGCGACCAAGACGATCGCGTTCATCCTGTCGCTCGGCCCCACGAACCCGCTCTTGCCCGCCATCCCGGCGCTGACCGCGATCAACACGCAGACGCTGGCCCAGTACGAGTCGATACGCAGCGACGCCGAGTCGGCGCTGCGCGCCGCCGACCGGGCGCAGCTCGCGCTGGCCGAGCGCATGCCCGAGATCGCCGCGGCGCAGGCCAGCCGCGCGGTGCTCGCCTACGGACCGCCGGTCTCGCGCGGCACCGCCGTCGCGCGCCCGCTGCCGATCCGCCGCGGCCAGCCCATCACCCTGTGCCAGAAGGCGATGCCGCTGGCCACCCCGCCCGCGCTCCGCGCCTTCGACCCGGTGGCGCCCGAGCCGGCCAAGCAGCACGCGCGCCTCGAGACCAGCCTGGCGCTCATGCCGAGCTGCCTCAGCCTCGGGGCGGCCGCCATGGAGCTCCAGCCGAACACGCAGCTGGGCGGCGAGCGCTTCCAGCTCCGCTACTACGTGGTCGGCGGCGCGATGCCGACGCGCGGCGAGAACGGCGTCGAGATCGCGTCCTGGGAGCGCGGCGTCGACCAGGCCGACAACGGCGCGCTCGGCTTCGCCCAGGCCGAGTACTACTTCGACGGCGACGGCGCGCAGGCTCAGAAGGACGCCGACGAGCTGTGGACGCTGGGCTGGCGCGCCCGCTTCCGCCGCTTCCGCGCGCCGGACCTGGCCGGCGAGCTGTCCTCCGCCTGCCGCACCGGCGCCGGCCCCTGCGGCCAGGCCCTGCAGGCCCCGGCCGACCTGGCACAGAAGGTGGCGCATTGATGACCGCCATGACGACCACGACTCGCAAGGCTCCGACCGGCCTCCTGCGCGACGCGCGCGGCGCGTCCCTCTACGTCGAGTTCCTCATCATCGTCCCGCTCATCACGCTGCTGTGGGTGGCGGCCAACTACATGCACAAGATGGGCAGGTCGGAGATCGAGACGCAGCGCCTGGCCCGCCAGTGCGCCTGGTTCCAGGCCACCTCCGGCTGCCGCGGCGCGGTCCCGGCCGAGTGCAAGATGGACGGCCCGCAGCAGGTCGCGCCGGAGATCGATGCCCTGGCCGGCGCCGGCACCGCCCACGGCGGGCCGCTCCCCGAGGTGGCGCCGATCTTCGCCCGCGTGTCGTCGAGCGAGATCGTGACCCGCACCGAGGACACCGTGAAGGAGCCGGGCCTCATCAAGGGCCCCGTCGGCGACGCCCGCAAGCTCGGCCGCGACCGCCTGCTGTGCAACGACAAGCCGCGCCCGGTGACGCCCGCGCAGATGATGGACGTCGTCTGCCACGGGCTCCTGGGACCAGGAGGCCGCTGCCAGTGACGACAGCCCGCCGGGCATGGGAGATCGCGCGAGGCTGGCCGCTGCGAACCGCCGCGGTCGGCCTCGCGTTCGCGTTCGTGTGGAGCCAGCTGGGCGCGGCTCGCGCCGACAAGGCTCGCGACGAGATGCTCGCCGCCGGCGCCGACATGCTGCGCGTCCCCGAGGTGCCGGGCGCCTCCGCGCTCGACGACGGCGACCGGCTCCTCCTCAACGGCGCCGAGCTCCGGGTCGAGCGCGGCCACACCGCGCGCGCGCTGGCCGACGTCCTCGCCTCCGCCGAGGCCGCCTGCCCGCACGGCTCCACCGTGCGCCAGGGCGACGAGCGGCGCGGCTTCGTGGCCTGCGCCGACGCCGGCGCCGACGCGGCATCGCTGCCGGTCGCGTACGTCTACGCCGAGAAGCGCGCCGACGGCACCCAGTTCATCGACTTTCACAGCCCGCGTCCGATCGACGTGCGGGCGCTGTTTCCGCACGGCGGCGACGCGCCCGGATCGGACCCGGAGGCGCTGCCGCGACCCCCGAGCTCGCGCCGCGCCCTCACCCTGCGCGCGGCCGGCCAGCCCTACGGGACCGCCGTCTACCGCGACCGCGAGCTCGGCTTCGACGACCTGGTCGCCCACTACCAGCGCGCCCTCCCCGGCGCCGGCTGGCAGACGGTCGCGCGCTGGCGCACCGACGAGGGCACCGGGCCGCGCGAGGCCTCGGTCGTGATCGAGCGGGCCGGCGTCATGGCCCTCCTGCTCGTCGCGCAGGACAGCTCGGAATCCACCACCACCACCTTCCTCACGATGGAGGCGAACCGTGAACAGTAAGCCCTTCGTCGCCGCGCTCATCCTCGCCGCCGGCGGCGCCGCGCTGCTGTGGGTGTACCGGCAGCGCTTCGAGGCGGAGGTGTCCGGCGGACCGAAGATCCCCGTGCTGGTCGCCACCGGCGACATCGGCCTCGGCGATCGCATCCGGCCCGAGCACCTCGGCGTGCGCACCATCCCCATCAGCTACCTCGACGAGCGCGCCGTGCGCGCGTCGGCCGCGGAGAAGGTCGTCGGCCTGCGCGTGCGCAGCCGCATCAAGGCCAACGAGTCGATCCTGTGGTCCGATCTGTCCGCCGCCGGCCGCGACTCGCGCGACCTGGCCGGCATGGTGCAGCCCGGCATGCGCGCGGTCAGCGTCCCCGCCACCATCGCGTCGGCCTTCCACGGCCTCCTGCGCCCGGGCGATCGCGTCGACCTGCTGCTCACCACCGACCGGCCCGGCACCAAGGAGCGCGTGACCTTCTCGCTGCTGCAGAACGTGCTCGTGCTGGCCGTCGGCGACGACCTCGGCTCGAGCGAGCGCGTCGCCCAGGGCATGGAGCTCACCACGACCGTGTCGGTCGGCGTGTCGGCCGAGCAGGCCCAGACGCTGGCCTTCGCGCTCGACCGCGGCCCGCTCACCCTCTCGCTGCGCAACCCGGAGGACATCGAGACGCTCGAGGGTCTGCCTGAGACCGAGGCGAACGACATCCTGCGCCCGGGCGCCCAGGTCCACATCCAGAGGGGCGGCGGCGGCGGCGGGGCGCCCGGCGCGAGCGGCAAGCCAGGCGTGCCCGGCGCCGCCGGCGAGCCGATCGAGCGTCTGGAGCAGACGCAGTGACGCGCCGGCGGATCATCGACACCGTCGTCGCGGTCATCGCGTTCGGCCTGGCCGCGCTGACCTCGTCGGGCCCCGCCATGGCGCAGAACCGCCAGGGCAACGAGCGCCGCGACCGCGACCGTCAGGATCAGCCGCAGAATCAGGGCGACGAGACCCTGGCCCCCGACGCCTCCGGCCCGATCGCGGAGAAGCGGATCGACCTCGTGCTCGGCGAGCAGACCACCATCTCCGCCGAGGGCGTGGCCAAGTACTCGCCGTCGAACGACGTCATCGACGTCCGCCTGCCCAAGGACGCGGAGGAGTTCATCGTGGTGGGCGCCAAGCCCGGCACCGCCACGCTGCTCCTGGTCATGCGCGACGGGCGCCAGATCCGCTACGTCGTGACCGTCCGCGACGACACGGTCAAGAAGCGCGACAACATCCGCCTCGACTTCTACTTCGTCGAGCTCAACCGCACCTCGAACTACCAGGTCGGCATCGGCTGGCCCGGCACCGTGCAGGGCACCGCCACCGCCGAGCTGACCACCGACCTGGTCAGCGGCTCGACCGCCGGCACCGCGGTGGTCGCGGCCGAGGCGCTGCCGCGCATCGACCTGGCCCAGGAGGGCGGCTGGGCGAAGATCTACCGCCAGGCCACCGTCATCGTGGCCAACGGCGAGCAGGGCACGTTCAACAGCGGCGGCGAGGTCAACGTCAAGGTGGAGGGCGCGCTGGCCGCGAATCTGCAGCAGATCAAGTTCGGCAGCGCCGTGCAGGTGCAGCCGCGCTACGACCGCCGCTCCGGCCGCATCGAGGTCCGCATCTCGGCCGACATCTCGGAGCTGACCGAGCCGAGCGTGGACAACCTGCCCGGCCGCACCATCTCGACGCTGTCCACGCTGGTCAACGTCGAGCTCGGCCAGTCGATCGTGCTGGCCGGCGCCGACTCGCGTAGCGCGGCCAAGAGCTCGGCCGGTCTGCCGCTGCTCAGCCAGATCCCGATCCTCGGCTACCTGTTCGGCACCCACGCGGGCCGCAAGGAGCACACCGAGAACTTCATCCTCATCGTGCCGACGGTGATCGAGGCCTACGACGTCTCCGACCGCGATCTGGTCGACCGCGCGTTCTCGTTCTACTCCGACTTCGAGGGCGACCACGGCGCGCGGCCGGTGATGGAGCGCCTGACCACGCCGGCGCGGCCAAAGCGGAGGCACCGGTGACCGCCAGCGCCCTGCGCTTCGCGCCGCGTCCGGTCCGCGTCGTCATCTGGGGCGAGGAGGGAGCCTCCGAGGTGGAGTTCGACGCGGTGGCCGGCGCGACCATCGGCCGCGACGAGCGCTGCACCGTGTCGCTCGAGTCGTCGCTGGTCTCGCGCCGCCACGCCAGCGTGAGCGTGCAGGGCGAGCACATCTTCCTCACCGACAGCTCGGCCAACGGCACCTTCGTCGGCGACGAGCTCGTGCACCAGGCGACCCTCGAGGTCGCGCCCGGCACGCCGGTCCGCATCGGCCCGTTCCAGCTCCGCTTCGACCCGATCGGTCTCGCGGTCGAGGACGGCCCCGACGGCGAGCCGCGGCGCGTCGCCAGCACGCGCGACGTGTCGTCGGCCGTGCGGCGCGAGATCCACCGCCGCCTGCTCGAGCACCTCGACCTGGCCAAGCTCGAGCGCAGCCGCATGAACCCGCACATGATGCGGGCCAAGGTGCGCCTGGCCCTGCAGGCGATCACGCCCGAGGTCTCGCACCTCCTGCCGGCGAGCGTCGATGTCGACGCGCTCATCGAGGAGCTCACCCACGAGGCGGTCGGGCTCGGCCCGCTCGAGGCGCTCCTGGCCGACGACCGCATCACCGAGATCATGGTGGTCGACCCGCAGACGGTCTACGTCGAGCGCGGCGGCCGCCTCGAGCTGACCCAGTGCCGCTTCACCGACGAGGAGTCGGCGCGCGCCATCCTCGAGCGCATCGTCACCCCGCTCGGCCGCCGCATCGACGAGTCGGCGCCGATGCTCGACGCGCGCCTGGCCGACGGCTCGCGCGTCAACGCGGTGATCTCGCCGATCGCGCTGCGCGGCGCCTGCATCACCATCCGCAAGTTCTCGCGCAAGCCGTACACCGCCGATGACCTCATCCGGTTCGGCAGCGTCACCGACCGCATGGTGCGCTTCCTCCACCGCTGCGTGATGGCGCGCAAGAACATGCTCGTCGCCGGCGGCACCGGCAGCGGCAAGACCACGCTGCTCAACGTGCTGTCCTCCTCCATCCCCGAGGAAGAGCGCATCGTCACGATCGAGGACTCGGCCGAGCTCCAGCTCAACCAGTCGCACGTGGTCTCGCTCGAGGCGCGGCCGCCCAACATGGAAGGGCGCGGCGCCATCGCGATCCGCGACCTGGTCAAGAACGCGATGCGCATGCGGCCCGACCGCGTGATCGTCGGCGAGTGCCGCGGCGGCGAGGCGCTCGACATGCTGCAGGCGATGAGCACCGGCCACGACGGGTCGATGACCACGACCCACGCCAACAGCCCGCGCGAGGCGCTCAAGCGCATCGAGACGCTCTCGCTCATGTCCGGCATCGATCTGCCGTCGTCCGCCATCCGCCAGCAGATCGCGCTGGCCCTGAACGTGCTCGTGCAGCAGACCCGGTTCGCCGACGGCACGCGCCGCGTCACCAGCATCGCCGAGGTGGTCGGCATGGAGGACCACGGCGACATCGAGGTGCGCGAGATCTTCGGCTTCCGCCGCACCGGCACCGGCGACGGCGGCAAGGTGAGCGGCGAGTTCTACGCCACCGGCTATCTCCCGTCCTTCCTCGACGAGTTCATCGCCAAGGGCCTCATCGACGAGGGAGAGGGGTTCCTGTGAACCCCCTGCAAAACGTCCCGACCGAGTACCTGGCCTACGCCGGCGGCGGCCTCCTGGTCGCGGGCGGCTCGCTCGCGTTCGGGCTCTCGCTGCGCCCGACCGGCACGCTGGGCAAGGCGGTCGCGCGCTACATCGCGTACCTCGACGCCGAGTGCCGGTTCCAGTGGTATTCGATCGACGGGCGCCAGATGTTCATCCGCCAGATCGGCGCCATCGTCCTGGCCATCATCGCGTGCGTCAGCATGGAGGCCACCACCGGCTGGGTCCTGCCCCCGCTCCTGGTCATCGCGCCGCGCTTCGGCTTCCGCTTCCTGCGCAAGAAGCGCATCGAGCGCATCGAGGGGCAGCTGGACGGCTGGCTGCTCATCCTGGCCAACATGCTGAAGACGGCGGGCGGCCTGGGCGACGCCATGCT
>DATFRY010000418.1:0-14723 GCA_035262925.1 Kofleriaceae bacterium | reverse complement strand
GAGGTCGACGCGCGCGCCGACATCTACGCGGTCGGCGCGCTCGCCTACTTCCTCGTCGCCGGCTCTCCCCCCTTCGACGGCGACACCGCGATGGAGGTCATGACGCACCACGTGCGCGACCAGCCGGAGCCGCTCTCGGTGCGGTCGCGGCGGACCGCGCCGGCGGCGCTCGAGGCGCTGGTGCACGCCTGCCTGGCCAAGGAGCCGGCCGATCGCCCGGCGACGATGGGGGAGCTGCGCGCCGCGCTCACCGCGCTGCCGATCGAGCGCTGGAGCGAGGCAGCGGCCGCGACGTGGTGGCGCGAGCGGGCCGGCGCGGTGGCGGGCCGCGGCCAGGGCGCGCCGGCAGAGCGCTCGCCCGCGACCGTCGCCGTCGATCTCGGGCGCCGCCAGGGCGCCGCCAGCGCGCTGGAGCCGACCCAGCTCCAGCACACAGGGGTCAGGTGACCGCCATGCTGCCGAAGGTGGCGGCCGCGCCCCGTCGCCTGGGGCTCTCGTCGGAGGACGCGGACCCGCGCTCGCTCCTCCAGTCGCGCCTGTGCCTTTACCACGGCGTCCTGTTCGCCTTCACCGGGGCGCTGTTCCTGGTCTCGTGGGCCTTCGTCGCCGCGATCGACGCCATCGCGTTCGAGCCGCCCATCACGTACACCTTCGCGTTCCATGCGCTCATCGTGGCGGCGACCGGCGGTTCGTGGCTGGCGCTGCGCCGCTGGCGACTCGGCGTCGATGCGCTCCAGGTCATCGACGCCGCGGTGATGGGGCTGACCGGCCTCCTGACCGCGGGCTGGGCCGCGATCGTCGCGCCGGCCTACCGCCCCGAGCTGGGCACGCTCCTCACCTCGTGCCAGATCCTGTTCGCGCGCGCGGCGCTGGTGCCGAGCAGCCCGTCGCGCACGGCCGGCGTCGGCGCCGCCCTGCTCCTGCCGGTGCTGATCGCTGACTACTGCGCCTACGAGCTCGGCCCGACGCCGCCGTGGCTGAGGCCGGCCAGCGCGGTCGTCGGCATGGCGTCGGCCTGGGCCATCATCATCGTCCTGCTCTCGGCGATCACGTCGCGGGTCATCTACGGCCTGCGGCGCAAGGTGGACCAGGCCATGCAGCTCGGGCAGTACACGGTCGAGCGCCTGATCGGCCGGGGCGGCATGGGCGCGGTGTACCTGGCCCGCCACTCGCTCCTGCGCCGGCCGACCGCGATCAAGGTGCTGGCGTCGGAGGCGGCCGGCGACGAGGCGATCGCCCGCTTCGAGCGCGAGGTGCAGACGACCAGCGAGCTCACGCATCCCCACACCGTCGCGATCTACGACTACGGCCGCACGCCCGACGCTTGCTTCTACTACGCCATGGAGTACCTCGACGGCTTCGACCTCGAGTCGCTGGTCGCGGTCGACGGGCCGCAGCCGCCGTCGCGCGTGGTCCACATCCTCCGCCAGGTGTGCGGCGCGCTGGCAGAGGCGCACAGCCGCGGGCTGGTCCACCGCGACGTCAAGCCGGCCAACATCATGCTGTGCGAGCGCGGGCGGCGGCCCGACTTCGTCAAGGTGCTCGACTTCGGCCTGGTGCGAGCGCGCGAGGCCGGATCCCCCGAGCTGTCGCGCGATGATCTCATGCGCGGGACACCGCTCTACATGGCGCCCGAGGCGATCGTCACGCCGGGCGCGGTCGGGGCCAGCGCCGACATCTACGCCGTGGGCGCGCTGGCCTACTTCCTGCTCGCCGGCCGGCCACCCTTCGAGGCCGCGACCCCGGTCGAGGTGATGACGCGCCAGCTGCGCGACCAGCCGGAGCCGCCCTCCGCGCGGTCCGGTGTGGACCTGCCGCCCGCGCTGGAGGCGCTGGTGCTCGCCTGCCTGGAGAAGAGCCCGGCCGCGCGGCCCGCCAGCATGGACGAGCTCGACGAGGCGTTCGACGCGCTCGGGGTCGAGCCGTGGAGTCAGTCGGCCGCCCGGGCCTGGTGGCGCGAGCGCGCGCAAAGCGTGCGTTCGGCCGCCTCGCGCGCCGACACGCCGGCGGCCCCACGCCTGTCGATCGCCGTCGACCTCGAGGGGCGCCGGGCCGCCGCCGGGCTGGAGACCACCGCCTTCACGCCGATCGGCCCAGGTTGACAGATCGGGAGGTTCCGGGTTCACTTCGCTGCCCGGCCGGGAACCTCCCCGGCGGGCGCGGTGCTGGATGAAAAGCATGGGGCAGGTGCTGCCAGAGGATGGCGGCGACGCGCTGGCGCCGTCGACGAGTCATCGGCGCGGCCCGTCCAGCCGGCTCGGGCTCACCACCGAGGACTCGGATCCACGCCTGCAGCTGCAGTCGCGCCTGGGCATCCTGCACCTCATGCTGTGCGGGCTGGCCGTGTCGCTCCTGCTCGCGTCGAGCAGCATCAACGCGCTGCGCGGCCGCGAGCTCGACCACGCGCTTCGCCTCAGCTATCTCCTGCACGGCGGCATCGTGGTGGTGGTCGGCGGCACGTGGCTCCTGCTCCGCGTTCGCCGGCTCGAGCACTTCACCCTCCAGGTGGTCGACGCGTTGTCGCTCCTGGCGGTCGGGTTCCTGACCGCCGGCATGGTCGCGCTGGCCGACATGCGCTTCCGCCCCGAGCTGAGCGTGCTGCTCGGCATGGCGCACGTCCTGGTCGGCCGCGCCGCGCTGGTGCCGAGCACCGCGCTGCGCACGACCATGGTCGGGCTGGTCACCTTGCAGCCGATCGCCATCGCGAGCTACTACGCGGCCAGCCAGCCGTCGGCGCCGGAGTGGCTGCGGCCGGCCGGGTCGTCGCTGGCCATGACGATCGTCTGGTGCGTGCTCATCGTGGCGCTGTCCACCGTCACCTCGCGCGTCATCTACGGGCTGCGCCGCAAGGTGCAGCAGGCGATGCACCTGGGCCAGTACACGGTGGAGAAGCTGATCGGTCGGGGCGGGATGGGGGCGGTCTACCTGGCGCGCCACTCGCTCCTCCGCCGTCCGACCGCGCTCAAGGTCCTCGAGTCGGACGGCGCCGGCGCCGCCGAGGCGATCGCGCGCTTCGAGCGCGAGGTGCAGACGACGAGCCAGCTCACCCATCCCAACACGGTGGCGATCTACGACTACGGGCGCACCCCGGACGCCCGGTTCTACTACGCGATGGAGTTCCTGGACGGCTTCGACCTCGAGACGCTGGTGCGCGCCGACGGGCCGCAGCCGGCCGGGCGGGTGGCTCACATCCTGCGGCAGGTGTGCGGCGCGCTGGCCGAGGCGCACAGCCTCGGCCTCATCCACCGCGACATCAAGCCGGCCAACATCATGCTGTGTCAGCGCGGCTTCCAGCCCGACTTCGTCAAGGTGCTCGACTTCGGCCTGGTGCGGAAGCAGACGCTGACCGACGGACCGGACCTCAGCGCCGAGCAGACGGTGCGCGGCACGCCCCTCTACATGTCGCCGGAGACGATCCTCGGCTCGAGCGAGATCGACGAGCGCGCCGACATCTACGGCGTGGGCGCGGTGGCCTACTACCTCCTGGCCGGGCAGCCGCCGTTCACCGGACACAACGCGGTGGAGGTGATGGCCCGCCAGGTGCGCGAGGCGCCGGTGCCGCCGTCGCAGCGCTGCGGCCGCGATGTGCCGGCCGGCTTCGAGTCGCTGGTGCTCGCGTGCCTGGAGAAGGAGCCGATCATGCGCCCGCGCAGCATGGTCGCGCTGCGCGCCGCGATCGACCGGCTCGACGTCGAGCCGTGGACCGACGCGGTCGCGCGCAACTGGTGGCGCGAGCGCGCCCATCGCGTGCGCGACGCGCGCGCGCGGCGGGAGCAGCAGCCGAGCGCCCCGACCACGCTGGTGGTCGATCTGGCCGAGCGCCGCGAGGCGGCCGCGCTGGACTCGACGCAGTCGGTGCGGGCGCAGTAGCGACCGGCTGCAGGCCACACGGCGGGCCATGCCCGGCGCTGCTCGCGAGTCGGTCGCTCTCCAAGGTCCGCGCCGGGTCGAGGCTGTCGCGGCGTTGAAGCCAGGCCGCGGCGGCGTTCCGGGCGCGCCGCGACCTGATCGCGCGAACAGCCTCGACCCGGGCGGGTGAGCTGTCGACGACGTCGCGGTGCCCGGCCGGCCGGGTCCGCCGGCACAGCTGGCGCTGCCGCCCCGATCTCGGCGCGTGCGCGCGCGGTGCGGGCGCTCGGACGCGCGGCCGGGGCCGGGCACCGCTACGCGCGGTCGGGCGGCGATGTCTTGGGCGCGACGCGATAGTCGACGCGCCCGGCCACGACCTGGCCAGCGCGGGCGCACGCCGGCGCCTGCGATGGCTGCGGCTCGCGCTGCGCGCCGGACGTGGGGGCCGGATCGATCGCCCGCTCGCGCAGCGAGGCGGTCAGCGCACAGACATCGTGACCGTGCTCCGCGCCGGGAACGCTCGGCTCGCAGGTCGTCTCGTCGGCGAGGCTGGAGCTGCGCGCCGGCTCGCCCGCGTGGCTGCCCTCGGCGTGGATGAGCTCGCCGTGGAGCGGACACACCCGGTGCCTGACCAGCGCGAAGTGCGCGTACGCACCGACGGTGCCGGCCACGTGGAAGCAGACGGCCGACAGCACGAGGAGCCGCGAAGCTCTGCGAGCCTCGCGCCCCCTCCTCGAGGTCGGCCGACGCACCACCTCCCCCGTCATGCCAGAAGGCGCGCCGGGGATCAAGCGCCTCCTGTTTCGCTATTGCAGCTCGGTTGCAGTCGACGGGGACTGGCCGGCCTGGTTGCCTTGCTCACCTTGCCCGCCACCTTGCCCGCCTTCCGCACCTTGCCCGGCGCCCGGCTCCTGGCCGGCGCCGTCCGCTCCGGACCCGCCACCGGATCGCCGCTGCTGGGCTCGAGCGGCCAGGTGCGCGGCCAGCTCGTCGGCCGACACCGCGCCGTCGCCATTCGCGTCGGCGGCGGCCAGGTTGCCCATGAAGCGGCGGCGGCCGCCGCTCTGGATCGCCTCGAGCTCGGCGCGCGAGAGGGAGCCGTCGCCGTCGGTGTCGTGGCGCTCGATCATCTGCTCGGCGCGGACGTGCAGCATCGCGCCGCGCTCGCTGTCGTCGATCTGCCCGTCCCCGTTCTTGTCGAACCGGTCGAGCATCGCGGCGCGCCGCTCGCCTCGCGCGCCGCGCCCGCGCCAGCCGCGCTCCTCGCGATCGGGCCGCGCCGCGCCGTCTGCATCGGGCAGCGCCGGGCGCGGGCGCGCGGTCGTCGACCGCGCCTGTGGGGCCGCCTCGGGCGCCACCTGATCGGCGGGCGCCTCGTCCTGGCGCGCGGCCGCCGCCGGCGCCGCCGTCTCGCCCTTGTCACCGCATCCAGCGGCCGCGCCAAGGGGCAGAAGGACGCCCATCAGGACGCCCGCCAACCAGCGATGTCTTTCCATGAAACAGCTCCTTCAGGATCGTGAGTCGATCCGCTGGCCACACGCACCAGCAGAAAGCGAGCCAGGCCGGAGAAGGGGCTGGCGGCCGGTTTCGGCCGCCGTCGACGCGCGCCTCTGCCGGTCCGGCAGCAGGCCCTGCAAGTTCCGCGGCTGGCCGCAGCGCCGGCGCGCGCGACGCGCCGTCGCCCGGCCGGGTCATGAGTCGCGGGACGCGCGCTCGTCAACCAGGGAACGTTCCGTCGCCTGGGCCTTCGTCCCGCCCTCCGCCGGCGCGCCGGCCGCGGCGCGAGCGGGCCGCCACCAGGCCGCTCGAGCTCGGGTTGACCCGCACGACACCGCGATCGGCGTCGACCACCAGCAGGTCGCCGGGGCGGGTCCAGGCGAACAGTCCGCGCACGCCGCCGAGGAGGGGAAGCCCGGCGGCGCGCGCGATCGCCTGCGCCTCGTCGGTCGCCTCGCCGTCGCCCTCCAGCACCACGGCGGCGGCGTAACGCGCGGCGGCGGCGGCGAAGAACGGCCCCAGCCGCCGGCCGATCCAGATGCGGCCGCTCTGCAGAAGGCGACTGCCGGTGGCCGTGGCGTGGAGGAGCGCGCACAGCTCGCCGATCCCCTCGGCGCGCTCGACCAGGACCGGGTCGGGCGGCCGCGCGCCGGTCGCCAGGCCGATCGAGGCGCGGGCGTAGTCGCGCGCGAGCGAGGCGAGGTTTCCGCCCGGCGCGGCGAGGGCGCGCTCGCGCAGGCGGCCGTCGGACAGGAACAGCTCCAGCCGGGTCACGGTGCGCTCGACCAGCGGATCGAGCGGCGCGCCGAGCCGGCCGCGCAGGCGGACGAGGTCGCGCTCCATGCGCTCGAGGCCGTGCGCGATCTGCCGGCGGCCGATGGGCGGCGCGCCCTGCCCGGCCAGCGACTCGGCGGTCGGGATGAGCTCCACGCGGCCCATCGCGAGGCCGGGAGACAGCGGCCGGCCGAGCAGGCACACGGCCTCGGTGCCGACGTGGGCGCGCGCCGGCGCCTGGTGGCTGGCCGCCTCGAGCATGAGGCCGATCGCCTCGGCCAGAAAACTGGCCATGGCGAGCTCGGGCGCGGCGAAGGCGTGGGCGGCGGCCGCGCGCTGGAAGACCAGCACGCCGAGGCAGCGCCCGCGGCGCACGATCGGATGCGCGATCATGACCGGGTAGAGCTCCTCGCCGATGCCGCGCACCGGCTTGAAGCGCGGATCGGCGTCGGCCGCACCGACGGAGACCGGGTGCAGGCACTCGGCGACCCAGCCGACCAGGCCCTCGCCGACGGCGAGGCGGAGGTTGCCGACGACCTCGCTCGACAGGCCGACGTTGCCCTGCACGGTCAGGACGTCCTCGTCGCCGCCCATCTCGCGCACGTACACGCTGACCACGTCGGCCGCGAGGAGGCGCGACATCTGCGCGCACGACGCGGCCAGCACGTCGCCGAGCGGGGCGCGCAGGGCGCCGGGCTCGAGCGCCGCGAACAGGCCGGCGAGGTCCGGGACCGGCGGGTGCACGTGGAGCGCGACGGGGCGGCGATGCCCGGTGGATGACTTCATCCCGGAGAGCGTGACAGGTGCGGGTTTCCGCGCCGTTTCCGCGTCGGGTCCGCCGGGAAAGACCGAGCCGGCGGGTGCCGGGTCCGCGCCAGGTGTCGGCCGGCAGCCGCGCCGCGCGGACCGCGACGCGGCTGCCATGCCCTTCGGGTCACCTGGCCGGTGACCGCTCACTCGTTCACTCACTCACTGATTCGTTGGCTCACTCGGTCACTCACCGGCGCGTCCGTCGTGCTTTCGTTCGCCGGCCGCGCGCTGTGCGGCGCCGTTCACGACTTCGTGGCCGCCATGCGCGCGAGCAGGAGGTCGACCAGGCCGTGGCTGCTGCCGTTGCCGGCCACCGACACCTCGGGGACCAGCTTGACCTTGTTCTCGCCCAGCACGGTAGCGATCTGCAGCGCGGCGTACGCGTCCTCGCCCATCGCCGCGCGGCCCTCGCGGTAGACCTCGGCCCGCGCCAGTCCGACCGCGCGCTCGGCGGTCGCCTCGCCGTCGCCGCGCAAGCTCAGCGCCTCGCCCTCGGCCTCGGCGCGCAGCCGGATCGCCGTGGCCTCGCCGCGCGCCGACTCGCCGACCGCCTGCGCGTTGCGCTGCGCGATGCTCACCATCTGCTCGCTGCGCACCACCTCGGCCTGCATGTTGGCCACGGCGGTCTCGCGCTCGAGGGTCTGGCGCCGCACCTGCGCCTCGCGCTGCGCGTCGTAGGTGCGCTGCAGCTCCTCGGCGATCTTGCGATCGGTCTGCGTCTTCATCAGCTCCGCCGGCGGCACGATGTCGCCGATGAGGGTGTCGATGCACTCCACGTCGTAGGTCCCGAGGGCGCGCCGGATGTGCTCGACGGCCTCGCGCTGGCGCTGCTCGCGCGCGGACAGGAACTCGAGCACGGTGACCTGCTGCGCCGAGTTGCGGAAGTAGTTGCCCACCGTCGGCTGGAGCACGTGGTCGACCAGGTTCTGCATCGACCCGACCCGCGAGATGACTCGAGGGGCCTGCTTCATGCCGATGTGGATGATCTGCGACACGTCGATGCTGAACGAGAAGCCGTCGCGCGAGCGGACGGTGATGGGCGAGAGGCGCTCGTCGTAGCGATGCGACTCGGTGCGCTGCGCCCAGTTGAGGACGATGTTGGTGGTCGGCACGAGCTCGACTCTCATGACGCGCGGGTTGATGGGATGCTTGCCGGGCAGGAGCGGCTCGACCCACACGCCCTTGCGCCCGCGCTCGACCAGGTCGCCGTGCTTGAACGAGTCGCCCGACACGTCCAGGTGCTCCGCGCCGACGTAGCTCACCACCACGCCGACGTAGCCGATGGGGATCTCGGTCATCGCGACGACCTCGACATCGACGAACCACGGGTTGAGGTTCCACGAGCCGGCCAGCAGCACCTGTTCTTGAAGTCCGCGGCAGCCGTCCGCGTCGATGAAGGCCTGCGCGCGCTGGAAGCTGTCATGGCCCGCGACCACGGGACCGGCCAGGTCGCCGGCGGGGATCGCGCGGCCGTCCAGCGCGGTCACGACACCGACGGTGTCGGGTGCCACGTGGAACACGGTCAACTTTTCGGCTGACAGGCCATGACGCTCCGCGTCACTGCGCGTGATCACCTCGAAGAGCGCGGGGTTGATGCGGTACGAGCCCGCCGGGAGCAGGGTGAGCTGGCGGCCGCGCTCGCCGCCGCTGTGCAGGAAGGCCTCCGCGTCCTGGAAGCTGGCGCAGGGGACCTCGCGGCCGAGCACGCGGTCCGGTCTCATCGGCGTGCCGTCGTGCGCGAGGACGAGCGCGATCTGGCCGGCCGGGACGACGACCAGCGGCACGCGCTCCACGCGATAGCGCCAGCGCCACACGCCGAAGTGCCAGCCGGGCGGCAACATGCGCGCCTGGTAGCCAGCCTCGCCGCGCGTGGCGACGATGCGCCCGGAGGGGAGCGGCGGTCCGAACTTCTTGATGACGAGACCGGACTCGTCCTCGCGGATGACGCGCAACCCGAGCCAGAGCAACGTGCAGATGAGGAACAGAAGGGCGATCGCAGCGGCGAAGACAAGCGTCGTCTGATCGCGAAACAGAACCATCATGAGCGGCACCTCCGGGTCGGGATGAAGCACGCGCCGTTCCGCGTGAGCGATCGCGCACCGCCGACCGCCAAGTAGGCGACCGCGCTCGGGGCCCGCTCGCACGCATTGCCGCGCGGACCGAAATCGATTTACGGTGTCGTAAAATGATTTCGAAGCGGGGCAAGTCGGCCGGGCGCGGCGAGTCGGCCGGGCGCGGCGAGTCGGCCGGGCGCGGCGAGTCGGCCGGGCGCGGCGAGCTGGCCGGGCGCGGCGAGTCGGCCGGGCGCGGCGAGTCGGCCGGGCGCGGCGAGTCGGCCGGGCGCGGCGAGCTGGCCGGGCGCGGCGAGTCGGCCGGGCGCCGCGAATCATCCGAGCCTGTCGCGCCGGCCAGCGTGCCCGGGGCGCTGCTCCTGCGATGGATCGGAGCCGCGCCACCGTCGACGTGGGAGCACGAGTTGCGTGGCGCCGGCATCGAGAGGCGCGCTGGGCGCGCGGGCGACGCGCTCGCCACGGCCGTGGTCGTGGCCCGCCTGCCGGACCGGCCGCCGGTCGGACCGTGGATATGGATCCGTCCCGGCGCCGTCGCGCTGGCCGACGCGATGCGCGCGGCGCGGGCGGGCGCCTACGAGACGCTGTCGCTCGCAGAGCCCGACGGAGCGGCGCAGCTCGTCGCCCGCCTGCGCGAGCTCGCGGCCGCCGCCGGGCGCGAGCCGGCGCCCGGCGGCCTCATCGGTCCCAGCGCGGCGCTGCGCGCGGTCCGCATCGAGCTCGCGCGCGCGGCGCGCACATCGATGCCGGTGCTGCTGACCGGCGAGACCGGCACCGGCAAGGACGTCGCCGCGCGCACGCTCCATCGCCTCTCGGCGCGCGCCGCGCATCTCTTCGTGCCGATCAACTGCGCCGCCATCCCCGACGACCTCATGGAGGCGGAGCTGTTCGGCTTCGCGCGCGGCGCGTTCTCGGGCGCGGTGCAGAGCTACGACGGGCTGCTCGCGGCGGCCGCCGGCGGCACCGTCTTCCTCGACGAGATCGACGACACGCCGCCCACCCTGCAGGCCAAGCTCCTGCGCGTGCTCGAGGACCGCGTCGTGTCCCGTCTGGGCGAGAACGAGTGGCGCGAGGTCGACTTCCGCCTGGTGGCGGCCACCAACCGCGACCTGCGCCGGCTCATCGCGGACGGGGCCTTCGGCCAGGACCTGTACGAGCGACTGGCCATCGTCACGATCCACATGCCACCGCTGCGCGAGCGGGCCGAGGACATCCCGCCGCTGGCCGAGCACTTCATCGCGCGCTACTACGAGGAGGAGCGCGGCGAGCCGAGCGCGCGCGTCCGCGGCTGCAGCCCGCGTGCCGTGGCCGCGCTCGCCGCCTATCCCTGGCCCGGCAACGTGCGAGAGCTGCGAAACGCCATCTTCCACGCCCTGGTCCACAAGCAGGCCGGCGACGAGCTCCTGCTCGGCGACCTGCCGGCCCGGCTGCTCGGGCGCGGCGCCGGCGCCGCGGGCGATGACCAGGGGCACGCGCAGGGTGGCGGCGACGGCGGCGTCATCGACCGCGCGGCCCTGGTCCGCCAGATCGCGGCCGGCACCTTCAACCTGCGCCGCGAGTCCGCCGCGCTCGAGCGCGCCGCGCTCGCGGAGGCGCTCGAGCGCGCCGGCGGCAGCGCGACCGCCGCGTCGCGCCTGCTCGGCCAGGTCGGCCGCGGGCAGGCGCGCGACGCATCCGCCACCGTGCGCGCGATGATGCGCCGCCTCGGCCTGGCGCCGCCGCGGGTCAGCGAGCGCCCGTCGCCCCGATCAGGAGGTGGAAGGCGAAGGTCGCGGACGCGATGACGCGCGCCGAGCGCCGAGCGCCGTCGGCCAGGCCACGACCCTGCATCGCCGTGCCGCGACCGACCCACTGAGGCGTCCGAGATTCGTCCGGGTCCGGGACGCCGCGTCCGAGGGTGCGGACGCTCCCGACGACGGGATGCGGACTTGGAGACGGCGCGACATGTGCATCGCGTTCTCGCGTTGCCCATGAACGAGTCGACCCATAGGATGGCGTGACGTGGATCTGAGCGCTCCAGCCACGAAGGGAGATCTCGTCGAGCTCGCGAACGAGTTCCGCGGCGAGTTGTACGGTGTGCGCGACCACCTTCGCGACGATCTGCGCGGCGAGATGTACAGCATCCGCGACGGGCTGCGCGACGAGCTGCGCGGCGAGATGCACGGCATCCGCGACGAGCTGCGCGGCGAGATGTACACCATCCGCGACGAGCTGCGCGGCGAGATGCACGGCATCCGCGACGAGCTGCGCGGCGAGATGCACGGCATCCGCGACGAGCTGCGCGGCGAGATGCGCGCGCTCGAGCAGCGCTTGCACTTCGCCATCGCGGACTCGGCCAACCGAGTGATCGGAGTGTTCAGCGCGGAGCTCGGCCGCCAGCTCGCGACCTGGACGAACACGATCCTCGACAACGTGAGCGACCGGATCCGCGGAGCCGACGACCGCTACCGTGATCTGCCCGGGAGAGTGTCGCAGCTCGAAGCGCGGGTGGAGCGCCTCGAGGGGGAGCGTGACGACTGACGGCCGGAACGAGAACAGAGTTGCCGGGCTCAGGGCCCGTACCACAGGTCGAACGCGGAGCGGGCGAGACGTGCGCGATCCTCGGCGCTCGGGCTGGCCCAGGCCCGGTGAGCGGCGACCGCGCGGTGCAGGAAGTCGATCAGCAGGAGGTGGCGGCGCAGGGTGCGGCGCAGGCGATGCGGGACGACCGGGTTGAAAGAGCCCAGCACCGAGAGGACCTGGCGGGGATTCTTCTTGAGCCACATCCATGAGCCCATCTCGAGCGTGAGCGGCAGGAGCGCGCCGGGGGTCCCGTCGGCGACTCGCCGGTCGTACAGGTGGTCCCAGAGATCGCCCTTGACCGTGTAGGTCTGCGCCTGCGGCTCCATGTGATAGACGTGGTGCGGGAGAGTGTCGTCCAGCAGCCGGCGCAGCGCGTACAGCTCGGCCAGGTGAGGTAGCGGGCGGCGCGTGCGGGCGTAGGGGAACCAGAGCCGATCGACCAGGCCGAAGCCGGAGTGGACGTCGAGCACGACCGCGAGCTCGGCGCCGAACGCTTCGCGCTCGACCAGGTCGAGCAGGGCGAGCGCCTCCGGCTCCATCGCGTCGCCGGCTCGACCGCGGTACCAGGGCAGCCTGCGCGACAGGCGCTGGCCGCCGATGAGCGGGGTGGCCCAGCCTTCCGGGTGATCGGGCGCGTTGCGCATGAGATCGACGCCGCGGCCGTTGGCCCGAGTCCGCTGCGCCATGCCGACCGGGTTGACCAGCGGGACCACCACCAGGCGCGCCTGCTCGAGCGCGGCCGCGGAGATGCGATCCCAGGTCAGCCGGCGGCAGAAGGTGGTCGCGAAGGCCAGCACCACCTCGGTGCCGATGCGCTCGAGGCCGTGAACGCCGCCGACCAGGAGGAGGACCGGCACGTCGCGCGCCGCGGGCCCGAAGTGGAGCGCGAGGATCGGATGGCGCCTCTCGCCGTCGGTCACTTCGGTCAGGACCTCGACCCGGCCGCATCGCTCGACCTCGCCGGCCAGCCGGAGGAGAGCGGCGAGCTCGGGCAGGGGATCGCCGCGTCGGTGGCGCAGGCTCACGCTGCCTGCGGCGCGAGGCGCCCGAGGCGATCGATCTCGGCGACCGCGCGCGCGGCGATGTCTCGGCCGGCCTGGCCGGGCCGGAGCGCCAGCGGCGCGCCGAACGAGAGGCGGGCGCGCGTGGCCGCGGTGCGCACCGGCCACGCCAGGCGCGCACCGGTCGGCGGGCAGGTCAGCCACACGGCGACCGGGACGACGCGCGCACCGCAAGCGGCCAGGCGCTCGAGCTCGCCGGCGTCGCCGGTCGACAGGAGCACCGGAGCGCCGGTGCCGCGCGGCCACCAGGGCTCGGCCCGCGCGGCCAGGCTCGGGCCCATCGAGGCGAGCGGGACGGCGGATAGCACGGCCAGCGCCGCCGCCGCGCACGGCTCGGCGATGACGAGCGCCGCGGCGGACGCATCGGGCAAGTCGCCCCGCACCTCGAGGGCGGTGCCGCGCAGCGCCGACAGGTTCTCGGCGATCCAGTGTGCGTCGCGCGCGCCCAGCCAGGGCAGTCGCGTGACCAGCTCGCAGGCGAAGGCGCCCGCGCGCACGGAGCGCCGGTACATGCGGACCGCGGTGCGAAGCGGTGATGCGGCGCCGGTCTCCACGACCCGGTAACGATAGCCGCGCCGGGTGGCAGATTCGTCTCGCCGCGTGAGAGGCGCGTGACAGGTGCGTGGCGAGCGCGCGGCGCCGCTGCGCGCGCGGCACGAGCAGGCAGATCACCGCAAGTTTTCACTTTCGGTTCACATCGAATTCGGCGGTCCGGATCCGAACGGTGACCTGAGTCGTTCATGGTCGGCAGCAACGGGAGGTGACTCATGGCTCAGTTCCAGGTTCGCACGCTGTTGAAGACGGACTTCGAGGCGCTCGCTCGCCTCGAGCAGGAGGTCTTCGGCGCCCAGGGGCAGGCGGTCCTGTGTCCCTACTATCTTCGCCTGTGCTGCGAGTTCTTCGCCGATAGCTGCTTCCTGGTGCTCGCGGACGGGCAGGCGATCGGCTACCTGCTCGCCTTCGTGCGCGAGCGCGAGGCCTACTGCACAACGCTCGCGATCGCGCCGGCGTATCAGCGGACGCGCGCGGTGGCGCTGGCCATCCGCGCGTTCCTGTCGGGGATCCTCGATCGCGTGGACAGCTGCTGGTTCACGGTCGAGGAGACCAACCTGCCGGCGCGCAACCTGCACCGCATGCTGGGCGCGGTCGACGTCGAGGTGCGACGCGACTTCTACGGCCCGGGCGACGACCGCATCGTGTCGCGCATCGACCGCACCCGCTTCGAGGCGCTGCGCGACAAGTACGCCCGCATGGGCCTGGTCGACCGGCCCAGCGAGCAAGCCTCGGCAGGCGCGGCCTGATGGGTGGGCTCGGCGGGTGGATCCGCTGCGCGCGGCGCGTGGTCGTCACCGGGGGGACGGTGGCGCACCAGCTGGCCCTCGGCACAGGGGCGGCGATCGATCCGGCGGCCAGTCTGTCGCGGGCGCTCGCGCATCTGGCCCGCGAGCACGGGCTGTCGATCGAGGTCGTGGGCGAGTTGCCGCGCCGCCCGTGCGTGCTGGTCGCCAACCACGTGAGCTACCTCGACCCGATCGCGCTGCTCGCGCTCGTGCCGGCGCATCCGCTCTGCAAGGGCGAGGTCGGGCGCTGGCCTCTCATCGGCGCGGTGGCGCGGGCGCGAGGCGTGCTCCTGGTCGACCGCGCGTGCGCCTGGAGCGGCGCGCGGGTCCTGCGGCGTGCGCTGGCCGCGCTGCGCGCCGGGAGCAGCGTGCTCAACTTTCCCGAGGGCACCACCACGCGCGGCGACCAGGTGCTGCCGTTCCGGCGCGGCATCTTCGGCGCCGCCGCGCTCGCCCAGGTGCCGATCGTTCCCGTCGCGCTCTCGTATGCGGATCCGGGCGCCGCCTGGGTCGGGGACGAGACCTTCGTACCGCACTACCTGCGCACCGCCGGCAAGGAGCGCGTCGCGGTGCGGGCGGCGTTCGGCGCGCCGATGTGGCCGGGGCGGCGCGCCGCCGCCGAGCTGGCCGCCGAGGCGCGCCAGCGGATCCTGACGCTACTGGAGCTCGAGAGGAGTCATCATGTCGCAGCAGAGCGCGTTCGAGTACCTGAGGCACGGCCAGACCCCGTTCTTCCGGCTGCCGTCGGCTGATCTTCGCCA
>DATFRY010000417.1:0-6182 GCA_035262925.1 Kofleriaceae bacterium | reverse complement strand
AGCGGCGCCAGCGCGAAGGCGACCGCGGCAGCCGCGACCGTGGCGCACCAGGCCATGGCCACCGTCTCCAGAGCCAGCGGCACCGCCCGCCTCGCGACGCCCATCGCGCCGGCGGCGCCGCCGATCCACATCCCGCCCGCGGCGAGACCCGAGCGCCACAGGTCCGACCACGGGACGTCGAGAAAGGCCACCGACGCCGCACAGCCGAGCAGCAGGGCGGCTGCGCTCCAGCGACCGCGCATGCGGCGCAGGCGCGCGCTCACCGCCTCGAGCGCGATCACGAACACCAGCACGGCGATGAGCGCGGTGGCCAGCTTGTCGTACTGGAAGTAGCGCACGCTGAGCGCGATCTCGGTGCCCAGCCCGCCGGCCCCGACCAGGCCGAGGATGGAGGCGCTGCGGATCGAGCACTCCAGGCGAAAGAGCGTGTAGGCCACGAGCTGGCGCTGCACCTGGGGCAGGACCCCGTAGACGAGGACGCCGAGGCGACCGGCGCCGGCGCGCCGCAGCGCGTGGACCGGCCCCGGATCGACCGCCTCGGCCAGCTCGGCGAAGAGCTTGCCCATGATGCCGCCGGTGGAGACGGCGATGGCGAGCACCGCCGCGCCCGGGCCGAGGCCGAGCGCGCGCACGAACAGGAACGCCCACACGATGTCGGGCACCGCCCGCAGGAAGCCGAGCAGGAAGCGCACGCAGAAGCGAACGCCGCCGCCAACCAGCCGGACCGCGGCGGCGCGGCCCGGTGGATCCGGCAGGTCGGGCACGCGCGCGGCCACCAGCGCCAGCGAGACGCCGAACAGCGCCGCCAGCCCGGTGCCGAGGACGCCGATGAACAGGCTCTCGAGCGAGAGCCGCGCGATGCGGGCCAGGAACTCGCCGCCGAGGTCCGGCCTCGCGAAGGCCGAGAGCACGTCCCACGCGGTGGCCGCGCCCCCCGCGTCGAGCAGCCGCCCCAGGTGCAGGCCGCTCCCCTTCGCCGCCGCCGCCAGCGACAGCACGATGAGCGCGGCGATGGCGAGGCGGCGCACGACCATGTCTGCGTCCTTGAGCGCCGGCCTACATCTGCTCGCGACTGCCTCGGTACAGGCTGTCGAGCGCGTCCTTGCCGACGTCCTCCGGTCGCGCGTCGAGCACGACGCGGCCGCCGCGGATCCCGAGCACCCGGTGCACGCGATCGCGCGCGATGCTGATCCAGTGGCTGCAGAAGACCAGGGTCGCCCCGCCGTCGCCCGCCTGCTCGAGGAGGAGGTCGGTGACGTCGCGGGCGGTGGCGGGGTCGAGCGACGAGGTCGGCTCGTCGGCCAGGAGGATCGCGGGCGACGCGATGAGCGCGCGCGCGATCGCGACCCGCTGCTGCTGCCCGCCGCTCAGGTTGCCCGCGCTGTCCCACTGGCGATCGGCCAGGCCCACGCGCGCCAGGAGCTCGCGCACCCGCTCGGACTCGGTGCGCCACAGCGCCGACCACACGATCGCGTGCCACGGCATGGTCGCGACTCGCCCCGCCAGCACGTTGTGGTGCACGTCCGACTGCGGCACCAGCAGAGCGCCCTGCTCGACGATGGCGCAGCGGGCGCGGTGGCGGCGCACCTGGCGCGGCCCCATGCCCATGAGGTCGACGCCTTCGACGTGGATGGTGCCGCTCGACGGGCGCAGCACGCCGGCCAGGAGGCGGAGGAGCGTGGTCTTGCCCGAGCCGCTCGGGCCGGCGAGCAGGATCCGCTCGCCGGGCCGGATGGTGAGCGACACCTCCTCGAGCGCGGGCCGGTCGCCCCACCTCCGGGACACGCGCTCCAGCCGGAACTGCTCGACGTCAGCGGACCTGTTCATCGATCGACGTGCTCATCGCGCGCGCTCACCGGACGCGGCCAGGCGGAGCCGCGAGAGTGACTTCCAGGCGCGACCCTAGCATGAGCGCTGGTAGACTGCGCCTCCCGTGACCGGTGCCGAGGCCAGGACCGCGCAGCACGCCCGCGCGGACGCCGTCGTGTACAGCGACCGCGTCGCGCTGCGCTTCGTCGTCGCCGCGCTGGTGTGGGGCGCGCTCGGCATGGCGGTCGGCCTGCTCATCGCGCTGCAGCTGGTCAACTGGCGCGCCAACCTGTCCCCGGCGCTGACGTTCGGCCGCCTGCGGCCCGTCCACACCACCACCGTCGTGCTCGCGTTCGCCGGCAACATGATCTTCGCCGGCATCTACTACTCGAGTCAGCGCCTGCTCCGCGTCGCGCTGCCGTCGGAGCGCCTGGCCGCCCTCCACTTCTGGAGCTGGCAGCTGTGCGCCGCGGCGGCCGCCGTCACCCTCCCGCTCGGCCACTCGCGCGGCGTGGAGCTGGCCGAGCTGGCGTGGCCCATCAACCTCCTGCTGGCGCTCTCGTGGCTGGCCTTCGCGGTCCACTTCTTCTGGATGATCGCGCGCCGCAACCAGCCTCGGCTCCACCCCGCGATCTGGTTCACCATCGCCACCATCGTCGCGTTCGGCGCGGCGCACGCGGTCGGCAGCGTCGATGTGCCGGTCGCCGCGCTCGCGAGCTATCCGCTCCTCGGCGGCGTCGAGGGCGCGCTGGTCGCGTGGTGGCACGGAGAGGCGGCCGTCGGGTTCTTCCTGACCGTGCCGGCGCTCGGCCTCCTCTACTACTTCCTGCCGAGCGCGGCAGGGCGACCGATCTACTCGCACCGCCTGGCGATCATCCACTTCTGGGCCGTCATCACCATCTCGGGGTGGACCGCGCCGCAGCACCTGCTCGACACCGCGCTCTCCGACTGGGCCCAGTCGGCCGGCGCCGCCACCGGGCTGCTCCTGTGGGCGGCGCTGTGGGCCGGGGTGGCGAACGGGCTGCTCACGGTGCGCGGCGCGTGGTCGCGCCTGCGCGCCGAGCCGGCGCTGTCGTTCTTCATCGCCGCGCTCCTGTTTCACGGCCTGGCCGCGGTCGAGGGCTCGGTCCTCAGCTTCAAGTCGGTCGCGGGGCTTGCCCACTACACCGACTGGACCATCGGCCACGTCCACGCCACCGCGCTCGGCTTCGACGGCCTGATGGCGGCCGGCATCTTCTACTGGATGGTGCCGCGCATGGTCGGCACGGAGCTGCGCTCGCGCGCCGCGGCCGGCGCTCACCTCTACGCCGCCGTGGTCGGCACCCTGGTCTATCTCTCGGCCATGTGGATCGCCGGCGCGACCGAGGGGCTGATGTGGCGCGCCGAGGGGCCCACCGGCGGCATGGCGTACAGCTTCCTCGAGACCGTGACCGCGGTGCGGGTCCTCTACTGGGCGCGCATGGGGGGCGGCGCGCTCTACCTGGGCGGCTTCCTCCTCATGGCCTGGAACCTGGCCAGCACCATCCGCCGCGGCCGCGCCACCGTCGGACACGGCGAGCGCGAGCCGGTCGCGACCGAGCCCGAGCCGATCCATGATGCGGCCGTCGAGACCGGAGCCGAGGCCGAGGCCGCCTCGTCCGAGAGCGCGCGCGGCGACGCTGTGCGCGGTCTGCTGTTCGCGAAGCCGGTCCTGATCGCGGCGACGGTCATCGGCCTCCTGGTCGCGGCCGGCTTCGCCAATCCGCTGGCCGCCCTGGGCCTGTTCTTCCTCGCCCTCCTGCTCGCGATGGGCGGGATCGCCGGCGCCGCGGCCCGGCGCGACTCCGAGCGGCCGAGCTGGCACGCGGGGCTCGAGCGCAGCGGGCGCGCGCTCACCCTCCTGGTCGCCGCCGCGGTCCTGGTGGGCGGGGCCGTCGAGATCGCGCCGCTCCTCGCCCGCGGGACCGAGCCGGTGCCGGGCGAGAGCGCGCCCTACAGCCCGCTCCAGCTGGCCGGCCGCGACATCTACATCGCCGAGGGCTGCCGCGCCTGCCACTCGCAGATGATCCGGCCCTTCCTGTGGGAGGTGGCGCGCTACGGAGAGGTCTCGTCGGCAGCCGAGTCGCTCTACGATCATCCGTTCCAGTGGGGCTCGCGGCGCATCGGCCCCGATCTGGCGCGCATCGGCGGCCGCTACCCGGGCCTCTGGCACTACCAGCACATGATCGATCCTCGCTCGGTGACGCCGGGCTCCATCATGCCGCCCTACCCTCACCTGGTCGGCGAGCGCGTCGACCTCGCCGGGCTCCCGGCGCGGATGCGCGCCTTGCGCGCGGCGGGCGTGCCCTACGGCGACCGCGCCGTCGAGGGCGCGGCGGCGGCGGCGCTGGTCGAGGGGCGCGCGATCGCGGCCGAGCTGCGCCAGACCGGCCGCGTCGAGGCCGCCCCCGACAGCGCGATCGTCGCGCTCATCGCGTATTTGCAGAGGCTGGGGCAGCCGCAATGAGACCGGTGGGCGACGCGCGCGGGGAATCCGGCGGCCCGGTGCCGCGCTGGTGGCTGTGGGCGACCAGCCTGACCGTCGCGCTCGCGGCCGGCACCTGGCTGTGGACGGAGGCGCTGCACCTCTCGCCCACGCCGCTCGAGCGCTACGTGGCCGAGCGCGCCGCCGCGCTCGACACCGGCGAGCCGGTCACCGAGCAGGTCCTCGCCGACCTGGCCCGCGACAAGCTCGCCGTGCGCGCCGGCGAGGGGGCGTTCGCGCGCAACTGCGCCAGGTGCCACGGCGCGGGCGCCGAGGGCAACATCGGCCCCAACCTCACCGACGATTTCTGGATCGGCGGCGGCGCCGCGCTCGACATCTACCAGACGATCCTGCGCGGCCGCGACGGCAAGGGCATGCCGTCGTGGGGGCTCTTGCTCGGCACGGCCGACTGCAAGCAGCTGGCCGCCTACGTCGTGACCCTGCGCGGCGCGAACCGGCCGGGCAAGGCGCCGCAGGGCGCGAGGTGGAGCCCGGCGCCGCCCGCGAAGTGACGCTCTCGATCGTCGGCCTCGTCAGGTGGCGCCGAGGGTGACCCCGTCCATGTTCCCGGCGGGCCGGATCGGGCCCGCCGGTGCCCCGTCGGTGTACTCTGACGGCCGGCATGAGCCCAGGCGCGCTGCTCGATCTGCTGATCCGCTGGTTCCACGTGATCGCCGGCATCATGTGGATCGGCAACTCTCTCCTCTTCAACTGGCTGGACCGCAACCTGGTCAAGAAAGAGGGCATCGACGGCGAGATCTGGCTGCTCCACTCGGGCGGCTTCTACCAGATCGAGAAGAAGATGCTGCGGCCGGGCCAGATGCCCGACCCGCTGCACTGGTTCATGTGGCAGAACCTGTCCACCTGGGCGAGCGGCATCCTCCTCCTCGTGGTGGTCTACTACCTGGGCGAGGGCGCCTGGCTGGTCGACCCGGGGGCCGGCCACGCCAGCTACAGCGCGGCGGTCACCGCGGCGGTGGGCACGCTGCTCGGCGGATGGGTGGTCTACGATCTCCTGTGGCGCTCGCCGCTGCGTCGCTCGCCGGCAGTCGCCGGCGCGATCTGCGGCGCGCTGCTCCTGGCGGCCACGTGGTGGCTGAGCCAGGTGATGACCCCGCGCGCGGCCTTCATCCACGTCGGCGTCCTGCTCGGGACGCTCATGACCGGCAACGTCTGGCTCATCATCATCCCGTCGCAGCGCGACCTGGTGGACGCGACGCGCGAGGGGCGCGAGCAGGACCGGTCGCTGTCGCTGCGCGCCAAGCAGCGCTCCATCCACAACAACTACATGACGTTCCCGCTCATCTTCATCATGGTGAGCAATCACTTCCCCAGCACGTACAGCCACCGGCTCAACTGGCTCATCCTCGCGGCGCTGATGGTGGGCGGCGCGCTGGTCCGCCACTTCATGAACATCCGCTTCACGTTCCGCGGATGGCGGCCCGCGCTGGTGGGGAGCGCCGCGACCGCGATCGCGGTGGCCTGTGCGCTGGTCGCGTCGCCGGCGCGCTCGGGCCGGTCGGACGCCGAGCTCGCGGCCGGACCGCCGGTGGCGTTCGATTCGGTGCGCGCGATCGTGTCCTTGCGCTGCGTCGCCTGTCACAGCGCCACGCCGTCGGACGCGCTGTTCCGGGTGGCGCCCAACGGGCTCATGCTCGACACGCCGGAGCAGATCGCGGCCGCCGCGCCGCGCATGCGGGTGCGCGTGGAGGGGGGCACGATGCCGTTCGCCAACCGCACGAAGATGACCGACGAGGAGCGCGCCACGGTGGTCAGGTGGATCGCCCAGGGCGCCTCGCTGCACGCCAGGCCGGCCGCGAAGGCCGCGCCGTCCCCCGACGCGAAGGCCGCGGCGCCGCCCGCCGCGCCG
>DATFRY010000416.1:0-4251 GCA_035262925.1 Kofleriaceae bacterium | reverse complement strand
GCGAGCGGCACCGCGCGCCCCGCAGCCGGCCGAGCTCGCCAGCGCGGCGAGCCACAGGGTCAGCCCGACCGCGGCGAGTCGTCGCATGGGGCCTAAGCTAGCCCGGAACCACGACTTGCGCCAACGCGCGGCGGCGCGCCGGACGCCGGTGATGCCGGCCGGTGTGGACGCGCGCCGGCCGCGAGTGGTGGTGGCCGGTGTGGACGCGCGCCGGCCGCGAGTGGTGGTGGCCGAGGGCTCCGGTGCTGCTGGAGCGCGGCAGCGGTGCGCGGCGCGATCACGCCGGGTTGCCGCGGCGCGATTGGCACCCTGCGCTTGCAAGGGAGCGCGTTGATGCCGGAGCGACGGGGAGCGGCCGGGTCCATCGCGCGCGCGGTCCCGGTCGCGCTCGCGGTCGCGCTCGCCGGCGGCTGCGGCGGACCGCGCGGCGCGCCGCCGGTGCGGCGGCCAGCCGATCGCGCGGGGCCGCCGATGGAGGAGGAGCGCCGGGTCGACCGGATCGCGCGCGCGTGCGACGGCGGCGACGCGCGGGCGTGTGCGTCGCTGGGCGAGCAGTACGAGCGCGGCCTCGGGGTGGACCAGGACATCCGGACCGCCGCCGAGCTCTACGAGATGGCCTGCGTCAAGGGGCTGGCCGAGGCGTGCACCGTGCTGGGCACGCTCTTCGAGAACAGCGACGCGCTGCCGCGCGATCACCGCCGGGCCGCCGCGCTCTACGTCATGGCATGCGCGGAGGGCGAACCGGTGGCGTGCAAGAACCTCGGAATCGCCTATCGCCTGGGCAAGGGGGTGAGGCAGAGCGCATCGCGCGCGGCCCGCTTCTTCCTCAAGGCGTGCGACATGGGCCACGGCTCGGGCTGCGCGGCGCTCGCGCTCCTGTTCCGCCGCGGCGAGGGCGTGGTCGAGAGCGACGAGGCCTCGCTCTTCCTCGAGCTCAAGGCCTGCCTGTCGGGACACGCCGGCTCGTGCCGCGCGATCGATCGGGCGGGCGGCGCGCACCGGCCCGCGCCGCGCCCGCGCCGGCTGGCCGCCCGCGCCGGCCGGCGCTGCGCCGCGGGCGACGAGGACGCGTGCGTCGTGCTCGGCCACCTGGTGCGCCAGGGCCGCGGCGTTCCGCGCAGCGCCGGGCGCGCCGCCGAGCTCTACCGCCGGGCCTGCGACCTGAACCGGGCGTTCGGCTGCCTGGCCCTGGGCAAGATGTTCGCCCGCGGCGAGGGCGTGGCGCCGGACTCGAAGCGGGCGGCGCACCTGCGCGCGCGGGCCTGCGAGCTGGACGAGCTGGCCTGCGGCCGCCGGGAGGCCCGCGAGTGAAGCAAACAGGAGACAGGAGTCAGCACGCAGGAGAGGGGAGACAGGAAGGCAGACCATGGTCTGCCGCCGGGGCTGGATTCCTGGCTCCCGTCTCCCGCCTCCTGTCCCCGGTCTCCTGTTTCCTTCTCGCCGCGCAGGCCGCGACCGGCTGCGCGGGCGCCGGGCCGGCCCAGGGCCACGCGGCCTCCGCACCCGGCCTCGCGGCCCCACCCATGACGCCGGCCGAGATCGCCCGCCTCGCCACGCCCTCGGTCGTTCAGATCCGCTCTCGCGGCCGCATCGGGTCCGGCTTCGTGGTCGCCGCCGACGGCCTCATCGCGACCAGCCTGCACGTGGTCGAGGACGCGGGCGCGCTCGAGATCGTGCTGGCCGACGGCCGCGCCTTCACCCGCGTCGAGGTCGTGGCCCTCGACGAGGAGCAGGACGTCGTGGTCCTGGCCATCGACGCCCACCGCCTGCCGCCGCTGCGCCTGGCCCGCCGGCCGATCGAGGCGGGCGAGCGCGTGGTCGCCATCGGCCATCCCGAGGGGCTCGAGAACACCGTGTCCGACGGCCTGGTCAGCGCGGTGCGCGAGCAGGGCAGCGCGGAGCTCCTCCAGATCAGCGCGCCGATCTCGCCCGGCTCGTCGGGCGGGCCGGTGCTGAGCGACCGCGGCGAGGTGGTCGGCGTCGCCACCGCCACCCATCGCGTGGGGCAGAACCTCAACTTCGCGGTGCCGGTCGCCCGCCTGGCGCCGCTCGTCGGTTCGCGCGAGCGCCGGCCGCTCTCGTCCTTGCCCAGCCAGTTCGCCAGCCGCGTGTTCGCGCGCTGCGGGGCGGCGGAGCTGGTCTCGGTCCACCGTGGCCTGGACCGGGCGCGCCGCCCTCGCGTCCGCCGCAGCCCGCGCGCGGTCGAGGCCGCGGTGATGGACCTCCTCCTCGATCTCGACAGCTGCCCGGGCGTGACCCGCATGCTGCTCTTCGCGCTCGAGGAGGCGTCCGAGCGCAGCGACCCGGGCGAGCGCGCGGCGGTCATGACCATCGTGCTCGGCCAGCTGGAGGAGGCGCTGCGCGCGCTCGTGCGCCTGCCGAAAAGCGAAACCGCCGGGTCACCATGACCCGGCGGTCCTCCGCGAAGCGTGGCCGTCCGTCGTTTGTCTGTGCGTCGCGGAGCTGTCTCCCCTTGCCTTAGCGAGAGCGGTGCCAGGCGGCCGCACACCGCGTTCCGCGGCCTTGCGCGCGCCGCGACCGCGCGGTGTGACCCGCCGTTCACGCGCCGTGGTGTGACCGCGAGTTCTGCGGCCCGGTCGGTCTACGGCGGAGGTCCGTCAGTCTGGTGCAAGACGGTGTCCCGTAGCCAACGCTCGTCCTTGGCCGGGTAGTCCAGCGTGTAGTGCAGGCCGCGCGACTCCTTGCGCCGGCGCGCGCTCTCGATGATGAGGTGGGCGACCAGCGCCAGGTTGCGCAGCTCCACGACGTCGGACGTGACCCGGAAGTCCCAGTAGTACTCGTTGATCTCCTGGCGCAGGAGCTGGATGCGGTGGCGGGCGCGCTCGATGCGCTTGTCGGACCGCACGATGCCGAGATACGACCACATGAAGCGGCGCACCTCGTCCCAGTTGAGCGCGACCACGATGGCGTCGTTGGAGTCGGTGGCGTTGCCCGGCGTCCACGGCACCACGTTCTGCGGCCGGACCGGCTCGGCCTGGCGGACCGCCTCGGCCGCCCGCGCCCCGAACACCACCCCCTCGAGCAGCGAGTTGGAGGCCAGCCGACACGCGCCGTGCAGCCCGGTGTGAGCGCACTCGCCGACCGCGTAGAGGTTGCGGATCGGGGTGCGGCCGCGCGCGTCGGTCACCACGCCGCCGCACTGGTAGTGCGCGGCCGGCACCACCGGGATCGGCTGGCGCGTGATGTCGATGCCGAGCGCGAGGCAGCGCTCGAAGATGGTCGGGAAGCGGGTGCGGACGAAGTCGCCGTCCAGGTGGGTCATGTCGAGGAACACCGAGTCGGCGCCGGAGCGCTTGAGCTCGTCGTCGATGGCGCGGGCGACCACGTCGCGCGGGGCCAGCGACTTGAGCTCGTGGTAGCGCTCCATGAAGGTGGAGCCGTCGGCCAGGCGCAAGACGCCGCCCTCGCCGCGCAGCGTCTCGGAGATGAGGAACGACTTGGCGTGCGGGTGGTAGAGCACCGTGGGGTGGAACTGGACGAACTCGAGGTTGGCCACCGGCGCCCCGATCCGGTAGGCCATGGCGATGCCGTCGCCGGTCGCCACGTCCGGGTTCGACGTGTACATGTAGATCTTGCCGGCCCCGCCGGTGGCCAGCACGGTGGCGCGCGCCGTCACGGTCGTGACCTCGCCGCGGCGCGTGTCGAGCACGTAGGCGCCGAAGCAGGCCGGCTCGCCGCCGTACTTGGCCATGGACAGGAGGTCGATCGCGATGTGATCGCTCAGCACGCGGATCTGGCTGTGCCGCGCGACCGCCGCGCTCAGCGCGGCCTGGATGGCGGCGCCGGTCGTGTCCTTGTGGTGGGCGACCCGGCGCGCGCTGTGGCCGCCCTCGCGTCCGAGCTCGAAGCTGCCGTCCTTGCTGCGCGCGAAGTCGACGCCGAGCGCGGCCAGGGCGCGCACGTGCCCGGGGCCCTCCTCCACGCACAGCTCGACGATCTCGCGGTGGCACAGCCCGTCGCCGACCCGCAGGGTGTCGGCCACGTGCCCCTCCGGGGTATCCCCGTCACCCAGCACGGCGGCGATGCCGCCCTGGGCCCAGTTGGTGGCCGAGTCGTCGGTGCCCTTCTTGGTCACCACGAGCACGGTGCCGTGCTCGGCGGCGCGCAGCGCGAAGTAGAGGCCCGCGATGCCGGACCCGATGACCAGATAGTCGGCGGTGACTTCGTCGGCCATGAGGTGAATCTACCGCTTTTGTCCGCGCCGGGCGGGCTGCTAAGATGGTCGCTCGT
>DATFRY010000415.1:0-8735 GCA_035262925.1 Kofleriaceae bacterium | reverse complement strand
CGACGTCGCCGTCTTCGGCGATCCCGACATCAGGACGATCGTCACCGCCCCCGCGGTCGCCGTGGGAGAGAATGGCGAGGTGCTCGTCGCCGGCCAGAGCCAGGGCGAGGCCATGGACTTCGGCGGCGGAACCGATGTCCTCGGCCCCTATGCCGCGCGCTTCGGCGCGTCGCTGGAGCTACGAGCCATCCAGGGCATGCAGACCGACACGCTGGGCCTCGGCGCCGCCTTGAGCATCGCGGCCGGACCGGATCACCAGATCGCCATCGCCGGCAACTTCCTCGGCGCGGCCGACTTCGGCGGCGGCCCCGTCGAGTCCGGGATCGACCCCGCCTCCCACGGACCCGAGGACGAGTTCCCCGGCACCGACGGCTTCGTGGCGGTCTACCGCGCCCTGTCGGCCGTGGACCGCCAGTAGCCCTCGCCGGTCGCCCGCGATACAGTCACCAGACAGGCTGCAGACAAGCAGTTCTCCGCGGTCGAAAGAGATAAAGCGGGGCATGACCTTCCATCGCGCCTTCGAGCCTACCGAGACATGGGACTCCGGTCTCTATCTGGACCAGGCTGGCTTCTGGGCCTTCTGCGAGGAGCGCGCCGCGGAGGGCGACCTGAATCAGTACGAGCTGCTCAACGGGAGAGTCGTGATGAACCCGCCGGCCGGCTGGCCCCACGGTCGAACGAACTACGTCGCGTTCTTCATCACCGCCAGGGTTCGTTCCCTCGGCCTCGCCGGCGAGGTCCTGACCGGCGAGCAGGGCTTCGACCTTCCTTCCGGTGACACGGTGGCACCGGACGTGTCGTTCACGTCGAAGGCGCGCTGGGCCGCCGCTCCGCCGCCGGTGGAGCGACAGGCGCTCAAGGTGGTCCCGGATCTCGTGGTCGAGGTGCTGTCGCGCTCCACCGCCGCGCGAGATCGAGGCGAGAAGAAGGCCATCTACGAGAGCAACGACGTCGAGGAATACTGGTTGATCGATCTCGTGGCCCGGACGCTCACCGTCTTTGCGTTCGACAGCACCAGACCCACGCGCCCGGGCGAGCCGCGGCGGTACCTCTCGCCGCGCCTCTATCGCGACGGCGAGACGGCCGAGACCCTGCTGGGCAGCTTCCCGCTCGCCGATCTCCTGCCGGCCTCGGAATAGCGCCGCCCCAGACGTCGTGCGCGGCATCGCCGATCCGACATCCCTCGTCGATCCAGTGCGAGCGGTAGGGATTGAACCTACGACCCCTGCCGTGTGAAAGCAGTGCTCTCCCGCTGAGCTACGCTCGCAGCCTGCTCTCGGCGAGCAGGTGCTCGTTTATCCGAGCTTTGGCTTTTTAGCCAGGCCGGTTCGAGCTGTCAATCGGGCGGCCTTCATATGTGGTAGACGGGGCCATGGCGACTCCCCGCGATGTGATTTCGACGCCGGCTGCGCCGGCTGCCATCGGGCCGTACTCGCAGGCGGTGCGGATCGGGAACCTCGTCTTCTGCTCGGGGCAGATCGCGCTCGACCCGAAGAGCGGGCAGCTGGTCGCCGAGGGCGATGTGGTCGCGCAGACCAGGCAGGTGATGGCGAACCTCGGCGCGGTGCTGGAGGCGGCGGGGACGCAGCTGGCGCGCGTCGTCAAGACGACCATCTTCCTGGTCGACATGGGCGATTTCGCGGCCGTCAACCAGATCTACGGGGAGAGTTTCGCGAGCGCGCCGCCCGCGCGCTCGACGGTGGAAGTCAGGCGGCTGCCGCGCGACGCGAGGGTCGAGATCGAGGCGATCGCGGTGGTCGACTGACCGCGCCCTTCATATACTCGGGCGCCATGCCCGGCAGGAGTCTCGCAGGTGCGGCACGGGTCCTCGCCGTGTGGGTGGCGGTGGCAGCAGGGTGCGGCGGGCCCGAACCGCGTGAAATCGTCGAACCGGACCAGATCCCGCGGGGAGCCGCGGGTCCGAAAATCGCCCGCGTCAGCGACCTGGGCGACATGCGACAGCTGCCGCGGCGCGGCGTCCTGCCGGCGACCGACAGCGATGACCGCTTCTCGCTGGGCGAGCTGATCCTCATCGAGGGGGCGGACTTCGGCCAGCTGCCCGCGGTGCGCATCGGTGGCGAGCGCGTCCGCATCCTGGCCCGCATCGCCGGCGGCGGCATCGTGTGCCGCATCCCGGCCGGCATCGACTCCGGCACCATCGAGATCGTCGTGTCGCACGAGGGCGGGCGCGACGCGACCAGCATCGGGGTCGAGCGCAACGCCGTGCTGGTCGACCGAAGCACGGGCGGCGTGCACTTCGTGGCGCTCGGCCGCGGCAGCGAGAGCGACGTGCGCGCCAGCTTCACCATCCCGGGCGCGTTCGACGCGCGCATCTCGTCCGACGGGCAGGCCGCCTACGTGGTCGCCAACCCGCGCGGGTCGGCCGAGACCGCGTCGGTCCACGTCTTCTCGCTGACCGCGGGGGGAGGGCCCAAGCAGCTGCGCGCCCTCCACCTCGAGCTGGCCCACGTGGCCGCGTTCGGCGTGGCCGCCCGGGCGCGGCTCGCCGCGGTGGTCGGGCGCGGCAGCCTGATCCTGCTCGACCTTCGCCGCCCGCTCGAGCCGACCGCGATGGCCTCCTTCCCGCTGGTGGCCGAGGCGCACCAGCTGGCCCTGCAGCCCGAGGGCAAGAAGATCGCCCTGCTGTCGCCGCGCGACAACATCCTCACCTCGATCGATCTGTCGTCGCCCGACCGGCCGCACATCGAGGACACCATCCGGCTCCTGCCCGGCGAGCGCGATCCCATGGCCGTCGACGTCGAGTTCGCACCCGGCGGCGGCTCGGCCTGGGTGCTGCTCGGCGACGGGCCGAGGGTGTCGGACAAGCGCGCCCGGCCCATCCGGCTGGTGTCGGTCAGCTGGGAGACCGGCCGCCCGCGCATCGAGCAGACCCTCGAGCTCAAGGAAGCGAGCGGCGCGCCGGTGGCGCTGGCGGTCGGCCCGCGCATCGGAACCGCGCGGCGTCCCACCCCGGTCGTGATCGCCACCGTCAACCGCGAGCTCTACTCGAACGCGCCCGACATGGTGCCGTCCAAGCTGCGCGACCTCGGCGCCATCACGGTCGTCTTCCCCGACGGCAGCACGCGCGTGCTGTCGCGGCAGAGCGCGGTGTTCGGCGACCCCGAGGTGAGTCACGATCTGGGCTGGGCGGTGAGCCCGGCCATCCGCCTCCTGCGCTCCGCCGGCGGGACCAGGTTCGAGCTGGGTCTCAGCTTCGACCCGCTGGGGCCGCGAAGGCCGTACAAGTTCGTCAAGCTGGGCGAGGGCCGGCCCGCGGGTCTGAAGAGGCCTCCGGCATTCGCCATCGCGCCCTGAGGCGCCGCGGGTTATCAGATCGGGAGATCGGGAGAGGAGCATATGGCCGGAGAGATCGAGTCCGTCCTGCAGGAACAGCGCGTTTTCCCCCCGCCCGCCGAGTTCGCGGCGCGCGCACGCGTGCGCAGCATGGCCGAGTACGAGGCCCTGGCGAAACGCGCGGCCGACGACCCGGACGGCTTCTGGGCCGAGGTGGCCGGCGACCTCCACTGGCACGCGCCATGGACGAGGGTCCTCGAGTGGAAGCTGCCCGACGCCAGATGGTTCGGCGGTGCCAGGACCAACATGGCCTACAACTGCCTCGACCGGCACCTGGCCGGGCCCCGGCGCGACAAGCCTGCGCTCCTGTGGGAGGGGGAGCCGGGTGACGACCGGCGCCTGACCTACGCGGAGCTCCACCGCGAGGTGTGCCGCACCGCGAACGCGCTGGTCGGGCTCGGGGTCAAGCTCGGCGACCGGGTCGCCATCTACATGCCGCTCATCCCCGAGACGGTGATCGCGATGCTGGCCTGCGCGCGCATCGGCGCCACCCACTCGGTCGTGTTCGGCGGCTTCGCCGCGGAGGCGCTGGCCGATCGCGTACGCGACGCCGGCGCCCGCATGGTCATCACCTCCGACGGCGGCTGGCGGCGCGGGCAGATCGTGCCGCTCAAGGAAAACGTCGACCAGGCGGTCGGCGGCCTCGACGTCGACAAGGTCGTCGTCGTGAGGCGCTGCAACAACCCGGTCTCGATGAAGGCGGGGCGCGATCACTGGTGGCACGACCTCATGAAGGGCGCGTCCGACCAGCACGAGGCGGTGGCGGTCGACGCCGAGCACCCGCTGTTCACGCTCTACACCAGCGGCACGACCGGCAAGCCCAAGGGCATCCTGCACACCACCGGCGGCTACATGGTCGGGACCTACTACACGACCGGCATGGTGTTCGACCTGCGCGACGAGGACGTCTACTGGTGCACGGCCGACGTCGGCTGGGTGACCGGGCACAGCTACACGGTCTATGGCGCCCTGCTCAACGGGGCGACCAGCGTGATGTACGAGGGCGCGCCCAATCACCCGGAGCTCGATCGGTTCTGGCGCATCGTCGAGAAGTACAAGGTGACGGTCTTCTACACCGCCCCGACCGCGATCCGCGCGTTCTCGCGCTGGGGCGAGGAGCACCCGAAGGGGTGCGACCTGTCGAGCCTGCGCCTGCTCGGCACCGTCGGCGAGCCCATCAACCCGGAGGCGTGGATGTGGTACCAGCGGGTCATCGGCGGAGGGCGCTGCCCGATCGTCGACACCTGGTGGCAGACAGAGACCGGGGCGATCATGATCGCGCCGCTGCCGGGCGCCACGCCGACCAAGCCGGGCTCGTGCACGCGCCCGCTGCCCGGCATCGCGGCAGACGTGGTCAACCGCCAGGGCGAGAGCTGCGGGCCCAACGAGGGCGGCTACCTGGTGGTGCGCAAGCCGTGGCCGTCGATGCTGCGCACCATCTGGGGCGACCACGAGCGCTTCACGAAGACCTACTTCGGGGAGATCGAGGGCGTCTACTTCGCCGGCGATGGCGCGCGGCGCGACCCGGACGGCTACTTCTGGGTCATGGGCCGCGTGGACGACGTCATCAACGTGGCGGGCCACCGGCTGTCGACCATGGAGGTGGAGAGCGCGCTGGTGTCCCACGAAAAGGTCGCCGAGGCGGCGGTGGTGGCCAAGCCGGACGCGCTCAAGGGGCAGGCCATCGTGGCATTCGTGACGCCGATGAAGGGCGTGGCGTCCGACGAGGCGCTGGCCGATGAGCTGCGCAAGCACGTCACGCATCAGATCGGCGCGCTGGCCCGGCCGCAGGAGATCCGCTTCGCCGAGGCGCTGCCCAAGACGCGCTCGGGCAAGATCATGCGCCGCCTGCTGCGCGACGTGGCGTCCGGCTCGGAGACCCAGGGCGACACCACGACCCTGGAGGACGCGGCCGTGCTCTCGCGGCTGGCCGCCGACCGAGGCCACGAGGAGTAGCGTCGGGAGCCGGCCGGCTCAGGGCGTGGCGGCCGCGGCGGGCGTGTCGCCCTTGGCGCGGCTCTCGCCGCCGCTCGACTCAGGGGCGGCGCTCGAGTCGCTGCTCGATCCGGCCGCGTCGCCCGCGCTCGTCTCCTTGCCCTGGCGCTCCTCGGCCGCCTCGTCCTCGTCGCCGTCGGGCGCGTCGTGTGCGCCGATCTTGGCCCTGGCGGCTGCCACCTGGGAGGCGCGCGAGGCCGGATCGACAGGATCCGACTCGGCGTCGCGGCGCGTCTCGTCCTGGGCGGCGCGGTCGTCGAGGTAGCGCCGCATGGCCGCCACCATCGCCTCGTGTTCGCGCCGGACCTTGCCGCGCGCGTCGTAGCGGTTGCCGTTGGTCACGATCGAGAAGCACAGCGAGTGGCCGCTGTCGTCGGAGACGAAGCCCGAGAGCGCGATGCTGTTGTTCAAGGTGCCGGTCTTGCCCAGCACGCGCCCGCGCAGGGCGTCGCTGTGGAAGCGGCCGCGCAGCGTGCCGTCCACTCCGCCCACCGCGAGCGACGCGAGGTAGATGGCCGGGTCGAGCAGGCTGTGCTCTTCCTCGCGCCTGTCGCCGCGCTTGTCGCCCTTGGCGTCTGGCTTGCGGTAGCCGGCCGCGGCACGCAGCACGCGGACCAGCTGCCGGGCGGTGAGCTTGGTGCGGTGCGAGAGGCCGGACCCCGTGTCGACCACGATCTGCGTGCGATCGAGCCCGCTCTCCTCGAGCCAGCGGTACATCGCCTCGAGCCCGTGCTCCATGCTGGGCGGGCCGCCGCCGACCGCCTCGGACCCCGCCGTCATCAGCAGGCGGTCGGCCAGCCAGTTCAGGCTGCGCTTGTTGACCCGGGCGACCAGGTCCTTGAGCGACTGCGAGCCGTGGCGGCCGAGCTCGATGGGCAGGAAGCCGGCCGCCAGCGCCTCCTTGTTGTAGGCCTCGAAGTCGACCAGGCGGACATTACCGGTGACCTCGACGCCGGCCGCGCGCAGCGCCTGGCGCATGGCGTGGCCGGTGAACGTGGAGCGAAGCCCGAGGCTGCGCCAGTAGGTCCCGCTGCGCCCCTCGCGGATGGTGCCGCCGACCTTGACCAGGAACGCGGGGCTGGCCTGCGCGCCGCTCGCCGGGGCCTCGGTCCCCTCGGGCGCAGAGTTCGACTCGGCCGAGATCTCGAGCCGGGCCCGCTTCGAGCTCGTGGTGGTGGCGGTGACGTGAACCTGGACAAAGGAGTCGCGCGGATCGAGCGACACCACCGCCGGCGCCCCCGCCTGGGCCCCGGCCCGCACGCGGATCGCGATGCTCTGATCGGCCACCGTGTCGCGCAGGACGTCGTCGCTGAGCAGGAGGTCGCCCTCGATGCGCTTGACCCCCGCGCGCGCCACGTCCTTGGCCAGCTCCTCGAGCCCGTTGCGGCCGAGGGTCGGATCGGCGTCGCCATGGAGGTAGACGCTTCCGCGCGCGACGCCCTTCGCGTCGGGCGCCGGGCCGAACAGCCGCGTCACGTAGCGCCAGCTCGGACCCATGAGGTCGAGCACGGTCGCGGTCGAGAGCAGCTTCACGTTGGAAGCGGGGTTGAGCTTGTCGTCCGGATGGACCGAGTAGAGGTCCTCGCCGGTGCGGGAATCGACCACGTGGACGGCCGTCACGCCCCGGCGGAGGATGCGGCCGGCCCAGATGGCGTGCAGCTCGTCGCGCAGGCGCCCCTCCGGCGTGGACGTCTCCGAGCTGGAGTGCCGCGTGGTGGTGCGGCGCAGGCTGTCGCGCGTGCTGGCCCGGGTGGTCCGCACCGGGTTGCGCGCGCTGCGGCTTCCGGACCGCTCGCCCGCGCGAGCCACGTCGGGCAACCACGAGAGGACGACGACGACGATGAGCGGGGCGGCGAGACGGCGAACGGTCATGGGGAGGGGGTACGGAGCAGCACGTAGAGCGCGCCCGCTCCGCCGTGCTCGGCGCGGGCCACCGTGAAGGCGAGGATAGACGGAGCCAGGGGTCCGGAGAGCCACTCCGGCACCAGATCGCGCAGCCGCTCGGGGCCGGGCGACCGCTCCGCCTTGCCGGTGATGACCAGGATGGCGCGCAGCCCGGCGGCGCGCGATTCAGCGACGAACCGGGCCAGGCGCTCGCGGGCGATTCGCGAGGTGTGGCGGTGTAGGTCGAGCGTCGCCTCGCAGCGCGGCCTTCCGGCCGCCAGCTCGCGCAGAGTCTTGCGGCTCACGCCGGGGGCCCGACCGCCCGACATGTCCATGTGGAGCGCGCCGTCGTCGGAGGTCGCTGGATCTCGATCGGCGGGCCGCGCCACGGTCCGCCCGCCGGCGGCCGATCGGCCCGGCACCGCCACGCGCCGGCGGTCGGCGAGCGGCGTCGCGCCGCGCACCGCATCGCGGAAGAGCTCGCCGTCCGCATCGCGGCGCACAGGTTCGCCCACGAAATCGATGTTACTCGGCGAACCACTCGAGACAAAAAGGAATCGACCTCAAGGCGCGGCAATCCAGGTGCGCTGCGCGATCCCGCGTGATCCGCTGTGAGACGCAGGCCTCGGCCGCGTGGGTCGCCGGGAAGGACGCTGGCGAAATGTGGAAAATGTCGCGGGCGACGGCCACCGTCGCGGTGCCGATCGCCGACCGCCACCGCGGCGACCGCCACCGCGGCCTCCTCGGGCTGGCGATGGACGGCGCGGTCGCCGGCTGGGTCAGCGATCGAGGGCGGCGAGCAGCTCGGCCAGCTCGGGGTCGGGCGTCTGATCGGCGCGGTGGCGGCCGACCGGCGCCAGCGCTGCCTGGCGCAGGAAGTAGGCCAGCTGCGGGTCTCGCTCGGCGACCGGCGCCGGCACCGGCGGCCCGCCCGACGCGGCCGGCGACTGGAGCGGCTGGGCCGACGCCGGCGACGGCATCGGGGGTGGTCGCGCCGACGGACCGAACAGCTGCGACTGGCCGATCACCTGGGCCAGCGCGTCGTTGAGGTCGGGCGAGATCGGCTCTGCGACGGTGATGCCGGCGTCGTCGGCCGCGCTCTCCATGAGCGGCGGCGGCGACGACGACGGGCGCGGGGCCGCCTCCTCCAGCATGCGGTGCTCGTCCTCGGTGAGGGAGGGGAAGGGCGGGTCGCCGCAGCGGTCGAGCACCTCGTCGCGCAGGCGAGTCACCGAGCGGTGGATGTGCGCGTCCTCGGCGGCGTGCTCGAGGGCGTGCAGGAAGTCGGTCGCGGTCTGGAAGCGGCGATCCGGATCGCGCTCGAGCGCGCGCGCGATGACCGCGCTCACCGCTGGCGGGGTGTCGGCGCGCAGGCGCGAGACCTCCGGGATCGGCATGGTGCGCACGCGACGCAGCGTGTCGTTGTCGGTCACGCCGCGGAACAGGGAGCGCCCGGTCAGGGTCTCGTGCAGGACGATGCCGAGCGCGAACAGGTCGGCGCG
>DATFRY010000414.1:0-6884 GCA_035262925.1 Kofleriaceae bacterium | reverse complement strand
GCACATCGAGATGCGCACCAACCTGAAGCCCGATCTGTGGGTTACGCGCGTCGATCCGGCACAGTTCGAATCGGCGATCATCAACCTCTGCGTCAACGCGCGCGACGCCATGCCCAACGGCGGCCAGATCACCATCGAGTCGCGCAACGCGCGCATGGACGACGCGTACATCTCGCGCCACGCGGCCGGGTCGCCCGGGCCCTACGTGGTCCTGGCGGTGACCGACAGCGGCATGGGCATGGACCGATCGACCCAGGCGCGCATCTTCGAGCCCTTCTTCACCACCAAGGGGGCGGGGCGCGGCACCGGCCTCGGGCTGGCCACGGTCTACGGCATCGTCAAGCAGAGCGGCGGCTTCATCTGGGTCTACAGCGAGCTGGGCGTGGGCTCGAGCTTCAAGGTCTACTTCCCGCGGGTGGACGAGGTGCCGGTCCGGCGCGAGGCCCACTCTGCCATCAGCAACATCGGCGGCGACGAGACCATCCTCCTGGTGGAGGACGACGACGACCTGCGCCGGGTGACCCGCCGCATCCTGCAGAACCGCGGCTACACCATCCTGGAGGCGCGGCACGGCGGCGACGCCCTGCTCCTGTGCGAGCGCTACACGGGCGAGATCGACATGCTGCTCACCGACGTGGTGATGCCGCAGATGAACGGGCGCGAGCTCTCGCACCGCATCCGCGGGCTCCGGCCCGACATGAGCGTGGTGTACATGTCCGGCTACCCGGATGGGGCGGCCGTCGAGCAGGGGCTCATCGACGTGGAGGCGAGGTTCCTGGCCAAGCCCTTCACGCCGCACGAGCTGCTCGACTGCATCCGCCTGGTGCTCGACAACAAATAGCGGGATATAACCGCCAGGCAATGAAGGCCATCATCCTCGCGGCTGGCTATGCGACGCGCCTCCGCCCGCTCACCGACAACACGGCCAAGCCGCTCCTGCCGATCGCCGGCCGGCCCATCATCGACCACATCGTCGACAAGCTGGACGAGCTGCCCGATGTGGACGCGGTCCACGTGGTCACCAACCACCGCTTCGCGCCCGCCTTCTCGGCCTGGGCCGCGGCCCGCGGCGGCCCGGTGACGGTGCACGACGACGGCACCGTCTCCAACGAGGACCGCCTGGGCGCGATCGGCGACATCCAGTTCACCGTCGAGCGCGGCGGCCTGGCCGGCGAGGATCTGATGATCATCGCGGGCGACAACCTGTTCGACTTCAGCCTGGCCGACTATGCGGCGTTCTGGCGCAGCAAGCCGGGCGGCAGCGCCATCGCGCTCTACCGCTGCCCCGACCGCCAGCTGATCAAGCAGTACTCGATCGTCGAGCTGGACGCGTCCGAGCGGGTGACCTCGTTCATCGAGAAGCCGGCCGACCCGACCACCGACCTGGTCGCCATCGCCACCTATCTCTACCGGCGCGAGCACGCGGCGCTGATCCCGACCTACCTGTCGGAAGGCAACAGCAAGGACCAGCCGGGCAACCTGGTGGCCTGGCTGGTCCGGCGGGTCCCGGTCTACGGCTATCGCTTCGCCGGCGACTGGCTGGACATCGGCGACCACGGCCAGCTGCTCGAGGCCGACAACCGCTGCCGCGCCCGCGCAGGCCTGCCGGAGCGCGCCGCCTACTCGGCCGACTGACTCGCCCCCGGCCCGCCGCGGGCCACCTTGCGCACGCGCAGGTTGAGGAGCTCGACCACGAGCGAGAACGCCATCGCGAAGTAGATGGTGCCCTTGTCGATGTGCTGCTCGAGCGCGTCGGCCACCAGCACCACGCCGATGAGCAGGAGGAAGGCGAGCGCCAGCATCTTCATGCTGGGGTGGCGGGTGACGAACTCGGAGATCGGGTTGACGAACAGCAGCATCACGATCACGGCCAGCACCGTGGCGATCACCATGACGAGGATGTGCTGGGCCATGCCGACGGCGGTGATGACCGAGTCGAGCGAGAAGACCACGTCGAGCAGGAGGATCTGCGCGATGACCAGCCCCAGCGAGGCGGCGCGCGCCGGCCCGCCGCCGGGGCCCTGGTCGCCGCCGACCTCGACCTTGGCGTAGATCTCGTGGGTGGCCTTGCCGATGAGGAACAGTCCGCCGAGCCCGAGCACCAGGTCGCGCCCCGAGATCGCCTGACCGGCGACCGAGAACAGCGGCGCGGTCAGCCGCATGATCGACGTGATGGTGAACAGCAGCGCCAGGCGCAGGATGAGGGCGAGTCCGACCCCGAGCCGGCGGGCGCGCGGCTGCTGCTCGGGGGGCAGTCGATCCGAGAGGATCGAGATGAAGACGATGTTGTCGATGCCGAGCACGATCTCCATGACCGAAAGGGTCAGGAGCGCGACCCAGGTGTCGCCGGACTGGAAGATCGAGAGGTCCCACATTGTCTCCGGGTACTAGCGCGCTTCAGAGCGCGCTGCGAATGCGCGCTGGACGGCGGTCGAGTGGCATTGTTACCTACCTCTCGAAGAGCGCGTGCGGCTGCCTGGCGAGGCTGGCCAGTTCGTTCTAGAATGGGCGCCAAACCGTCATGAAAACCTACGTATACTTGCTTTGCGTTTGTCTCGGGGCCGCCCTCGCGGGGTGTGGTGGAGCGGGTCCGCCGACTCATCAGCTGACCGAATCCAACTCCGCCATCCGGGCGGCCGAGGAGGTCGGGGCTGCAAACACTCCGAAGGCGGCTCTTCACCTGAAGATGGCCCGCGACCACCTGCGCAACGCCGAGGCGCTCATCTCCGATGAGGAGTACGACGACGCGGCGCTGGTGCTGAAGCGCGCCGAGGCCGACGCCGACCTGGCGCTCGCGCTGGCCCGCGAGACCCAGGCGCGCGCCCAGGCCGAGCAGGCCATCCGCAGGGTCCAGGAACTCAAGCGGGAGATGGAGTAGTCATGTCCGCCATGTCCGCCATGTCCCTGCCCGGGAGGGCCGTTCGCTCCGCCCTCGTGCTCGCCGTCGCGGTGGCCGCCTCGTCCTGCGCCTCGGCGCCTCCCTCGCAGGAGCTCCTGAGCGCGCGCGCGGCATATCGCGACGCGAGCCAGAGCCAGGCCAAGGAGCTGGTCCCCGATCAGCTGCTCAGCGCGCGCCAGGCCCTGGAGCAGGCCGAGCAGGAGTACAACGACGACGAGAACTCCACCCGCGCCCGCACGATGGCCTACGTCGCGCAGCGCAAGGCGCTCATCGCCATGGCCGGCGCCGGCATCATGGCCGCCAAGAAGCTGTTCGAGGACGCCGATCGCGAGTACCGCGAGATGCTCGAGCAGACCCGCGGCGCGCTGACCAAGGAGCGCGCGGCGCGCAAGGACGTCGAGGCCAAGCTGGGCGCGGCCCTGAAGAGCCTCGAGGAGATCGGCAAGGTCAAGGAAGACTCGCGCGGCACGGTCATCACGCTGTCGGGCCAGGTGCTGTTCCGGACCAACGCCGCCAGCCTCCTGCCCATCGCCGAGCAGCAGCTGCGCAAGGTGGCCGAGGCGCTCCAGGAGACCGACGAGAGCCGCAAGATCGTGGTGGCCGGCCACACCGACTCGCGCGGATCCAATGTCGCCAACCGCCGGCTGTCCCTGGCCCGCGCCGAGTCGGTGCGCGCCTTCCTGGTCCAGAGCGGCGTGGCGGCAGACCGGATCAGCGCCTCGGGGCGCGGCGAGGACGAGCCGATCGCCGACAACCGCTCGGCCGAGGGCCGCGCCAACAACCGGCGCGTCGAGATCATCGTCGAGGCCGCGCAGTCCGGCAAGAGCGAGGGCGGCAAGTAGGCGCGCGGGGGCCGCGCCCGCGCGGGCGTCACTCCCACAGATCGTGATCGGCGTCCAGCGACCACTCGCGGCGCTTCTCGTCCATCCACTGAGCCAGCGCCGGATCGGTCTCCGAAAGGAAGCAGGCCTCGAGGCGATCCGGCGCCACCCGCAGGAGGTGGCGGGCCATCTCCTCGTCTCCGCGCAGGGTGAAGGCCCAGGCCAGGAGCACGAGGCCGTTGCCGAAGCGGTTCATCTCCAGCGCCTCGTGGGCCCAGTCGTAGAGGTCGTCGGGCAGGCCCTCGGCGGTTCCGCGGTGAAACGCGATGGTGAGATCCGTCAGCATCCGGGCGAGCCGGAAGTAGTCGCCGTCGGGGGCGCGCTCCAGCTCGGCGCGGATGCGCTGCGCGCGGTCGATCTGGCCGGTGACGGCGAGCAGCTGCACCAGGCTGAACTCCACGATCCAGCACAGGACCTCGAGCCGCCGGGTGCGGTAGCAGGGGCCCAGCGCCGCCTCGAATCGCTTCTCGGCCTCGCCGAACTGTCCGCGCTGCCAGGCCAGGCTCCCGATCCAGTAATCGATGGTGGCCTTGAGGGCCGGCCCCGGGCGCCGCGTCTCGAGCACCGCGAAGGCGGCGGCGGCCTCGTCGCGCCGCCCCGACGCGGCCAGCGCGATCGCGCGCTTGAGCTCGCGCAGCCGGCGCGACTCCCACGCCACCAGCCCGAGGCAGGCGGCCAGGAAGGCGGGGCCGAGGAAGGCGGCACCGCCCAGCGCCGCCACGCTGCCCCAGCCGAGCGCGCCCATGGTGGCGGCCCCCAGCCACAGGCGCGCGCCCGCCAGCCGGCTGCGGCGCGGGTCGACCACGTCGCCGCGCTCGTCGAGCGCCATCACCTCGCCGACCGAAGCCGCCTTCAGGGATCGCGCCAGGCGGAACCGCACCGCCGGTGCGGACATCGGGAGGGCGAGGGCGCGCGTCTGCTGTTCACTCATGCCCCTGGGCTTCAAGTATAACCAGGATCGCCCGCATGCGTTTCCAGCAGGCAGTGGCGGCGCGCCGTCGCCGCGCATGGCGAGGTCCGGCGCTCGTCCTGGGGCTGGCGCTGTGCGCGTTTGTGGCCGACGGCTGCTTCCTCGCCGGCACCAGCGAGTCGACCACGACCGACGGTGACGGAGAGAGCGGCCCGCCCCCCGGCCCCAGCTCCGGCTCGGCGCTGTACGTGCGGCTGGGCGGGGTCGACGGCATCCGCGCGGTGGTCGACGAGATGGTGAGCCGAATCGCCGCCGACCGCCGCATCCAGCGCTTCTTCGTCGACACCGACTTCCGCCGGTTCAAGTCGCAGCTGGTCGTGCAGCTGTGCGAGCTGAGCGGCGGGCCGTGCCGCTACCGCGGCCGCTCGATGACGGCGGTGCACCGCGGGCGCCGCATCCGGCCGGCCCAGTTCGAGGCGATGCTCGAGGACGCGCGCGATGCGCTCAAGGTGGCGCAGGTCGGCGAGCGCGAGCGCCACGAGCTGCTGTCGATCCTGCGCGGGCTCAAGCCTGAGATCGTGGAGCCGCCCCCGGGGGAGCCGGACCGGTGAGCGCGCACGCGGCCGCCGCCGGCGTCCCCTGCGGCATGTGCGGGTCGGCCGACGAGGGGGTCATCAAGTTCGCCGCCGAGCACCGCGGGCACAAGCTCGACGCAGGGCGCTACGGCGCCCTGGCCGCCGAGCTGACCGGCTGGCGCCAGGTGATGGTCCTGTGCGGCGTCGTCGGCCAGGACCCGGCGCGCTACGGCGGGGCCGGCTTCGGCAACCTCAGCGTGCGGGTCGGCCCGCCGTCCAGCGGGCTCGGCCGCCGCGCCATGCTCATCAGCGGGACCCAGACCGGCGGCCGCGAGGCGGTCGGGCTCGACGACTTCTGCGTGGTCGAGCGCTACGACGTGCGCGCCAACCGGGTCACCAGCGCCGGCATGGTGCGGCCGTCGTCCGAGTCGATGACCCACGGGGCGATCTACGACCTCGGCCCGCACATCCGCGCCGTGCTGCACGCCCACGCGCCGACCATCTGGCGCCGCGCGGCCGGGCTCGGCATCCCGACCACGCGGCCCGAGGTGCCCTACGGCACCCAGGAGATGGCGCTCGAGATGGCGCGGCTCAGCCGCGAGAGCGGGCTGGCGGCGCGCCAGATCCTGTCGATGGCGGGCCACGAGGACGGCGTGATCGCGTTCGGCCGCTCGCTCGACGAGGCCGGCCGCGTGCTGATGTCCTCTCTGGCGAAGAGTCTGGCGCCCTGATCGGCCGGCCTCGCGCCGGCCGACGCGCGGCCGGGGGCGGCGCGTCAGGTCGAGCCCGCGCCGCCCGCGCGGTCGGAGGGCCGGCGGCCTCGCTCGCCGACCGGCGCCACCAGGGCCGCGACGGCCGCCGCCACCACCACCACGCCGCCGTGGACCAGGCCGACGTGCATGCGCTCGCCGATCGCGCAGTGGAGGTGCAGCACCAGGCCGCCCAGCGAGCCGCCGGCGGCGCCGATCGCGGCCGCCGCCCAGCGCGACCCGACCGGCACCGCGCCGCGCACCGCCAGCGCGCTCAGCGCCACCGGGAGCGCGGCCGCGGCCAGCCCCCAGCCCATGCAGCCGCGACCGTGCGCGAACCAGGTCGCCGGCGACACGTCGTAGGTGGACCCGACCGCCGCCACCGACGGGGGCAGCATGAGGCCGCCGGCGACGAACAGCGTCGCCGCCGCGACCGACAGCGCCGCCGCCAGGCGCCAGCGCGGCATCACCTGCGCGCGCGGCGGCACCAGCACCATCCACGTGATGGCGCCGTAGCTGGCCAGCCACAGCGCGCCGCCGCCGATCAGCCAGGCGCGCGGCAGCTCCTCGAGGTCGCGCCGCATGCCGAGCAGCGCGAGGATGCCGCCGCCGTAGAGCAGGGACAGCCCGAGCAGGGCGACCGACTGGCGGCGCGGCGAGCGCGTGCGGACCGGCGCGAGCTCGCCGACCTCGCGGGCCAGCTCCTCGCTCATGGGCGGCGCTTCGACGGTGGCGGCGGCCAGCGCGCTCAGGCTCTCCTCGAGCCGCGTGTCGAGCGCCTCGGCCGCCCCGGCCGCGCCCACCGCGCCGCCGGCGCCGTTGCCGGCAGCGCGCGGGCTCATCGCGCCCCTCCCACCGCGGCCAGCGCCC
>DATFRY010000413.1:0-9540 GCA_035262925.1 Kofleriaceae bacterium | reverse complement strand
CGCGCTCGAGATGCAGTCGCCGCCGATCACCGATCCCGAGGTGCAGGGGTTCCTCGCCTGGCGGCGCTCCGTGCACATGGTGGTCTCGGTCGCCATCGTCCCGCTGCTCCTGTTTCAGGTCGCCAACCTCGCCCGATCGGAGAAGAACCCGGGCGCGCTCAACGCCCTGCAGGCGCTCCAGCTCGCCATCGACGTCGGCTTCGCGATCCTCCTGTGGACCCAGCTCGGCCGCTGGACCCAGTGGCAGAAGCAGCGCCGCGTCCTGGCCCTCGGCTGGCTGGCCTTCTACCTCATGCCGTTCGTGCTCTACCTCTATCCGGTGCGATCGGCGATGGAGGACGCCCTGCGCGGGCAGGCCGCCAACCCGGCCGTGGCGCACTACGGATCGATCCTCATGGGCATGGTCGCGTCGGTCGCCGCGATGATGGAGCTGACCCCGAAGGCCATCTCGCTCATGCCCGGCCTCCTGCGCGGCGCCATCACCTCCAAGCTCCTCTTCCCCGGCGCGTCCGGGCCGGGCTGGCTGGTGCTCGTGCTGGCGCCCATCTACGCGCTGCTCATGTACGTCGTCCTCATCATCCCCTATCAGCTGACCGGCAGCGGCTACTTCGTGCCCGCCATGATCGGTCTCATCGGGGCCCAGGTGTGGCTGGGCCGCATGGGCTACCAGATGGCGCGGCCCGAGCGGCTCGACGAGGCGCTCGTGCTGGTGCGCAAGGTGCGCGGGACCTACCTCGTCCTCAACGCGATCGGCCTGGTCTTCCTGGCCATCGGCGTCGTGAACCTGCTCGGCCAGCTCGAGCTGCCGGTCTGGCGCGGCGTCCAGCTCCTGGTCTCGCTCCTGGTCAACGTCCTCCTCCTGACTCTCATCGCGACCGATCAGATCGTGGCCAACCTGGTCCGCGGCCAGCGGCTGCTCCAGATGCCGGTCACGCGCGAGGCGCAGGCCGCCTTCGCGCGCGACATCGTGCACTTCGAGGAGCCGGGCGGCGGGCCGCCGCCTCCCGAGCGGTGATCGCTTTGCCACTCCGGCACATCGCCGTGGCGGCGCCGATGTCACCTTGACCGAGCGGCGTGCACGCGCGCGCCGGCGGCGGCACAACTCGCCGAGATCCGCGACCCTCGCGACTGGCCGCCGCCTTGCAAAACCGGCCGTCGTGATCGCACTCCTTCACGTGGCGGACGGAGCGTCACACCGTGTACCGGTCCTGGTCATGGCGCCGGCGACGCACTCCTCCCCGGCGGCGAGGCTCCACGCCGCTCCGGGCACGGTGACTCCGATCGTCCACGTGGAGCAGGCGAGCTCGCGACCGACGTGAGCGGGGGGAGGGCTGTCGTCGCGCTCAGCGACAGTCCTCCCCTCTCCTCCCTCCTCGCCGCATCGTCGCCGGCGCGCGCGACGCCCTCCTCCGTCGTCGCGCCGAATCGCGGCCAGATGCAGGCTGGCCCCGCCACCGCATCGCGGTGGACGGCCTCGCGAGTTAAGTGATAGCTTAACGCGCAGCCCATGGCAGCCATCCTCCACGATCCCCTGACCCGCCTGCTCGCGCAGGCCGTGGTCATCATCGCGGCGTCGCGGCTGGTCGGGCTGCTCACGCGCCGCATCCAGCAGCCCTTCGTCATCGCCGAGGTCGTGGCAGGCATCCTGCTCGGCCCGTCGCTGCTCGGCTGGGTCGCGCCCGACGTCTCGGCCGCGCTGTTCTCCAGGGAATCGCTCGGCATCATGCAGATGGTGGCGCAGATCGGCGTCGTGCTGTTCATGTTCCTGGTCGGCCTGGAGCTCGACCCCAAGCTCCTGCGCGGCCGCGGGCACACCTCGGTCGTCATCTCGCACACCAGCATCCTCATCCCCTTCCTGCTCGGCACCGGGCTGGCCTTCTATCTCCACGACGAGTTCTCCGACCCGTCGGTGCCGATGACCGCCTTCGCGCTCTTCATGGGCGCGGCCATGAGCATCACCGCGTTTCCGGTGCTCGCCCGCATCCTGACCGAGCGCCACCTCCTGCGCACGCGGGTCGGCGCCGTCACCATCGCCTGCGCCGCGGTCGACGACGTCACCGCCTGGTGCATCCTCGCGTTCGTGGTCGCGGTCGCGCGCTCCGCCGGGATCGGCGGGGCGGTGGTCACCACCGGGATGGTCCTGGTCTACATCGCGGTCATGTTCATCGTCGCGCGCCCGCTGCTCGTCCGGCTGGCCGCCCGCGTGGCCACGCCCGACGCCATGACCCAGAACGTGGTCGCGCTCGTGCTCATGCTCGTCTTCGTCTCGAGCTGGGCCACCGAGCTCATCGGCGTCCACGCGCTGTTCGGCGCCTTCCTGTTCGGCGCCGTGATGCCCAAGACGGGCAGCTTCGCCCGCGCCCTGGCGGAGAAGCTGGAGGACCTGGTCCTGGTCGTCTTCATGCCGCTCTTCTTCGCCTACAGCGGCCTGCGCACGCAGATCGGCCTGCTCGACTCCGCCTCCGACTGGATCGTGTGCGGCGTCATCATCGTGATCGCTTGCGTCGGGAAGTTCGGCGGCAGCGCCATCCCGGCCCGCCTCACCGGCCTGTCGTGGCGCGAGTCGGGTGCGCTCGGCCTGCTCATGAACACGCGCGGGCTGATGGAGCTCATCGTCCTCAACATCGGCCTCGACCTGGGCGTCATCTCGCCGACCATCTTCTCCATGATGATCCTCATGGCGCTGGTCACCACCTTCATGGCGACGCCGATCCTGGAGAGGGTGTATCCGCAGCGCGAGATGGCGCGCGACCTGGTGGACCTGGCCGAGCCGGCCGCGGCCATCGGCGCCCAGGCGAGCACCGCCCCCGCCGCCGCCGACCAGAGCGCGCCCGCGACCAGGACCGGCTACCGCATCCTGCTCTGCGTGTCGCACGCCGGATCGGCGGGTGGGCTGTTCACCATGGCGTCGGCGCTGACCGACCGCGGCGAGGGGTCGCGGCTCTACGCCCTCCACCTGGTGCCGTCGACCGGTCGCGGCTCGTCTCGTCTGGCGGGCGGCGCCGACGAGTCCGGGCTCATCCTGGCTCCGGTGATCGAGCGCGCGGCGGCCGCCCAGCTGCCGGTGCGCTCGCTCTCGTTCATCTCCGCCGAGCCGGCGCGCGACATCACACAGGTCGCCGATGTCCGCCAGGTCGACCTGGTGCTGCTCGGCTGGCACAAGCCGGTCCTCAGCCAGACCCACCTGGGCGGCGTGGTGCACGACGTCATGTCCCAGGCGCCGGCCACGGTCGGCGTGTTCGTCGACCGCGGCCTGTCATCGGTGAAGCGCGTCCTCGTGCCCTACCTCGGGTCGCCGCACGATCGCGCCGCCCTCGCCCTGGCCCACCGCCTGCACAAGAACGCGGGCGCCGAGGTGGTCATCCTGCACGTGGTCAAGCCGAACTCGGCGCGCAGGCAGCCGGGCGCGGCGGACGAGCTCATGACCACCGTGTTCGGCGACGACGCGCCGCACGTCATCATGAATGTGGTCGAGCACCGGTCCCCGGCCGAGGCGGCGCTCCAGCACAGCGGCCAGGGCTTCGACCTGGTCGTCGTCGGCGTCGGCCGCGAGTGGGGTCTGTCCGAGCGCCGGGTCATCGGCCTGCAGCCGGAGATGATCATCCGCGAGTCGCCCACCTCCCTCCTCATCGTGCGCGACGCCGCCTCCCGCGCGCGCGGCCTGCCCCGGGCCGCGCTGACCCTGCCCTGACATGCACTTCGGCACCGCGCTGCGGCTGCTTCGCCTCGACACCGGCCTGAGCCTGCGCGATCTCGCCGGCCAGATCGGCGTGTCGAGCGCCTACCTCAGCCGGGTCGAGCACGGCCACGACCCGGCCCCGACCCCGGATCGCCTGGTCGCCATCGCGCGCGCGCTCGATCTGCCGCCGCTCCTCCTCATCGAGCTGGCCGATCAGAGCAGCCCGCTGGTCTCGTCGTACATGTCCCGCGTGCCGGCCGCGGCGTCGCTCTTCCTCGACATCGCGCGCCGCGATCTGTCGAGCGGCGAGGTGGCGCGGCTGCGCGCGCTGGTCGAGCGCGAGTTCCCGCCGGTCCGCACCGCCCGCCGGCGCGCGGTGCGCCTTCGCTCGCTCCTGTCGCCCGATCGCCTGGTCCTCGACCTGGCGTGCAGCGGCATGGACGACGTCATCGAGATCGCCGCGGGGCGCCTCGGGCTGCGGAGCGGCGAGGCCGCGCGCGCGGTCGCGGCCCAGATCCTGGCCCGCGAGGGCGAGGCGCCGTCGCTCCTCGGCAGCGGGGTGGCGGTTCCGCACGCGCTCGGCAGCCACCTGCCCGGCGCGGCGGCGCTGGTGACGCTGCGCCGTCCCCTGCGCGAGCCGACCCCCGATGGCGAGCCGGTGCGTCTGGCGGTGGTCGTGGCCGGCGCCGCGCGCGCGCGATCGATCGAGCTGCTGGCCCAGATCGCCCGGCTGGCCGCGCGCGGCCTGGCGGACGAGCTGTGCGGCATGACCGACCCGGTCCGACTGCTCGACCGGCTCGAGGCGCTCGAGTCCTGGTGAGCGGCGGGCCGGCGGCCGATCAGTTCGGCAGGTCGCCGGCCGCCCGGTCGGGTGCGACCACCGGGAGCTCGACGGTGAAGGTGGCGCCCAGCCCCGGACCGTCGCTCGACGCGACCAGCTTGCCACCCAGCTCGGCGGCGAAGTTGGCCGCGGAGTGGAGGCCGAAGCCGTGGCCGTTGGGCTTGGTGGTGAAGCCGTGCTGGAAGATCCGGTCCAGATTCTCGGCCGGGATGCCGATGCCGGTGTCCTCCACCTCGATCGCCACCCGGTCGCCGCGCCGGCTCAGGCGCACGGTGAGCCGCCCGCCGCCATCGGCCCGGTCCACGATCGCGTGGCGCGCGTTGGAGACCAGGCTGACGACGATCTGCAGCAGCTTGTGCCGGTCGGTGAAGAGGACCGGCACCTCGCCGTAGTCCTTGACCAGCTCGATGGCGTGGCGGGCGAAGGTGCCCTCCGCCATCCCGAGCGCGTCGTCGAGCAGCGCGGCCATCTCCACGTCCTCGCGGTGCGCGGTGACCAGCGCGTACGACTGCTGCATGGCCACGATGGTCTTGATGTGCTCGACGTCCCTCACCACCGAGGCCATCTCGGCCAGCATCGAGGCGTTCTCCTCGAGGAGGTGGCGGGACAGGGTGTGCAGGTACTCGGGGAACAGCTGGCCCCGCTCGGTCGCGAGGAAGCCGGGCAGCCCGCCGGGCTCGCGCGAGAACAGCTCCACGCCGCGGGCCAGCGCCTCGACCCTGGAGCCGCGGATCCGGTCGCCGACCTCGGCGATCGAGACGTTCAGGCTGGTCAGCACGTTGCCGACGTTGTGGAGGACGCCGCTGGCCACCTCGGCCATCCCGGCCATGCGGGAGACCGCGAGGAGCTCGCGGTGCATCGACTCGGCGCGGGCCGCCGCCGCCCGCTGCTCCCCCTCGCGCCGGGCGAGCTCGCGCGTCATCGCGTTGAGGTAGTCCTCGAGCTCCTTGAGCTCTCCGGTGCCGCCGCACGAGAGCGCGTCGTCGAAGATGCCGCTGGCCACCTTGCGCGAGAACTCCATCATGTGGCGGATCGGGGTCACGAACGCGCGCGAGAAGCGGAAGGCGTAGACCATCGCCGCGCACCACAGGACCAGGGCGATGAGCGCGAGGCGCTGGTTCCACGCGCGGGCCCGGTCGAGCCGCGCGCTGTCGAGCACCACCGCGACGCGGCCGAGATCGATCTCGCCGGCGCGCACGGGGGCCCACGCGCGCACCGTGTCGCCCACCGCGGACGTCGTACGAGCGGCGCCCAGGTTCAGCGCGCCGTCGGGCCGGCGGCCCGTCGCGACCAGCGTGCGCCCGCGCGCGTCGAGCACCTCGACGTAGCGGAAGTCGGGATCGCGGAGCAGGTCGGCGACCGCGCGCTCGATGAGCACCGGGTCGCGGGCGCCGAGCGGGACCTCGAGCCGCGAGCCGAGCGCCATGGCCGCGGTCGCCGCCTTGCCGTACAGGTGCTCGGCCAGCACCGGCAGCACTCTCGTGCGGAAGTGCATGGTGGCGATGGCCAGCAGGAGGCCGAGGATGACCAGCTGGGCGGCGCTGAGGCAGAAGAGTCGATTGCGGAGCTTCACCTCTGGCTCTCTCCTCATCCGGATCGGCTCCGTGCCCGCGGGCCTTGAGCCATGGCGTCATGGAGGTGCAGCGGCGCGCGGCGCGCGACGCGCTCGCAGGCTCACGACACCCCTGATGGGTGAGGCTGGAGAGGCGGCCGCGCGAGTCGCGTGCCGGAGCGGGGCGGCGGACGGCGAACGCGGTTCCGGCACGGGGTTCGCACCCCTCCTCAGTGAATGGCCAGCTACGAGATCGTCCGCCCGTTCGAGGTGCTGGAACAGCTCGGAAGGGACTATCACCGTGTTCAGCACGATCACGGGCGGGCGGCTGCGCACGGCGCGGCGCGCAGGCGCCTGGAGGCCGACATGGAGCAGATCGCGCAGCGCTTCGAGCGTGTCCTCGAGCACTGGGCGGCCGACGAGGACGAGGAGCTGCGCGCCACCTGGCGCCGGTACTTCTACGGCGGCGGACCGCCCCCGCAAGAACCGGACGTCGAGCCACCGTGTCTGTTCCGGGGCGAGGCCGAGACCGGCGCCCGCGTCGAAGTCCGGCCCACCGCCGACGGTGGCCACGACATCGTGGTCGACGGCGCCGTGGTCGAGCACAGCGCGGCGCGCTGGCGCCTCGACGCGGGCGCGGGCGAGCCGCTCCTGGTCGGAGGGCTCCGCTGCCGCGAGCTGTTCGACGCGCCCGCCGAGGCGGTGCGCGCGCTCGGCCGCTTCGTCGCGACCCCCGAGTCGGTGCCGCCGTGGCGATGGGCGCGCGAGCTGTTCGACGACGGACTCATCGACGGCGAGTTCGCCACCACGGCGCGAGGTCGCCGCGCGCTCGCCGCCGTCCCCGCGCCGGACGCGGACGGCCCGCAGCAGACCAGCTACTGCGTGATCGCCGCCGACGCTGCGCGCGCGCGCATCCTCACCCTCGCGGTCGGCACGACCTCCGACGACGACGGCCCCGACGCCCTGGTCGAGATCTGCGACCTCGCGAACCCGGCGAGGCGCGCGCACGACGGCGACCTGGTCGCCGACACGCGCGGCGTCCTCCGCGGCGCCCGCTCCGGCGGACCGCCCCGCTCGGTCGACGTTCGGCGCCGGAGTCAGCCGCAGGAGGCGGACAGGAGGTTTGCCGAGCTGGTGGCGGCGCAGGCGGCGGCGGTGTGGCGCCAGGTCCCTCGCTGTCACATCATCGTGGTCGCGCTGCCCGGGATGCTCGGCGATCTTCGCCCCGCGATCGCGCGCCACCGCACCGGAGCCACGCCGCCCGACATCGACGAGCTGGTCGGGGACCTGAGCCGCCTGGCCGCGCCCGCGCTGCACGACGCGCTCGCCGAGGCCGGGCTCCTGCCCGCGCGCGGTCGCATGCCGCCAGGCCCGACCGGGCTGGGCCCGGGATCGGTCGGCGTGACGCGCTGACCCGACGCTACCTCTCGATGAGCTCTCTCGCGCGCGCGAACACCCGGTCGAGGTCCTCCTCCTTCAGGCGCCCGGTGAAGGTGTTCTGCTGGCTCGGGTGATAGCAGCCGACCAGCGCATAGGGTCCGACCGCAGCCTCGGCGGCGTGGCCGAAGCGGGGCCGCGGTCGAGGCGGCGCGTGGCCGAGCTCGCGCGCCACGCGCAGCGCGGCGTCCCAGGCGAATCCGCCCAGCGCCACCACGACTCGCGCCCGCACCAGGAGCGGCAGCTCGCGCAGGACGTACGGGATGCAGCGATCGCGCTCGTCGGTGGTCGGCCGATTGTCGGGCGGGGCGCAGCGCACCGCCGCGGCGATGTAGCAGTCGCGCAGGCGCAGGCCGTCGTCGCGGTGCACCGACGTGGGCTGGCTGGCGAAGCCGGCCCGGTGCAGCGCGCGAAACAGCCAGTCACCGGAGCGGTCGCCGGTGAACATGCGGCCGGTCCGGTTGGCGCCGTTGGCCGCCGGGGCCAGCCCGAGGACCACGAGGCGCGCCCGCGGATCGCCGAAGCTCGGCACCGGCCGCGCCCAGTACTCCTCGCCGCGGTGGCGGAGCGGCGGATGCGCGGCCGCATGCTCCCGCCAGGCGACCAGCCGCGGGCACTTCACACAGGCGACGACGTCGGCGCTGATGCGCTGGAGCGAGTCGGCTCGCGCGGGCACCGCGCGATGCTAGCGGAGGACGCCGCAGGACGCCGCGCCCGACGGGTCGTTCTGGGCCCGCCGCCGGACTCGCCGGGCGAAGGGGGAGTCGGGCCGCGGAGGAAGCCGCCAGCGGCGGCGCCCCGCGGTGCGCTCCGGGCCCGCCGACGAGCAGGGCTCCGGAAGACGCAATCGGGCTGCAGGCGGGCAATCCGAGACCCCGGCTCGTGTTCCCGCGCCGATGGGCGCGGGCCCGGGGACTGCCCTGCGCGGCCGTCCGCGTCCGACCAGGCGTCAGCCGCGACGGGTCGTCGCACCGGCTTGCCTTGGAGCCCGCGCGCGCAATATCGGGACAAGACCCCGGAGCCCCGCCCCTTGCACGAGCGCCACCGCCCACTCCCACGACCCGCATCCGCACCCGCACGCGATACCCGCCGCGGCCTTCGACAGCCTCCTCGGCGTCTGCGCACCGCCGACGACATTGGGCTTGTGTGTATGCACTTTCGTGGCCACGCTGACGAAAATTCCGGGCCCCTGTGCGCCCTGAACTGATTGAAAGTGAAGAAGAATACCAAATTGCATTCCGCCCGGCCTGGCCCCAAGCCCCGCGCCCCGCGCGCCTCGGCGGCCGACCGGTATGCGGATCGCCGCATGCCCATCTACGCCCGCGCCGCCGAGCTGAACCCGGTCCTCGATGCGGCGTCGGAGCGGGCGCTGGCCCGCGAGATCACCGAACGCGAGGCCGCGGTGTGGGCCCTGGTGCTGTCCGATCCGGCCATCGCGGCCTTCGCGGTCCCCTTCGCGACCGCGCGCATCCCCGCCGCTCGCCGGGCGCTGGCCCCCGTCGAGGCGGCGGCCTCCCGCCGGCGACGCGGTCGTGACGGCGCCGCGCGCCAGGCCCTGCGCGACGCGGCCGAGAAGGTCAGCCGCCGCCTGACCGACCTCGACCCCGACCACGAGGTCATCGACGAGCTCGCCGCCGAGCTGCTGGCGGCCCGGCGCCAGCCGGCGCGCGCGCGCGAGGGAGCGCTCGGCCGCACCGCGGCGACCCAGGCGTTCGCCCGCCGGGTCGACGCGATCGCGCGCTCGGCGGCGGCGGCGGCCGATTCTCGCCATCGCCTGGCCCAGGCCAACATCGGCCTGGTCTTCCACGTGGCGGCCAAGTACCTCCACCGCGGCCTGACCCTGCCCGACCTGGTGCAGGAGGGCATGCTGGGGCTGCTCAAGGCGATCGATCGCTTCGACTACCGCCGCGGGTTCCGCTTCTCGACCTACGCCACCTGGTGGATCCGGCACAACATCGGCCGCGCGCTGTCCGACAAGAGCCGGCTGGTCCGCGTTCCGGTCCACGTGCAGGAGAGCTATCAGCGGGTGAA
>DATFRY010000412.1:0-28712 GCA_035262925.1 Kofleriaceae bacterium | reverse complement strand
GAGCCGGCCCAGGAGCTGTACGACGCGATGGACCACAAGACGCCGCAGGCGTTCCTGCGCGATCTGCACCGCCCGGTACAGCTCTTCGGCGACGTGGAGCTGCGGCGGATGCCGTCGCCCACTGCAGGGGCGAGCCTGGCTCGGGCGCGAACCGTGGTGAGCGAGATCATGGCCGCGCAGCGCGACGCGGTGACGTCGTTCAGGCTCACCTCGCAGCTGGCCGGCGAGGGGATGGCCGAGCTGTGCGGCATCCTGGCTCGCCCGTGGGAGGAGTCGCGGCCGGAGAGCCCACTCCCGATGCCGAGCCGGGCCCCCACCCTGGATGACATGCGCTGGTTCGGGTCCGCCGGCGGCTACGATCCCGACCTGTGAACCCGCGCAGTGAGCCATCGTGAGATCGCTGGACGGCGGATCCGGACGCGCGCCGTCGCCGAGGGAGGCGCGGCCTCGATCGCGCCGTACCATGGCGTGTAATATTCAGAGGCTCACGTGAATTCCCAGGTGCCCAGCAGCAGCCTCGCGGAGTCTCGTCGCAACGGAGCCGGCGCAGGGCGATACACCACGCGCGCGGTCGGGCGCACCGACGTGGGCCGGCAGCGCACGGCCAACGAGGACGCCATGCTGGTCGACGACGAGCTGCGCCTCTACCTCGTATGCGACGGGATGGGCGGGCACGCGTCGGGACAGGTGGCGTCGGAGCTGGCGGTGCGCACGGTGGCGCAGGCCCTCAAGAGCGAGGACCAGCTCGCCGGCGGCGAGGTGCACGCGCTGGTCGCGGCGCTCAAGGCGGCCAACCGCGCGGTGCACGAGCGCAGCCAGGTCGATCCGGCGTGCCACAACATGGGCACCACCGCGGTGGCAGTGCGGGTCGAGGACGATCTGCTGCACGCCTGCCACTGCGGCGACTCGCGGCTCTATCTCCTGCGCGGGGGCAAGCTGAATCAGCTCACGCGCGATCACTCGCTGGTCAACCTCTACAAGGACAAGCCGGAGCTGGAGGGGCAGATGGGCCCCGCGGCGTCCAACGTGATCGTGCGGGCCATCGGCCTCGAAGAAGACGTGGAGATCGATCACCGCGTGGTCGCGATCGAGGACGGCGACGTCTACCTGCTCTGCTGCGACGGCCTCACCGATCTGGTCGAGGACTGGATGATCCGCGAGATCCTGACCTCGGGCGAGACGCTCGAGGTGATGAGCGAGAACCTGGTGCGCGCCGCCAACGTGAACGGCGGCACCGACAACATCACGGTGCTCCTCATCGGCGTCGAGACCGATCAGGACGCGATCGAGCGCGAGATCGAGGCGAAGGAGTACCCGGGGACCCGGCCCGGGTTCTAGTCGCCGCGCGCGGCGGCGAGGAAGGCGGCGACGGCGTCGGCGTAGCGGCCCGTCCTGGCCAGCGCGCGGGCGCGGCCGGCCGACGCGCGCGGGGCGAAGGCGGGATGGGCCGACGCCTGGCGAAAGGCGTCCTCCGCGCCGGGGAAGTCGCCCGCGGTGGTCAGCACCTCGCCGAGGGCGAGGGAGAGCGCGGCGCGGGCCGGGGCGGTGTGCGCGTAGCCGAGGCCTGCCCGCAGGGTCTGGGCCGCGCGCGGCGTGTCGCCGATGCGGGCGAGCGCGACGGCGTAGGCCAGCCGCGCGTCGGTGAAGTGGGGCGCCAGGTCGATCGCCGCGGCGAGCGCCTCGATCGCCTGATCGGCCTCGCCGCGGTCGAGGGCGGCGCGGCCGCGGGCGTAGTATCGGCGGGCAGGAATCGACACGGCGCGGTCCTCAGTCGAGCTCGAGCAGGCTGAAGCGGATCGACGCGTCGTCCTGCTTGCCGTCGTGCTTGCGATCGCCGCCCGACTCGTCATTGGTGGCCGGAGCCGGGCCCGGTGGGCCTGGCGGGTTCGCCGCGCCGGGCGGGCTCGCCGGATTCGCCGGCCCGGTCGCCGGCCGCGCGGGCTGCGCCGACGACGGCGGCGGCGCGGACGATGGGCTCGCGCTCGGCCGACCGGAGATGCTGAGCCCGCGCGGGCGCGGCGCAGGCGGCGTCACCACGCCGCGCTCGCCGCCGAGCAGATCGCCGCGGCCGCGGGACAGCGCCTCGTCGGCGGCGGCCCGTCCGGTCGGTGCCGCCGGCGCGCTGGCCGCCGGCCGGATCGCCGGTGCGGCCGGGCGCGGCGCGGCGGCGTCGGCCCCTGGCCTGCCCGGGTCCGGTGCGCTCGCGGCCTGCCCTCCTGCCGTGCGCGAATCGCGCAGCGGCTGGAGCGGGACCCATCCGCCCGCCGTGTGCACCCGGACCTCCTCGCCCTCGACGCGCAGGAGCTCGAGGCCCGCCACATCGAGCCGGGTCTGCAGCGCGACGACCAGCGCGGCGAGGCTGAGCCCGGCGAGGTCCTCGAGCCGCTCGACCTGGTGAGCGGCCAGCGGCGGCGGCCCCTCGACCACGTACTCGTTCAGCACGTAGGTCAGGACATCGACCAGCGCGTCGCTGTCGAGCCCGTCCAGCGACTCGCGCAGCGAGGCCGCGATGTGCCGCAGATCAGGCCGCTCCGGCATGGCTCCTCATCCAGCTCTTCATAGTAGCGCACCGCCCGTGTCGGCGCCCTCGTCGGCGCAGCCCACCAGGCGAGCGCCGCGCAGGTCGGCCTCGCACAGGTTGGCGCCGCGCAGGTCGCAGCGGACCAGGAGCGCGCCGCGCAGGTCGGCGGCGTACAGGTTCACCTGCGCCAGATCGACCTCGACCAGCGACGCGCCGGCCAGGTTCACGCGGGAGAGCGACGCGGTGCCGTCGCGATATCCGGCGAACTGACAGCGCAGCATCACGGCGCGCGAGAGGTCCGCGCGGGTGAGCTCGACCGCCTGGAAGCGCGTGCCGCGCAGCGCGGCGCCGCGCAGGATCGCGCGCGGCATGCGCAGCGGACCGAGGTCGCAGCGGAGCAGGGTCGCGCCGGCCAGGTCGACCTCGGTGAGGTCGCACTCGGCCGCGCGCACGCGGTTCCACAGCGCCCCCGCGAACACCGCCGCGCGCAGGTCGACCGAGGTCAGCGCCGCGTTCTCCAGGCGGGCTCCGCTCAGGTCGGCGCCGCGCAGGTCGACCCGGTCGAACACCGTGTGGTCGAGATCCGCGCCCACCAGGGCCAGCGCCTGGCCCGCCAGGCCGCGCACCGTGCGGCCGCACAGCTCGTTCTCGGCGTGGAGCTGGGCCAGCTGGTGCCGGCTCTCGATGGCCGCGTCGGCCCCCGCGTCGATGTCGCTCACGGTTCGCTCATGGTTCGCTGGGGCGCGCCCGCCGCGCCGCCGCTACGGCCGGTGGCGCGCGTCGCCGTTGCGGAGCGTGCTGACGCGGTCGTCGTCGTAGAGGAGGTGAAGGACGCGCCCGGTCACCACCTCGATCAGCTCCTCCTGCGCCTTGCCGAGGTCGACCTTGCCGTCGTCGCCGCCGCCGCCGGCCAGCGAGGCCTCCTCGGCCTCCACCGCCTCGGCCTCGGCCTCGTGCTCCTCGGTGGCCAGCGGCGGCCGCTCGTCCGGCGCCGAGCGATAGATGCCGCGCGACGACTGCGCCACGTGGGTCAGCTCGTGGGCCAGGAGCGCGCGCCCGGCGGACGTGGCCGGCGATCGATCCGGCGTGCCGCTCATGAAGATCATCCCCGTGCCGCCGACCGTGACCGCCTCGGCGGAGTGCTGAGTGGTGACCTTCTCGGCGAACTCGCCCGTGTAGACCCGGACGCCGCCGAGGTCGACGCCCAGGCGGCGCTCGAAGCGCGCCCGCGTGCCGGCGTCGAGCGGCTCGCCCCGCCCTGCCCCGCGCCCCACCATGCGCAGGAGGCGGCTCGGGTCCCAGCGCCGGGCGATCTCCTCGCTCAGCGCGGGGCGGCCGGGCTCGATCTCGCGGGCATCCGCGCCGTCGGCCGCGCCCGCCGCGCCCGCATCGTCGCGCTCGCGGTCGCGCTCTCGCTCGTCGCGGATATCGTCGATGTCGCGGATGTCATCCATGGTCGGGCACGGTCGGGCATGATCGGGGCACGGTCGGAGCCCCGCGATCCTTCTACGGCGCTACTCGTCCCCGCCTTCCCCGTCACCGGCGTAGCGCCGCACGCCCTCCTCCTCCCCCTGCTCGTAGTACTCCGGGGTCGGCTCGCGCACGAGAATCTCCCCGCCCATCGCCTGCTCGAGGAACTTGGTCTCGTCGATGCACGACGCGCCCTTGATGCCCTTGACGGTGAAGGAGACCTCGCCGGTCGGCGAGATCGAGATCTCGATCTCCTGCTTGCGCATCGCTCAGCCCTCGCTCGCCCACTTGCGGACGACGAGCTGGATCGACCCGTCCTCCTGGTTGACCTCTTCCTCCACCGCGTAGCCCTTGGCCTCGCAGGCGATGAGCACGTTGTGGTAGGCGTAGCGCTGGCGCAGCCTGGTCTTGAACTCCTCCTCGCTCACGCCCTTGGTCGTCTCCACGCCCCACCAGTCGGCCACCAGATCGAACGTGCCGTCGTCGGCGCGCACCACGCCGACGTCGTAGGTCCCCATCGAGATCGACAGGGCCGCGTCCATGGTCTGCCCGCGGTAGCCGCGCACCGAGACCGACTGGCCCTCGGCCGCCTCGACGGCGGCCAGCTCCATGTCCTGGAGCGCGCGCTTGATCGCCTCCAGGTTGGTCATCTTGAGATCGCACTTGGTGAAGTGAGACATCACAACTCCAGCTTGCGGGCGCCGTGCTTCTCGAGCCACGAGGCCTTGCGCTCGGTTCGCCGCCCCGAGGCGTCGCGCGCCCGCGTGCGGGCCCACTCGCGCATCCCCTCGATCTGCTCGCGCATCGTGACCGCCAGCGGCACGATGTCCTCGAGCGCGCCCAGCAGGCCCTCGGTGGAGAGATCGCCGCTGGCGTCGAACGCGTCGTAGAGCGCCGCCACCACCGCCTGCTCCACCTCGGCGCCGGAGTAGTCCCCGGTCGCGGCGGCCAGCTTGTCGAGCTCGAACCCGGACGGATCGCGGTTCTTCTTGCGCAGGTGGATGTCGAAGATCTGCCGCCGCTCGTCGGCCGACGGCAGGTCGCAGAAGAAGATCTCGTCGAAGCGCCCCTTGCGCAGGAGCTCGGGCGGCAGCTGGGTGACGTTGTTGGCGGTGGCGATGACGAACACCGGGGAGCGCTTCTCCTGCAGCCAGGTGATGAACGAGCCGAACACCCGCGACGTGGTGCCGCCGTCCGACATGTTGGACGAACCGGTGCCGGAGAAGCCCTTCTCGATCTCGTCGATCCACAGGATCGCCGGCGCGATCGCCTCGGCCGTGTGGATGACCTGGCGGATGTTCTCCTCCGACGAGCCGACCAGCCCGGCGAAGATCTTGCCCACGTCGAGGCGCAGGAGCGGCATCTCCCACAGCCTCCCGACCGCCTTCGCGGTCAGGGACTTGCCGGTGCCCGGCACGCCGATGAGCAGGATGCCCTTGGGCAGCGGCAGGCCGAACTCGCGCGCCCGCTTGGAGAACGCGTGGCGCCGCTTGGCCAGCCACTCCTTGAGCACCTCGAGCCCGCCGATGTCGTGCACGTCCTCGGTCTGCTCGTAGTACTCGAGCATGCCGCTCTTGCGGATGATCTGCTTCTTCTCGTCGAGGATCGTCGGGATGTCGAAGGTGCGCGTGCGGACCATCGACTTGGCGAAGACGTTCTCGGCCTCGACCTCGGTCAGCCCGAGCGCCGCCTCCACCACCTTCTCGAGGAAGCCCGGGTCGGAGCCGATCTGGCGCTGGGTGTCCTCGGGCGCCTGCGGCACCAGGCGGCGCGCGATCTCCTCGATCTCGTGCCGCCGCGGCAGCTCCCAGTACACGACCGCCGAGACCGACTTCTCCAGCTCGGGCGGGATCTTCTGGACCGGCGAGAGCAGGAACAGGCTCTTCTTGGTCTTGCGCAGCTCGCCGGCCAGGTCGCGCAGGCGCCGCACGATCGACGGCTCCTTGAGGAAAGGATGGAAGTCGCGCAGCACGTAGAGCGCGCGCCCCTCGCCGCGGTTGACGTGCTCGAGCGCCTTGAGCGGATCCTTGACGTCCCGCACGCCGCTGCCGCCCGCCACCACCCGGAAGCCCTCGGTCACCGACCACACCTCGAGCCGCATCTCGCGCTCGACGCACAGCCGGCGCAGGGACTCCTCGACCCGCGCCTCCTCGTGCGAGACCACGTACAGGAGCGGATAGCGGGCCCGGATCAGGTCCGCCACCTCGCTCCGGCTGTCGCGCCCGTCCTGCCTGCCCGTCTCGTCGCTCATTGCCAGATTTCGGTCATCGCCAAACGTCAGTCATTGCCAAACTCGACCAGCTCGCGGAGCCTGCGCAGCACTCCCTTGGCCTCCTCGGCCTGTCCCAGCAGGGCCTCGATGGCCTCTCTCATGATACGGGACGACTCGGGCGAACGCTCCGCCGGCCCTTTCGCGAACTCATCGTGCAATATCATCGCGTTGTTGCGGAGCTCGCTGAGCACGTCGTTGATTCCGTCGTGGACCTCGATGGCCCGGTCCACCAGCGCGGCCGGGTTGCGGCTCTGCGTGACCACCGCGGTCGGCTCGTGCTCCTCGCCGGCCGAGGCGACCGGGAGCACGGCTGAGCGCATCGCCGTCGAGCGCTTGACCGCGGCGTGGGTCTCGGCGCGCGCCGTCCTCACCTCCTGCTCGAGCTCCGCGATGATGTCGGCCGCCTCCGCCACCTTGCGCTCGAGCCGGCGGTTCTCCTCCACCACCGCCTCGTGGGGCAGGCCGGTCTGCGACGCGGTGTCCTCCTCCAGCTCGACCACGCGCCGGCGCGCCTTGTCGAGCTCGCGCTGCAGCTCGTGCTGCAGGCGCTCGGCCTCGTCGCGCGCGCGCGCCGCCGTCACCGCCTCCTCGGCCGCCTTGTGGCGCGACAGCTCGGCCCTGGTCACCGCGTCGTCGGCGACCGACTTGCCCGCCTGCGCGCGCTCGCGGTCGTCGCTCGCGTCGCGCAGCTCGACCTCGAGCTTGGCCACGCGCTCGCGCAGCTCGTCGACCTCGCCCTCGGCGCGCTCGCCCAGCTCCTTGTAGTGGTCGCGGTCCGACTCGACCGTCTTGAGCGCGATGCGCAGGGTCTTGAGCTCTGCCGTGGTCGCCGCCGCGTGGGCCGCCGCCGCGTGGTCCTCCTCGCCGCCCGGCCCGCGCCGTCCGCGCAGCTCGGTCAGGAGCTGGGTCAGGCGCCGGTTCTCCTCGTCGATGGCCGCCACCTGGGCCGACAGGCGCCCGACCTTGCTGGTCAGCTCCTCGCGCTCGGCCTTGAGGTGGGCGGCGTCGCGCAGGTGCTGCTCGCGGTCGGCGCGCAGCTCCTTGATCATCTCCTCCTGGCTGATGAGCCCGACGCGCCGCTCCTCGAGCAGGCGCTCCTGCTGGGTGATGACCTCGCGCAGGTGCTCGATCTCGGTGAGCTGCTCGTTGAGCTTGCGCCAGCCCTCGTCCTTGGTGCGCGACAGCTCGGACAGCTGCCGCTCCTTGTCCTGGATGGCCTGCTTGAGCTGGCCGATGTCGTCCTGCCCGCGGGCCAGCTGGCGCTCGCGCGCCGCGACCAGGTCGGCCAGCTCGGCCTGCTGGGTGCGCGCCCCGGCCAGGCCGTCCTTGGCCTGGCGCAGCTCCTCGCGCAGCTCGTCGGCGACCCGGTTGTGGGCCTCGACCACCTCGTCCCGCTCGGCCAGCGCGCGGCGCAGCTCGTCGGTGCGATCCTTGTGCGTGACGATCTCGGCGCGCAGCCGCTTGCCGTCGGCCACCTCGCGGTCGTACGCGATCTGCAGCTTCTCGACCGTGGACAGCGCCTCGTCCAGCTCCTTGCGCAGGCGCGCCTCGCCGTCGGCCATGTCGACGACGATCGAGTCCTCGTCGCCGATCGGCGGGCCGGACGAGCGCGGCGGCGTGATGAGGTCGCCGCCGATGATGCCGCCGTCGCCCGGCATGGCGGGCGGGCCGCCGAACAGGTCGTAGCCCACGCCGGCAGCTCCGGCATCGCCGTGGCGGCCGCGCCCCGGGCGCGCTCCCTGCCCGCCTGGACGAGCGGGATAGCCCGCCTGGCCCTGGCCCATCGGTCCCGCAGCCGGGTAGCCTGCCCCGGCCGGGCCGCCGCCGCCGACCGGGTTGCCGCCGACGTGTCCGCCCGCCGGGCCACCGGGCATCGGGCCGCCCGCCGGCCCGCCCGCCATCGGGCCGCCCATCGGGCCGCCCATCGGGCCGGCCATCGGGCCGCCCGCCATCGGGCGGCCGCCTCCCGGGAAGTGACCCGCGCCCGCACCCGCAGCGGGACCGCCGGCGCCTTGTGCTGGCCAGTGTTCCTTTGGGCCGGCGCTCGGGCCGGGCCCCGGCGCCGGACCGCCGTAGGCGGGATGTCGACCCGCGCCCTGCCCCTGCGCGGTCGAGCTTCCTCCCCCCTCGGGCCGGCCGTGGCTGGGATACGACCCGGGCGCGAGCCCGATCTCGGCCGGTTCGAGGCGCTGGGTGCCCCCCTTGGGCCGATCGGGCGGCCCCGCCGGCGCGACCTGGACCGGCAGCGGCCCGTCCTCGACGTAGCGCAGCCACAGCGAGCCGCAGCGCACCACGTCGTTGTGGCTGAGCGGGTGCTTGGTGATGCGCACGTCGTTGACGTGGGTGCCGTTGGACGACCCGAGGTCCTCGACGTAGAAGCGCCCGTTCTCCATCCGGATCATCGAGTGCTTGCGCGACACCATGGCGTCGTCGGTGCGCACCGCGCAGTCGAGCGCGCGCCCGACGTAGAGCGGCGCCGCCGGGCTGAGGTCGACCTGCCCATCCCGTCCGTGGCTGTCGCGAAAGAGGACTCGTGCGCCCATGATCTCGAGCTCGTACGACCAGGCTTACTGTACCCGGAACACCATCTCCGTGTTGCCCACGCGCATGATGTCGCCCGGGTCGAGCATCTTCTTCGCCGTGCGGTGGCCGTTCACGTAGACCCCGTTGGTCGAGCCCAGATCGGCCATCTCGTAGCGGTCGCCGAGGCGCCGGATGCCGATGTGCTTGCGCGACACGGCCGGGTCGGAGAGCACCACGGTGTTGCCGCCGACCGAGCCGATCGTGGTGACGTCGTCGCTGAGCGGGACGACCTGGCCGGACAGCGGACCGACCGTGAACTCCAGACGCGGCACCGGCCGCGACGGCTCCCAGCCGCAGAACATGCAGCGCGTCCAGTCCGGCATCATGACCCGGTGGCAGCCGCCGCACTGCGCCCGCGCGGGCTGCCGCGATCGCGCGATCAGGATGGCGATCGCGGCGACCAGGAGCAGCGACACGACGACGAGGGCAACGATGGCAGCCGTGTTCACGTCGTTTGGGGGGTCGATGGAGTCCGGCCGGGGGTCAGTTGATCGACTTGAACTTGAAGTCGGTCGCGCCCAGCTTGAAGACGTCGTTGTCGACCAGCTCCTGCGAGCTGACCCGCCGCGCGTTCACGAACACGCCGTTGGTCGAGCCGAGGTCGTTGATGACGAAGCCGCTGGCGGTGCAGACGATCTCCGCGTGCTCGGCGGACATGTACCCGTCGCCGATCAGGATGTGCGATTCGCCGCCGGTGCCGAGCTTGGTCGCGCCCTGCTGCAGCTTGAAGGTCTGGAACTGGTTGGGCCCGGCCAGCGGCACCACCCAGCCGACCACCGGGATCGAGTCCTCGATGCCGCCCACGCCGATCATGATGGTCTTCATCGGCCCCAGCGGCGGCGGCGGCGCCAGCGGCATCGGCTCCTCGACCGGCCTGCGCCGCACGATCAGGATGATGACGATGAGTAGGACGACGAGGAGCACGACGACCAGCAGCCACACCCACCACAGCGAGCCGCCCTCCTCGACGGGCTTGACCAGGGTGGGCAGCTGCAGGGACTGCGGGGGGCGGTCCTCGCCGCCGACCGCGAGGATGAACTCGTGCTCGGCGCCGTCGAACTTGATCTTGTCGCCCGGGAAGTCGACGTAGTACTTGGCGTTGATCGCCTCGAGCACCGTGCCGGCCAGCGACGTGAAGTCGTCGCGCGAGTTGGCGGTCAAGCGCGAGGTGAGCCCGATCTTGGCCATGTTCTGCTGGCCCTGCGGACCGTCGTCCTGCGGGTTGTAGAAGATGGTGTAGACCTCGACCCCCGCCTCCTTGAGGTCCCCGGTCACCTTCTTGAGCTCGTTGCCGGCGTCCGCGCGATCGTCCATGCCGTCGCCGATCACGACCAGCACCTTGCGGTAGCCGCCCATGTTGGCGAGGGCCTTCCACGCCTCGGTGAGGCCGATGATGAGCGGCTGCGACACGTTCTCGCCGTAGTCCTGCTGGCTGCCGAGCGCGCCGCCCGACAGCGCGGTGGCGTCGCCCATCGCCTGCTTCGCGATCGCCTGGCGCTCGGCGTAGACCATGAGCGACGCCTTGGACCCGGGCGGCCCGGCCTTGGCCAGGACGTCGATCGCGGGCCCGAGTCCCTTGAAGGCGCCGTCGTAGATGGACCCCTGGTCGTCGGGATCGTCCGCGTTCTTGTAGGTCTCGTTGCCGATCCAGCGGAAGTTGCCCTGGACCAGGACGACCAGGGCGAGCGGCTCGTCGCTCTCGCGGTAGGGGACCGCCTTGACGGGCTCGATGACGAGCGGCGGCTGGGCGTCGGACTGCTTGAGGACGAAGTCCTTGGGGGTGAGGCCGACCCGCCCGGCGGCGACCGCGCGGACCATCGGCGGCGGGTCCCCGGGCCTGAGCTTGCTGGGATCCGGCGGCGGCTCCTGCGCGGGCGGCGGCTTGCCGTCTGGCCCCGGCTTCGGCCTGGGCATGACCAGCTTGAGGCGGTAGCCGGGGTCCTCGCCCTTCTGCGCCCGGGCCGGGGCCGAGGCCAGCGCCACCAGCGCGCCGGCCAGCAGGAGCTGCCAGTGCGCGCGCCTCATAGCGACTTGAACTTGAGCACGACCTGGCCGAGGCGGAGGAAGTCGCTGTCCACCAGCTCGTGCTGCTCGACGCGCTTGTCGTTCACGAAGGTGCCATTGGTCGACTTGAGATCGCGCAGCATCCAGATGCCCCCCTCGGCTCTGATCTCGCAGTGGCGCGATGACATGTACTGGTCGGACAGGACCACGGTGCAGCCCGGGTCGGTGCCGACCGAGGTGAGCGGATCGAGCGTGAACAGCTCACCGCGCTGCGGGCCCTTGAGCGCGACCAGCCAGCCGCACAGCTGCAGGCCGTTTCCCACGCCCGCCGCGTCCAGCTGGATCGCCTGGGTCTTGAGCGAACCGACGACGGGCGCGGCGCCGGCGCAGAAGGGGCACCGATCCCACGTCCTGTCGAGCTGCTGACCACACTGCGCGCACAGGTGTTTCTTCCACCAGAGAGCGCCGGTGACCACGATGCCGTTCGTTCCATTCAAGGAAGCCGGACCTCCGGCAGGGCCGCGAGCGTATCCCGGAGCCGGCCCTGGTGCCACTTGTGGACCCGGCCCGCTGGCTCCGCCGACAGCGCCGCCGGGGAACGCTCCGCCCCCGCGCGGGGCGGCTTGCGGATGATAGGCCATCGGCCCGCCCATCGGCGGGCCGCCCGCCATCGCCGCGGCCGGCATCGCGCCCGGCATCGCGCCGCCGCGGGCCGCCGCCGGTGTCGCGCCGACCGGGGCGCCGCCGGCCGGCGCGCCGCCGCGGCCGGGCAACCGCGCCTGCACGCCCGCCGCCTTCTCCCTGGCTTGACCTGCGGCCTGCCCGGCCTTCTGCCTGGCCTGGCCGGCCATCCGCTTGGCCTCCTGCGCCTTGGCCTTGGCGATCTTCTTGTAGTTCTTGACCCGCCCGACATCGACCCGGAAGCGGCCCTGCACGTTCCTGGCCTTCATCCAGTAGCCCCTGACCCAGCGGATGGGCCAGAAGAGAGGCTCGAAATACCTGAGGAACATGGGTTGTCGATCGGCGCCGGAGGCGCGGCGTCAGGGCCAGTATTTTACCCCTGAGGGCCAGCGCGACGACACGTTTCGGGGGGCCGCTACTTCGTCTGATAGACCCAAATGTGGAACATGTTTACGTCGCGTCCTGCCGTCAGCGCGACCTGCCGGATCGTGAGAGCCGACTCGGTGACGTGCTGCGCCTCGATCAGGAAGGGCCAGTTGCGCCACCTGTGCACGCGGTCGGTGCCCGGACACGACACGACGCCGACTGACTTGTTGTTGACGAAGTACTCGAGCTCGTAGTCGCCGTAGACGTAGTCCATGCGGCGAAGGATGACCACGGGTCGGCCGGCCGTGAGGTTCTGGATCTTGTACTGCGCGAAGCCGCTGACCTGCGCGCGGCCCACGTCCTCGACCACCGTCTCCTCCGGATACTTGAGCTTCTGGCGGGAGCGGTAGCTGTCCTTGGCCTCCTTGATCGTGAACTCGTGCTTGTCCTCCGACTCCTTGTCCAGGATGTTGATCTGATCGACCAGCACCCAGGTGATGCCCTCGAGGTCCATGCTGGGCTTGGGGTGCGGCAGCGACTTGACCGCCTCCCAGTCCTTGAGCTCGGCGATCTTCTTCTTGTCCGGCTTCTTCTCCTCGATGACCGGCTTCTCGCCGGCCACCACCAGCTCGGCCACCTCCGACGCCTTGGTCTGGTAGGCGAGCAGGTTGGTGTAGGCCTCGACGGTCGCCTTCCCCTCGGCCAGGAGGCCGCGCAGGATCTCGACGTGGCGCTTGTAGTCGGCGAACTCCTTCTTCTGCCCCATGCCCGGGTGGTGGACCTCCAGGTCCAGGCACAGCTCGCCCTGCGACTCGACGACCAGGTAGAAGATGTCGAACACGTTGCGCAGGTCGACCATGTTGGTCGCGTTGAGCATCAGCGCCGTGTGCGTGCACTGGAGGATGTCGTGTGACGTGACCACCTGGCGGCGCGCGTACATGAGGAAGACGCGGCGCAGCTGCCACAGCACCGCCTCGAGGCGCAGGCGCATGGGCGGGGTGAGGCGCGAGCCGGCCACGCCGGCGCGCGGCACGAAGCGCATGTCGATCTCGTTGGCGCGCGGATCGGCCGGGTTGCGCGCGTCGCGGACGCGGGTCGCCCCCTTCTCGAGATAGATGCGGGCCAGCTCCACCTCGCGGCTCATGTCGGGCTCGGTCTGGCTGAGCTCGACCTTGGCCCCCTCCAGCACGCGGCGGTGGCCCTTGTACTCGAGGTTCTCCTTGTAGGCGATGAAGTCGGTCAGCTCCTCGTAGAAGCGCAGCACCACGTAGATGGTCTGCGGCAGCCGGTACTCCTCGGGGCTGATGTTCCTGATGACCGCGTCGGGCAGCCACAGCTCGTGGCCCTGGCCGTCGATGGCGTGGCCGGACTGCACCTCGACCGAGAGGTCGCCGCGCGCGCGGGCCACCACGCGCAGATCCGAGCCGATCCCGCTCACCACGCCCGGCGTGTGCATGAGCCGGTTGTGAAGCTTGCGCTTCTCGATGTGGTAGGTCTCGGCGGCGTTCCAGTCGTGCTCCGTGGTCAGGAAGCCCTTGAAGAAGTTGATCCGCTTGTAGCCCTTGTTCGCGGCGCCGTTGTCGTTCGGGTCGCTCGGTTTCATCGCTTGCCCCTCGGGTCGTGGCCGTCCGGCGAGGTGTCCTCTTCCTCGTCGTCATCGCCTGGTTCCTGGCGCGGGCGCTTCGGCGGCGGCGGCGGCTGTGCGCCGTCCGCCGGCTCCGGGCTGCGCACGATCTCGTCGCCGATGCCGATGCCGGAGCGCAGGCCGATGGCGAAGAACTCGCGCAGCTGCGCGTCGCCCTCGTCGGCGGCGAAGCGCAGGTAGTACTGGACGTGGGCCGGCTTCTCCATGCGGATGATCTCGTGCACCCGCACCACCATCTCCGGCGTGACGTCGGTGAACTTCATCGGGACGGTGATGGTGAAGCAGTGGGCCAGGTCGACCGGCGGCAGGACGACCGTGTCGATACCGATGCGCGCGTCGGCCCCGATGCGGAAGCCGCGGAACGGCCACCGGTTCTCCTCGATGTGCGGCTCGCTGCCGATGAACAGCTTGAGGAACAGGGCCAGGCCGCGCGCGGTGCCGCGGATGCGGTAGAGATCGACCGAGCGCATGAGCAGCGCCCGCTTCTTCTCGATCGGCCAGTCGTGGTCGAGGATCATCGCGGTCCACGACGCCAGCCAGTCGAGGAAGTGGGGCGGGCACTCGAGCGGATCGTAGTAGGTGTGGCCGCCGTCGAGCCGCTCGTCGATCGAGCCGAACAGGTGCTCGAACACGAAGCAGATGTCGCGCACGATGTTGCGGCCGACCGCGTCGGAGCGGCGGAAGATGGCCGGCAGGAGCTCCATGTAGCCGCGCCGGGCCACGTGGAGCACCACGCGGCTGCCCTCGTAGACCATCTGGCCGCGGGCGGGGACCTGCTCGAGCACCGTGTTGTGGTCCTCGTAGCTCTCGCGGAACAGGACCGCGTCGATGACCAGGCCGGCGTTCTCCACCACCAGGCGAGCCTTGACGAGTGGCTGCCCGACCACGTCGGGGACGCGGATGACTCGACGGCTGTGGGGTTCGTGGGCGATGACCATCTCGGGTTGACTCGGCGGCGGCGCTACATGATCTCGTCGCGCACCTTCTCGACGATGTGGACGTGCACCAGGTGGGGGAGCTCGTCCGGATCGATGCGGATCTGCTCCACGTGGACTCCCTTGAGCTCGTCGCGCATCTCGACCGAGTCGACGCCCTCGACCCCGGGCACCTCCTCGACCAGGTGGATGAGCTCGGTCTTGAGCACGGCGCGGCCGAACGGCCAGCCCTTGCCGTCGCGCCCGCCCACCAGCGGGTGGAGGAAGCGGCGCAGCCGCTCCTCGATCTCGCGGCGCAGGCGGTCCGAGACGCCGATGGTGCGCCGCAGGAGCGCCACCTTGAGCGACAGCTCGACGTAGCTCGGCTTGACCACGTTGAGCAGCGTACCGACCAGGCGGCGCTCGTCCAGGTATCGCTTGACGTAGCGCAGGATCTCGTTGGACGGGACCAGGCGGCGCGACAGGTCCTCGGCGCCGGTCTCCGCCTTGGGCACCACCACGAGGGTGACCCCGCCCCGCTGCCCGCGGTCGGGCACGCAGCGGGCCCGCGCCAGCGAGGTGGAGGCGCGCAGGGCCAGCATCTCGAAGTCCTCGGCGGTGACCGCGCGGTCGCGGCTCTTGATGGTGTAGGGCGCCCGCTCCTTGGCCTCGGCCACCGACTCGCGGTCCGAGCCGCCGGCCGCCGCGATCGGGTTGGTCACCGAGTCGATGTAGGCCAGCGCGCGCGACAGCGAGGTGAGCGTGTCCGGGTTGACGTTGCCGCCGGAGCCGCCGCCGACCCGGTAGACCCGGGCCACGACGTTGTTCAGGCCCTCGGGCGGGATCATGCCGCGGCGGCCGTCGCCGAACGTCACGCGGCCGTTCTGGTAGTCGATGATGTAGTGGCGCCCGCGCGGGCCGGACTCGAAGAAGCTCTCGACCCGCCGCCACACCACCCAGCACTCGGTCTCGTCCTCGCCGATGGGCTGGACCGCGCCCTCGCCCAGGTCGCGCAGCTCGTCGTCCGGCGGCACCTGGGCCTCGCGCACCGCGATCACCTCGCCCTCGAGGAGCGGCGACTGCAGGATCGCATAGCTCTGCAGCGGCGTGCCGTCCGACGAGCCCAGCGTCTCGCTCCGCACGGTGCTGTGGTGGTAGGCGTCGACCACGTTGGTCAGGAGGCGGAGGACGCGCGGCGGCTTGGCGAAGCCGCCCATCTCGAGGCGCGCGCGCAGCCAGAAGCGCTCCTCGGTGAAGCGGCGGGCCAGCGCCCAGTCCTCGGGCGCCACGAAGTCGACGAAGCCGGAGGTGGTGAAGCCGGCCGTGCTGTCGGCGACCGCGAGCCCCTCCCAGCCGCGCGCGCTCGAGTACTCCCACACCACGCGCTGCTCGCCGTGCCAGGCGGCCAGGCGCTCGGCCTGGTAGCGCTGGAGCTCCGGCGTGGCCACCTCGGAGCCGTCCGACGGCAGCGAGGCGGGACCCAGGTCCTCGGCCATGTGGAAGTAGACCGAGTGGGCCTCGTTGCCCAGCTGGCCGGTCCAGCCGACGTACAGGGCGGGCGACTCGTCCGCCTCGGGCGAGAACGGCTGGAAGATGGTGTACTCGGTGCGCGCCGCCTCGGTGACGTCGGTGAAGGTGAAGTCGTTGTAGGCCAGCGCGTGGCGGACGTCGCGGTAGTCCTCGCGCGAGCGCAGGCTGATGCTGCGCAGCGCGGGCGGGCGGAGAGGGCGGTCGTCGCGGAACACCCAGCGGTCGTTGTCGAGGGTGTAGTTGCCGGCCAGGCCGTAGTCGCCGGTCTCGAGGCGGACCCGGATCCAGCGCGCCGTCTCGCTGGCGATCTCGATCGCCTCCATGTCCTTGGGGCGGCGAAAGGTGACCACGCCGGTCTTCGTGAAGCCCGCCGTGGTGTCGTGGAAGGCGGCGCTCTCGGAGCCGCCCGGGCGGACGCCGACCGGCCCGCTGCGGCCGAGCACGCGCCAGCGCCGTCCGTCGTAGTACTCCCACGACAGGACCAGGTCCTCGGACGGGTTGGGCTGGCGCACGACCGCCGGATCGGCCAGGGTCACGTCGATCGCGATCTCGGCGTCGGGCGTGCGCAGGAGGTCGTCGCACGCCAGGTAGAAGATGCAGTCGATCTTGGGCTCCTTGCCCAGGGGATAGATGTTCTTGCCCAGGTCGAGGAAGATGAAGGCGTCGGTGTCGAGGTTGACCAGCGCGCGATCGGGCGCGACGCCCTCGCCGGAGACCTCGACGCGGGCGCGGATGGTGTCGATCTCGGTGTCCTCGGGGCGGGTCACCTCGGCCAGGCGGCCGCGCATCCACAGCCCCTCGATCTCGGCGACCGTGGTGGGCTCGAAGGCGAGCGGGCCGAGGAAGCAGATCTCGCCGCGGTCGACCTCGAGCGGCGCGGGGACGAGGTCGCGCCACCGGTCGCCGCTCCAGTACTGCCACTCGAGCAGGCGCGCCAGGTCGCGGCCGCCGCGCTCGGGGCAGCCGAGGTAGATGCGCAGGACCGACGACTCGCCGCAGCCGGCCAGGCGCGGGTCGGTGAGGTAGAGGAAGCGATCGACGCGCTCGGCGCCGCCGAACACCTCGAAGCCGTCGGGGTCGAGCTCCACGCCCTCGGGCTTTTCGGCGGCCAGGTAGGGCGAGTTGTCGCTGTAGCGGCCGGCGAAGTAGCTGAAGCAGCGGTCGAGCGGCGTGGCGGTGACCACCAGGTCGCGCGCGGTCTCGAAGCTGATGGTGTCCTCGTCGGAGCCCTGCGGGGTCGACACCTGGATGCCCGCCGGCACCACCTGGCGGGTGCCGCCCTCGACCAGGGCGAACTGGAGGAGGCCGCGCGCCGCCTGCGGCGGCTTGAGCTTGATGCCGAGCAGGTTGAGGAACGCGATGTAGTTCTTCTCGGGGACCTTGTTGAGCCGGTAGAGGATGAGGTCGGTCATCCAGGCGGCCAGCTCGATGAGCGTGATGCCCGGATCGGCCGGGTTGTGGTGGGTCCACTCCGGGGCGTAGCGCGGGATGAGGCGCAGCGCCTCGGCCACCAGGTCGTCGAACTCGCGGTCGTCGAGCTTGGGCGATGGGATCATGGAGTGGCCTCGTCCGGCGTGCGCAGGTAGAACGGGTAGACCAGGTTGCCGGGGTGGTTGGTCGAGCGCACGACGTAGGAGATCCGGATGTCGAGGCGGTTGGGCTCGCTCGGCGCCGGATCGGCGGTGACCTCGATCTTGTGGATGCGCGGCTCCCACTTGCGCAGCGCCTCCTCGCAGTAGTGGATCGCGAGCGCCGCGGTGGACGGGTTGTTGGGCGCGAACACCAGCTCGTGGATGTCGCAGCCGAAGTCGAGCCGCTTGATGCGCTCGCCCGGCGCCGTGCCCAGGATGATGAAGATCGACTCGCGGATGTTCTCCTCCTGCGCCGAGGTGGCGATGCCGCCGGTGCGGTTGATGGCGACCGGGAACCGCCACCCGCGGCCGAGGAAGTCACGAGGATTGGCCATGGAACCCGCTCCTAACCCGGTCCGAATCGGCCCTCGAGGAAGCGCCGGCACGACGGGCAGGAGATGCGCGTCGGGCCGCTGGCGCCGGCATCGTCCTCGACCGAGAGCGGCCGGGCGCCGCAGTGCGGGCAGGCGAGCCCCGCCCGCCGTCCCGCCGCGATCTCGTCCAGGACATCCTGCCAGACGATCAGCTCTTCCTCGTCCATGGGCACGGGGACTCGAGTCTAAGAAACCGCTCCACCTGCCGTCAACGCCGCGACGAAACGAGCGTTTCGGCGGCTCGAGCGGCGCAGTGGGCGGCTCAGCCCCCGATCATGGTGGTCGGCGAGCCGACCGTGATGATGCCGCCGTGGAGGGTCTGGTCGCCCAGGCGCGCTGCCGGCAGGCCGCCGATGAAGACGGTCGCCGAGCCCTTGGCCACCGCGTCGGGCGGACCCACGCAGGTGCATGTGCTCGTGACCGTGGCGGCCGGTAGGCCGTCGATCAGCACGGTGGGCACGCCCTTGACCACCGGGCCGCCCACGTGCGGCTTGGGCCCGTCCGACATCGGGCACGTGTGCATGTCCGTGACTCTCGCTGCAGGTGGCATGAAGGCTCCGCGTCAGGTGGCCATTCGAGGGGTCGCAGGGGTCGGGCGGGACGACGAGCGGGTCGATTGAACAGGTTGTCGGACCGTGGGCGGCGGGGTTGCGTCCGGCGGACCTGAGCGCGGGGCGGGGTCACTCATCGTCGAGCTTCCTGGCGCGGTCCTTGGCCGCGCGGTCGGGGTGGGCGGCCTCCTCCTCGGCGCGGCGGGAGGCCGACTCGCTCTCGCCGAGGTGCTCGGAGCGGCTGACCGACTCGTGGCGGGCGGCCGCGCCGGACGGGTCGCGCGCGTCGGCCGTGCGCGACTCGGCCACCAGCTCCGCGCCGCGCGCCTCCGACTCCGGGCGATGGGCGTCGCTCCGGGCGCGGCCGACCTCGGCCTCTGCGCGGAAGCGGGCCGCTCGCACATCGGAGGGCGCGTCGGGCTGCGGGCCGTGGCCGGTCTGGTCGCCGGCGTGCTCGGCCTGCTCGGCCTGCGACACCGAGCCGCGCACCTGGCCGGGCACCTCGCCCTCCGCGCGGCCCCGGGCATCGCCCTGGGCGCCGGCGACCTCGGACCGCGCGCGGCCCTCGACGTCGACGGTCGCCTCGGCGTGGCGGCGCTCGCCCATGGCGCGGCTCTCGGCGGCTCCGCGGCGGCGGTCGGCCTCGGCCAGGCCGCTCTCCTCGCGGCCCGCCGCGGTGGCGTCGTCCTCGGCCACGTGGCGGGCGTCGTCTCTGGACTGGATGCCGGCCACGCGGGAATCGACGCCGGCTCGATCGGCCGCCGCCCCGCGCACGTTGCCGTCCGCCAGCTGGCCGGCTGCGCCGCCGCCTGCCGCGCCGGACGCGTCGCCCGCGACAGCCGCGCCCACCTGGCCGCCGGCCACGGCGCCCGCGGCTCCGGCCCTGTCGCCGTCCGCGACCGCGACGGCGGCGCTGCCGACTCGCGGGCCGCCGCCGTGCGAGGCCGCGATGTCATCCGGCTGATCGATCGGCGCGGCCCCGGCCCCGGCCGACCGGTCGAGCGGGGCGGCGGCGATGGACGCCGCGCCTCCGCCGTGTGCCCCGGCCATCGACGCCGCGCCCGCGGCGGAGGGCGACGCCGCGGCTCCGGCCGCATCCGGGGCGCCGGCCGCGCCCGACATCTTGGCCGCGCTCGCCATCGACGGCGAGCCCGCGGCGGAGGCGGCACCGGGCGCACCGGCCGCGCCGGCGACCGACGCCGCGCTCGCGGCCGACGGTGCACCGGTCGCAGCGGTCGCACCCGCAACGCCGGTGGCACCGGGCGCATCGGCCGCGCCCGAGACCTTGACCGCACTCGCCACCGACGGCGTACCCGCTGCACCGGCGGCCCCAGGCGCACCGGCCGCACCGGTCACGCTGGCCGCGCTCGCGGCCGACGGCGCACCCGGCCCACCCGCAGCACCTGGCACGCCGGCCGCACCGGTCACCTTGGCCGCGCTCGCGGCCGACGGCGGACCCGCCGCTCCAGCGACACCGGTGGCACCCGCAGCACCCGGCACACCGGAAGCACCGGCGACCGATGCCGCACCCGCGCCACCCGGCGCGCCGGCCGCACCCGGCACTCCGGCCGCGCCGGTCACCTTGGCCCCGCTCGCCGCCGACGGCGCACCCGCCGCACTCGAAGCTCCCGGCACTCCGGCCGCGCCGGTCACCTTGGCCGCGCTTGCGGCCGACGGCGCACCCGCCGCACCAGCGACTCCGGTGGCACCCGCGGCACCCGGCACACCGGAAGCACCGGCGACCGACGCCGAACCCGCGCCACCCGGCGCGCCGGCCGCACCCGGCACACCGGCCGCGCCGGTCACCTTGGCCGCGCTCGCGGCCGACGGCGCACCCGGCGCTCCGGCAGCACCCGGCGCTCCGGCAACACCCGGCGCTCCGGCCACCCCGGTCACCTTGGCCGCACTGGCCGCCGACGGCGCGGCGGCAACACCCGGCGCACCGGCAACACCCGGCGCACCGGCAACGCCCGGCGCACCCGCAACGTCCGGCGCACCCGCAACGCCCGGCGCGCCGGTCACCTTGGCCGCGCTCGCCACCGACGGCGCACCGGTCGCACCCGGGGCACCCGGTGTGCCGGCCGCGCCGGCGAGCGACGCTGCGCCCGTCACCGCTGGTGCGCCCTGCCCCGCGCTGCGCGGGCCGGTCCCCGGGGCGCCGGCGACGCTGGCGGCGCGGCCGCGCTGGTCGACGGTCGGGGCCGCGGTGAGCGGACCTTGCTGCGCCGACAGCGCGGAGCTCGACGACATCGCGATGGCCCCGCGATCCGGCTGCGACGGCAGCGGCGCCCTCGGATCGATCAGCTGGTTCGACGGCGACGGCGCGCCGGGCGGCTCGCTCCGGCCGGCAACGGCCATCGGCGCCGTCTGCGCGGTGGCGTCACCCGCCTTGAGCCGCATCGACACGTTCGACGTGTCGGGTCGGCCGGCCAGCGCGCTCGAGTCCCAGCGCGCGCTCGCGCGCCCGTCCTTCACCGTGGCCGGGCCGCTGTCGATCACCTCGCCGGTGTCCGCATCCACCACCTCGTAGCTGGCCGACTCCGCGCCGTCGACGGTGGCGCTGACCTCGACCGGCTGACCCGGCTGGACCTCGCCGCTCGTGGACTGGGCCGCGACCACCGCCTGCGGCGGCTGCGCCGTCGTATCCGGCAGGTGAGACGCAGACGCCTGCTCGCGCGCAGGCGCGCTCCCTCCCGGCGCGCTCTGGCTGGCCCCGGTGTCGCCCGGCTGCTCGCGCACCTGGTCCTTGGCGGCCACCACGTCGGAGCGACCGGCCGACACCCGCACGGGCGCCAGCGTCCCGCCGCCTCCCGCGCCCGGGTTGAGGCTCACGCTGGGGCTCTTGAGCTGGAGCGGGCCGGACGCGACCACGTTCATGGTCTTGCCCGACACCTCGACCGACGCGCCCTTGCCGTCGATCGATCCCTTGGCCGTGATCTTCACCGACTTGCCGTGCAGCTTGACGGTGCCGGAGCTGGCCAGGAGCTCGATGTCGCCGCTGGCCGTCTCGATGGTGAGCGTGTCCTTGCCGGAGTCGAGGACGACCTTGTTCTTCTTCGTCGAGTCCACCACGATGAGCCGCTCGGCTCCGTCGGTGTCGTCGAAGACGATGCGGTGGCCGCTGCGCGACTTGATGACGCGGATGTTGTTCTTGCCGTCGCCGTTCTTCTGCGGCGGCTTCTGCTTCGCGCTCCACACCCCGCCGACGATGATCGGGCGCGACACCTCGCCCCGCTCGAACACGACCAGCACCTGGTCGCCGACCTCGGGCAGGAAGTAGGTGCCGCGCTGGCCGCCGGTCATCGGCGCCAGGACGCGGGCGAACTGCGACTCGTCCTGGCCCGGCAGCCACGGCAGGCGGACCTTGACCTGCGCGCGGCTGTCCTTGCCCTGGTCGAGGTTGGACGTGACCACCGCGAGATGGACCCCTCGTATCCGGGCCGCCCCCTGGACGACCCCCTTCATCGCCTCGAGCGCGACGCGCGGGATCACGCGACTCCCAGCTTGATCGGAGCGCCCTGGAGCTTGCCGCTTCCGGTCGCGCCCATGCTGGCCGAGCCGGTCGCCTTGAGCTGGACCATGCCGCCCTTCACGTCGGCCCCCTCGGACGCGGTCACCTCGATCGCCCTGGCCTTGACCGTGAGCTTGCCCTTCGGGCACCAGACGTTGAGGGTGCCGGTCGCCGCGGTCGCCGACACGCCGGACGACGCCCCCATGGCCGGCACCTCCATGGCGTTGGGCGACGAGCCCTCCTTCTTGTGCTGGCCCAGCCCGATCAGGTGGTGGTCGCCGACGTCGGACAGGACGACCTTGGTCTTGCCGCTGTCGTCGAGGATCAGGCGGTGGCCGGCGCGCGAGCGGATGAGGCGAAAGTTGTTCTTGCCGTCCTGGTTGACCTCCGGCGGCGGATCGACCTGGTTCCACGCGCCGCCGATCACGACCGGCTGGTGAATGTCGCCGGACACGAAGACCACCATGACCGCGTCCTCGACCTCCGGCAGGGTGTACGTCCCGAACTCCGCGCCCACCATCGGCACCGCGATCGGCGCCCAGAACGACTGGTCGCGATCTCCCTCGGGCAGCCACGGGTAGCGCACCTTGACCCGCCCGCCCGGACCGTCCGGGTCGTCGTTCTGGGTGACGATCGCGTAGTAGATCCCGCCGAGATCGTGCGCGCCGGTCGGATCCGCGGGCCCCCCCGACACGAGCTACTTTCCTCCCGCCACCGCGTCGCGGCGCACCCGGATGGCGGTGTTGTAGCCGCCGTGCTCGTCGCCGACCGCCGTGCCGCTGTGGCTGTAGCGGTGAGACACCCCGGTGATGAAGTAGCCGCCGTTGAAGCGGTCGTCGTCCTGGTCCGGGTTGACCACGATGGTGACCACCATGCCGGCGCGGATGTCGGGCGAGCCGACGCACAGGCCATCGCCGGCGACGAAGCCCATGAGGATGTCGTTCAGCTTGGCCTCGGCCAGCTTCTTGGCCTCCTCGACCGAGTTGACCGGGCGGTCGACCGTGAAGGTGATGCGCTCGCCGAACGCGTCCGCCTCGGCGGGGGCCATGCGCTTGCCCAGGCTCGACTTGGGCGCGCTGACCCGGGCGACGATCTCCTCCTTCTTCTCCGGGTTCCAGCTCCTGACCTCCACCTCCTTGACCAGGCCGGCCGACGACAGGCGCGGGCTGAAGGTCTTGAGCATGGTGCCGCCGCTCGCCTCGTTGATGCGCAGGGTGACGCCCGAGCTCTCGTTGGCGCGCGGCTTGCGGAACAGCAGGGTCTTGTCCTCGCACAGGACCTCGTAGCCGTTGCGCGCGGCGATGAGGCGGAGGAACTCGAGATCGGTCTGGTTGTGCTGATAGACGTGCTTGTGGGCCACCGCCGTCGCCTCGGCCTGCGCGGTGAGGCCGTTGGACTGGGCGATCATCGCGGCGATCTCGGAGTCCTTCTTGTCCATGAAGGTGATCGACTTGCGCCCGCGCAGCAGGCGGTGGAGGCGGTTGAAGGCGCGCACGATGCACTTCGACTCGCCGCGCGTCTTGTAGATCGGCTCGATGCCGACCACCTCGCCCTTGAAGATCGTCTTGCCGCCGGAGCCGCCGATCTTGACCTCGATCTCGTCGCCGAGGAGCGTCTCGTTCGAGAACCCGTGGGTCGCGTTGTTGAGCGTCAGGACGCACATGTCCGGCTGGTCGACGTCGAGGTCCACCACCATGTTGTGGACCGCCTTGTCGTCGACCGGCGAGTGCTTCCCGCAGCGGATCCAGACATCCGTGACGCCGGAGGTTGGCTGCTGACCGGCCATGGCCTACTTCGATCCGAAGATCATCTCGCCCTCTTTCAGGCGGCCGTTCTCGCTCTTCGACTGATCCAGCGTCTGGCGATGATCGGGACCGAACCTGTCGGCGCGGAGGGCGTCGTCCTTGGTGGCCTGCTGCCCCTGGGCGGTGAAGTCCGTGCTTGGACCGGACGTCTTGCTGTCACCGCCCTTGCCGGCGACCAGACTGTCGGCCTCCTTCATGCTGAGCGACACCGTGGCGCGCACCGGCGTGCCGTCGGGCAGGAACATCGTGTACTTGGTGGAGAGCGACTCGATGACCCCCATGAACGAGGGGAAGTTCCTGCCCCACAGGAAGATGCACATCGGCGGGCGCCGGGTCTTCTCGTCGATGATCTTGGTGAACGCCTCGAGGCGCGACACGAACTCCTTGTGCACGCAGTTGCGGGCCTCGTAGGTGTCGAACAGGAGCTCGACCTGGAGCTCCTTGGGCTCGGCGTCGGTGAACTCGAGCTCCGGGTTGTTGGCCTTGGTGCTCTTGTGCTTGTTCCACGGCACCTTCTTGTTGATGCCGACCTCCTTCGGATTGAAGAAGGCCTCGACCGACTCCCCGGTGTCGAGGTTCTTGATCATGCACTTGAGAGGCCTGGGAATGGCACCGGGCATTGCTCGTCGCTCCTAACGCTGCCAGGGATCGCCGCTGCGCTCGCGCGCCACGGCCATCATGCGGCAGATCTGTTCGAACACGTCCTGCGCGATCTTGTCGATGTCGGGCCGGCCGGGCAGCGGGACGCCGTCGGGCTGATTGCCCTCGCCGCCGGTGGGCGTGGTCGAGGAGGCCTGCACGACCCCGCGATCCGCCGCCTTGGCCGACGCGGCGATCTGCGTGCGCGGCGCGCTGGTGACCAGGGTCATCTCGGCCAGCGAGATGCCGCCGGTCGTGGGGCCAGCCGAGTCGAAGTACTTCTTCGCCGCCTCCTGGAACCAGGCCATGTCCGCCGCCGACAGCGCGGCGCCCGGGGCGGGCGCGGGCGCCGCCGCGCGCGACGCCGGCTGCGGCGACGACGTGATCGGCGCGCGCGGCCCCGCGCCGGTGTCGATGAAGGGAGTGTCGGAGGCGCGCGCCGGCGAGGAAACATTGCCGCGCGGCGACCCTTCGCGGGTGAAGCCGGACGCTGCCTGCTCGCGATCCGCGCGCCCGTCGGCCATGAGGATCGTGGGCGCGACCAGGGCGCCCAGCGCATCGCCGGCCCGCGCCACGGCGCTCGACCGGGCGGCGGACGCGGCGCGCGACGACACCGGCTCGCCGGCACCGGCCGCGCCGGCCCCCGTCGATGGCTCGGCGCCGCCGGTCAGGATGACCGGAAGCACGGCCCACGCGGCGGCGGCGCGGGCGCGGGCGGACGCGGACGAGACGGAGGCCGCGGCCGAGCGGCTGGCGAGCGCGAGCGCGCGCGCGGCCCGCGCCGACGGCGCCAGCGGGCGAGTCTCCGCGCTCTCGCCCAGGGACAGATACACCGCATCGAAGACCGGCCACAGCTCGTGCGGCAGCTGGGCGCGCGCGGCCTCGGCGGGGACCGACCAGGCCGCCGCGGCGTCGCGCTCGCCGATCACATCGGGCACACCGGGCACACCGGGCGCACCGGGCTCCTGCCCCGCGGCGGACGCCGACCCGGAGGCGGCGCCGGCCATGGCGGCCAGGGTGGACAGAGAGGCCGCGGTCGCGACGCCCGTGTCCGCCGTGTCGATGGCGCTCGCGGGCAGGCTCGCGGCGGCGGCCGCCTCGGCCACGTGGCTGGCGGCGACCAGGTCGAGCGCCGCGGCGATGTTCGGGCGCAGGCTCTCCGCGGCGCCGGCCGAGACACCGAGCGCGCGCGCTGCCGCGCCGGGCAGGAGAAAGGCGCCGCGCGGCAGGCGCGCGGGGGCGGATCGCTCGAGCGCGGCGGCTGCCCGGAGCGCCGCGGGCGCCGCATCGGTCCGGCCGGCGGAATCGCCGCCGGTGGCGGCAAGCGGCCACGCCCCGCCGGCGGCGGCTGCGGCGGATGCAGACGCGGCGCCGGCAGGACCGCCGGTCGACGCGGCGGCGGCCGACCCGGCAGCGGCGGCGGCGGACGCGGCAGCGGCGCCGGCGGCACCGGCGGCACCGGCGCGGTCGATGGCGCCTGCGTGGCCGGGCGACAGCGCGTGCACGAACACGCGGTCGACCGCCATGGCCAGCGCCATCAGGTGGGGCAGCCCGGACGCGGCCAGGCGCTGGGCGCGGCCCGCCTCGATGGGGCCCATGCCCGCCGCCCGCGCTGCCGCCAGGATCTCCGGGGCGAGAAAGTCGAGCGCGAGGTCCGACGCCGCGATGGTTCGCGCGTCGGCGAACGACTCGGCTCGCGTACCGATGTCGCCGGGTCGCGGCGCGGACGGGCCAAGGGCCTCGCTCCACGGCGCGGCCTCGCCGGCCGGGCCCACCAGCGACGGCCATGCATGACCCTGGCGCAGGCCTGGCGACGCGAGCGCGCCGGCGATGCCGAGCGCGCCGGCGGTCCCGCTCGGGCCGGCGATCCCGAGCGCGCCGGTGATCCCGCTCGGGCCGGTCGCGGCCGCGGCGGTCGGAGTCGATTCGCCCTGCGGTCCGCCTGACAGACCTGCCGCCGCCGACATGTCGATCGCGCCCTGCGACTCGCCGCCCGGCGCGCGGCCCGGCCCGCCGGACATCCCCGGCCCCTGGTGGCCCGCTGCGCTCCAGCCGGCCCGCGCCGCGGCGAGCGCTCCGCCCGATCCGCCGCCGTCGGCGAGCGAGAGCCAGACCCACCCCGGCGCGCTTCCGGCGAGCCGCTGGAGCGCGGCCGCCACTGACGCGGGCGCCGCATCGTCTCCGCCCCCTGCCCCGCCCAGCGCGCGAGCCGCCACCGCGCCGCGGGCGAGGAAGTCGCCCAGCGCCGTCAGGGACAGCGTGCGCGGATCGAAGGCGGGCTGCGGCGCGAGCTCGAGCAGCCCGGCCAGGATCGAGGCGAGCGGTGAGGCGGCCAGGCCGGCGGCGAGTCCGGGCGAGCCGCCGAGCGGGAAGCCGGCCAGCGCGCGATCGGCGAGAGGCGGCCGGAACGGGCCCGCGGGCACCGACGGCCCCGCCGGCACCGGCGGCCGCGACGGCACGGACGCCGCGCGCGGCCCGTCGGCCCGGCGCGCCCCGCCGCGCGCGCGCTGCCGGTGGGCGGCCGCCTCGGCGGCGATGGCGCTGAACACGCTGTCGGCGACCGGCTCGTCGTCGTCCACGATGATCGCCCGCCGCACCTCGGGCGCCTGCGCATCCGGCGAAGACGCATCCGCCCGGGCGGGCACCGCGGCCGTCATCGACGACCGGGCCGACGAGGCGACGCCGCCGCCGGCCGCGAGTCTCGCAGCCGCCGGAGTGTCGGCCCTGGGCGCGACCCACGCGGGGCTCCACTCGCCGGTGCGGAGCTGACCGACCGACGCGAACGGAGCAGCAAAGGGCGACGCGAAGGCCGATTCGAACGAAGACGCACCCGGCGACCCGGCGCGAGCCGCATCGAACGATCGCAGCGCCGCGGGAGACGCGCCGGCGAAGCGAGCCAGCCAGCGATCGGCCCAGAGAACGTGGTCGAGCGCGGCCGGACGCCCGCCGCCGAGCGGCTCGGTCAGGGCGGCCGGCCAGACGCGAGCGGTGCCGGCGGCGCTCGCGGCGGGCAGCCCGACCGCGCGCGCCGCAGCCGACCCGGCCACGAAACCACCGAGCCCTGCCGGCAGGAGAACGCGCGGCCCCGCCGCCGGCGCCAGCCACTCCGCGCCCCCTGCGGCCAGGTTGGCGGCGAGAAGCTCGAGCGCCCGCTCGATCGCGGACGCGCCCACCCCGCCGAGCTCGCCGGAGTCGCCCCCGGAGCCGGCCGCCGACGCCGCGCTCGACGCGCTCGCCTGGCGCGCGAGCGTCCCGGGGCCCGCGACCGCTGCGGCGCTCGCCATCTGCGCGGCGGCGATCGCGGCCGCGCGTGCCGCCTCCAGATCAGCCGCGCCCGCACGCCCCGGTGCCGCGCCCGCGGCACCGGCCCCGGCTGCCGGTCGATCGACGTCGGCCGCGCCGGCCGTCGCGACAGTACCCGACTCTGCGCCGCCCGACTCCGCGCCACCCGAAACGCGCGCGTCCGTCTGCCCGGCGAGCGCGGCCGCCGCGGCCCGCGCCGCGGCCGCAGCGCCGCCCTGGTCGGCCGCGCCTCCCGCCGCCGTTCGCTCCGCCGCGCCCGCCGACGCTCGCGCGCGTGCCGCGTGATCCTTGCTCGCCGCCGCGCCCCGAGCCGCCGCGGTCGCTGCCGCTGTGCTGTCCGCGGCAGCCGCTGCCCGCGCGGATCCGGCCGCAAGAGAGGCGGTCACCGCGCCCGCCGACGCTCCACCGGGCGCGCCGCCCGCAGCCTGCCCTGCGCCAGCCGCGCCGCCACCGGCGCTCGCCGCGCCGGCGGAGACTCGACCCGCGGCCGCCGCGGCCTGCGCCGCCAGGCGAATCGCCAGCGCCGCGCGCCGCTCCTCGAGGTCACGGCGCCCGGCCTCGGCCAGGCGCGCCGCAGTCCCGGGATCGCGGCCGGCTCCGCTCGCCATCTCGACCGGCGTCACGAGCTCGAGCAGAGGTGCCGGCCGCCACGCGGCCTGCCGCGCCTCCTCCGTCGCCTGCGTGCGAAAGACCAGCTCGGCCAGAAACTCGGCCGCGCGCGCCGCGGCACCGTCGACCAGCGGGGTGTACGCGCGCCACGCCGCGCGCGAGGCACTTCCCGCCCGACCCGCCGACGCCCCGCCCGGCGATCGCGCCCCACTCCACGAACCGGCCGCGCCCGCCGCCGCGCCGCCCGCCGCCGCGCCGCCCGACGCCGCGCCCCCCGACGCCGCGCCCCCCGACGCCGCGCCC
>DATFRY010000411.1:0-8377 GCA_035262925.1 Kofleriaceae bacterium | reverse complement strand
CTGCGCTCGGGGTCGAAGCGGTGCCCGGGCTGGTGCAGGACCGCCGCGGCGGCGGCCAGGCCATCCACCCGCCGCGCCGCCGGTGCCGCATCGACGGGCGCGGCGGCCGGTGCGCTCATGGCGGCGCGAACGCGATCGACCATCGCGCGGAAGCGGCGCTCGTAGAAGCGCATGCCGACCCGCACGACCAGCGGCCCGATCGCGCCGCGCGCGATCCAGCCGTAATAGACGTGGAGCCGCGTTCCCCGCCCGCCCGGGCCGGGCTCGAAGCGATAGATGTTGCGCAGGACGCGCGCGAACCCGGCGCTGAACTCGCGCACCAGCTCGATGCTGGTCTCGCCGACCCACTGCCAGCGCTCGACGAACTCGTGGCGCACGCCGGCTGTGACGTGCGAGCCGATGAGCTCGCCGCCCTGCTCGTGGTAGCGCAATGACGTGAGGCCGGTGGCGCGGTTGGTGCGCTCGGTGTCGCCCACGATGCGCCACACGTCGGCCGGGGCGGCGGGGAGATCGAACGCCCACAGCCACTCGAGCGGGCGGCCGAGCGCGAGCTGCGCGGGCAGCCAGGGGTGGAGCTGGCCGAGCTGCTCGATGCCGAGCCTGTGAGTCGTTGCGGGCTGCGACACCGGCCCCTCGCGGCGACTATAACCGCCGCGCGCACGGCGGGACATGGCCCGCGGACAGACCTGAGCGGCGCGGGACAGGGGGAATGGTGGGACGCGGCGGACCGAGCCGACCGGGCGGGACGGCGCGACCGCGGGCGACCGCGTCGCGGACCTCATCCGTCCGGCAGGAGCCGCGCCAGCAGCGCGGTCAGCCGCCGCGCGAGGGCGTCGACGTCGTCGCCGCGCAGCGCCAGCGGTCCGTCGAGCGCCAGCGTGGCGAGCCCGTGCATCGAGGCCCACGCGAGGTCGGTCAGGTCGCGCGTCCCGCCGGCAGCGCGCACGGCCGCGTCCACGCGCGCGAACGGCGCGCCGACCTGGGCCGCCATCGCGGCGTCCCACACCGGCCGGACCACCGACGCGCGGAACATCAGCCGGAAGTGGACCGGGTGGTCGCGCGCGAAGTCGACGTAGGCGAGGCCGAGCTCGATGAACCGCCGCCTCGCGCCGCGCGCGCTCACCGCCGCGAGCCGCTGATCGAGCAGCGCGAACCCCTCGCGCGCCAGCTCGCCGAGGAGCTCGGTCTTGCTGGCGAAGTGATGGTAGGCGGCCGGATGGGTCACGCCGACGCGCGCGGCCAGCTCGCGCAAGGACAGGCGATCGACGCCGACCTCGCCGGCCAGCGCGACCGCCTCGTCGAGCAGGGCGCGCCTCAGGTCACCGTGATGATAGGACGCTGCCATCCGCCATCCGCCATCCGCCATCTGGCCCGCCGTCTCGCCGCCTTGCCACCTCGCCGCCTCGCCGCCTCGCCGCCGCCGGCGCTGGACATCGCTCCTTCGCCGGGGCGAGCGTATCAATCTTACCAGTGTTAAGTTCCGAGCCGGAAACCAGACGAGGAGCGAGACCCATGCTGAAACCGACCCACGACGTCCACGTGCAGCGCGAGATCGACGCCCCGGCCCAGGCGGTCTGGGACCGCGTGTCGAACCACGCCGACACTCACACCTGGGTCCGCGCCGCGCGCGTCCGCGTCCTGGCACCGGGCGACCCGGCCCCCAACGGCCTCGGCGCCGTGCGCGAGGTCTCGTTCCCGGGCAAGCGCCTGTGGACCACGATCCGCGAGCGCGTCACCCGCTTCGAGCCGCCGCGGGCCTTCTCGTACACCATCACCGACGGCATGCCGGGCCTGCGCGATCACCTCGGCACCTTGACCGTCGAGCCGCTCGGGCCCGCTCGCAGCCGCCTGGTCTGGCACGTCGACTTCGCCTTCTCGCCCTGGCACCCGATGCGCTGGTTCGCGCGGCCCTTCACGCGCACCTTCGGCCGCGTCCTGGACGATGCCCTCGCCGAGATCGCCCGCCAGATGCAGCCCGGCTGAGCGAAATCATTCACCGTCGCGCGCACGCGGTTGCCGTCGCCCGGTCCGCGCATTATGCGTAGCGGGCATTCCGGAGGTACCGCGATGAAGCTACCGAACGCCGATCACCCGATCACCATCGTGCCCAACCCGCGACGCGTGCAGGTCCGCTTCAACGGCAAGGTGATCGCCGACACCCGGCGCGCACTCTCCCTCGCCGAGGCCAGCTACCCGGCCGTGCACTACATCCCGCGCGCCGACGCCGACATGAGCGCGTTCGCGCCCACCGACCATCGGACCCACTGCCCCTTCAAGGGCGACGCCTCGTACTTCACGCTCGAGGTCGACGGCGTGAAGGCGGCCAACGCGGTCTGGTCGTACGTCGAGCCCTATCCGGCCGTGGCCTCGATCAAGGACCACCTCGCCTTCTACCCAAGCCGCGTGGACTCCATCGACGAGAGCTGAAGCGCCGAGGCGCTCGAGCGCCGGCGCGCCGAGGGCCCGGCGCGCTGAACGCCGCGGGGCGCTGAACCCGCCGCGAGGTGGGGTAGAGTCCCGCTGATGCGCCTGCCCTTCCTGCCACGCCGACGGCCCGCACCGACCGCACCCACCTCGACGACCGCCGCCGGCGGCCGCGTCCACCACCAGTGCTGTCACCTGTGCGAGGCGTCGTGCGGCATCCGCATCACGACCGACGCCGCCGGCGCCATCACCGACGTGCGCGGCGACGACGAGGACCCGTTCAGCCGCGGCTACGTGTGCCCCAAGGTGATGGGCCTGGTCGACGTCCACACCGATCCCGACCGCCTGCGCACCCCGCTGGTCAAGCGCGACCGCGCCGGCGGCTTCGAGCCGATCGGCTGGGACGAGGCCTTCGACCTGGTCGCCGCCCGCCTGCGCGCGATCCGGCGCGAGCACGGCCCCGACGCGCTCGCCGTCTACCAGGGCAACCCGACCGCGCACAACTTCGGCCTGCTCACCTTCGGCCAGCTGTTCCTGCGCCGCCTGGGCACGAAGAACCTCTACTCCGCCACATCGGCCGACCAGCTGCCGCACATGCTGTCGTCGCTCCTCATGTTCGGCCACCAGCTGCTCATGCCGGTGCCCGACCTCGACCGCACCGACTACCTCCTCGTGGTCGGCGGCAACCCCGCCGTGTCCAACGGCAGCCTGATGACCGCGCCCGACATCCGCCGCCGCTTCGCCGAGCTGCGCGCGCGCGGCGGCCAGATCGTGGTGGTGGACCCACGCCGCACCGAGACCGCGCGGCTCGCCGATCGCCACATCTTCATCCGCCCCGGCACCGACGCGCTCCTCCTGCTCGGCGTGCTCCACACCCTCCACGCCGAGGGGCTGGCCCGCCCCGGCCGCCTGGCCGCGCTGGCCGACGGTGAGGACGAGCTGCGGCGGGCCGCCGCCGATTTCGCGCCCGAGCGCGTGGCCGGCGCGACCGGCGTGCCGGCCGGCGAGATCCGCCGCCTCGCGCGCGAGCTGGCCGCCGCCCCCAGCGCCGCCGCCTACGGCAGGGTCGGCTCCTGCACCCAGGAGTTCGGCGGCCTCACCAGCTGGCTCATCAACCTCGTCAACTACACCACCGGCAACCTCGACCGCGCCGGCGGCGCGATGTTCTCGTCGCCGCCGGTCGATCTCCTCGGCGCCGCCGCCCGCGCCGGCATGCGCGGCAGCTTCGACAGCTACCAGAGCCGCGTGCGCGGCCTGCCCGAGTTCGGGGGCGAGCTGCCGGTCGCGGCGCTGGCCGAGGAGATCGAGACCCCCGGCGAGGGGCGCATCCGCGCGCTCCTCACCTCGGCGGGGAACCCGGTCCTGTCGACCCCCAACGGCGCCCGCCTCGAGCGCGCGCTGCCCTCGCTCGACTTCATGGTGGCGATCGACTTCTACGTCAACGAGACCACGCGCCACGCCGACGTCATCCTGCCGCCCACCTTCGCGCTCGAGCGCGATCACTTCGAGGCGGTCGCCTTCCTGGTGTCGGTGCGAAACGGCGCCCGCGCCTGGCGCGCGCTCTACCCGCGCGGGCCCGAGCAGCGCCACGACTGGGAGATCTGCCTCGAGCTGGCCAGCCGCATGCAGCTCGGCGAGCGCGGGCTGGGCGGCGCCGGCGCCGCGCTCCTCCGCCGGTTCGGCCGCCGCGTGGGCCCGCGCGGCATCGCGGCGCTCGGCCTGCGCATGGCCCCGCATCGCCCGCGCGGCGGGCACGGAGACGGCGAGCGCGCCGGGCGCGGCGGGCGCCTCAGCCTGGCCGCCATCGAGAGCGCCCCGCACGGCATCGACCTCGGCCCGCTCGAGCCGCGCCTGCCCGACGCGCTCTACACGCCGGAGCGGCGCATCGACCTGGCGCCGCGCGCCTACCTCGACGACCTGGCGCGCCTGCGCGGCCGCTGGCAGGGCGGAGGCGCGTCCATGCCCGAGGACCGGCCGCTCCTCCTCATCGGGCGGCGCCAGCTGCGCAGCAACAACTCGTGGCTTCACAACAGCCGGCGCCTGGTCAAGGGCAAGCCGCGCTGCACGCTGCTCGTCCACCCGGACGACGCCGAGCGGCTCGGCCTCCGCGAGGGCGGCCATGCGCGGGTGCGCTCGCGGGTCGGCGAGGCGACCGTGCCGGTCGAGGTCTCGGACGACATCATGCCCGGCGTGGTGAGTCTGCCGCACGGCTGGGGCCACGGCCGCCCCGGCATCGGCCTCCAGGTGGCGGCCGCTCACCCGGGAGCCAGCATCAACGACCTCACCGACGAGGAGCACGTCGACCGGCTGTCCGGAACGTGCAGCTTCAGCGGCGTGCCGGTCGCGGTCGAGGCCGCGCTGTCGGCCGCGCTGCCCGTGCCCGAGGCCCGGCCCGAGCCGCTGCCGCAGCCTCTGCCGGCGGCGGCCGGCCAGGCCGCGAGCGGAGGTGCATGACGCTCCACGACCGCATCGGCGACGAGGCGCTGCGGCGCATCCTCCGCGACTTCTACGACCGCGTGTTCGCCGACCCGATGATCGGGTTCCTGTTCGACGGGAAGAACAAGGAGCGCCTCATCCAGAAGGAGGCGGAGCTGGTCGCGCAGCTGCTCGGCGGCGCGGTCGAGTACAGCGGCCGCTCCATGGCCGAGGCCCACAGGACCGTGCGGATCACGACCGGCCACTTCGACCGCCGGCTCGTCATCCTGGAAGAGACGCTCGCCGACCACGCGGTCGAGCCCGAGGTGCGCGGCCGATGGCTCGAGCACGCCCGCTCGCTGCGCGAGCAGCTCACCGCCGATCCGGAAGGGGTCTGTCCCCCGCCCGAGCGCAGCTCCCCGGGCGACCGCGACTGACGCGGGCTTTGACATCGCCCTTCGCGCCCGATAAGTTTGTCGGGTCGATGTGGTTCTTCGGGAACGTTCTCCACATGCCCGACGTCGCCCGGGCCTCCGACGCGTAGTCCGCGCGTCGTGACCCACGCATTCGCATCGCCTGTGGGTACGGCGGCGCCGACGCCCCGAGCGAGACGTCTGGAGACAAGGAGAGCAGAGTGGAACCGTTGACGATCAAGACCGGCAAGCCCGCCCTGGCGGGGGGCGAGCCGGAGGCAGCAAGAACCGACCGGGCCGCGGAGGCCGGCGGCCGCATCAAGCCACCGGTCGATCCGTCGGAGCTCGGCCACCGCCAGCTGCGCGGCGGCGCGTTCTGGCAGGTGATCCCCGCGTACCGGAGCGTGAGCGAGGCCGAGTTCCTCGATCACCGCTTCCAGATGAAGAACACGATCACGCGGCCCGACAAGCTCCTGGCCACGGTGCAAGATCTAGTGTCGAGCGAGTTCTACGCCGACGTCGAGGCCGGCTTCCGGCGCGCGCCGATGAGCCTGCGCGTCTCGCCGTATCTGCTCAGCCTGATCGACTGGCAGCGGCCCTACGAGGACCCGCTGCGCCGCCAGTTCATCCCGGTGGCGTCGCGCCTCCTGCCCGATCATCCCAGGCTCACCCTCGACTCGCTGCACGAGCAGGCCGACGCGCCGGTGCCGGGGCTGACCCACCGCTACCGCGACAAGGCGCTCTTCCTCGCGCTCGACACCTGCCCGGTCTACTGCCGCTTCTGCACGCGCAGCTACGCGGTCGGGCCCGACACCGAGGTGCAGAAGGTCTCGCTCAAGACGACCAGCGAGCGCTGGAACCAGGCCTTCGACTACATCCGCTCGCGCCCCGAGCTCGAGGACATCGTGGTCTCCGGCGGCGACGCCTACAACCTGCGCGCCTCGCAGGTGCGGCAGATCGGCGAGACGCTGCTCGAGATGCCCAACATCCTGCGCCTGCGCTTCGCCACCAAGGGGCCGGCGGTGATGCCGCAGAAGCTGCTCAGCGACGACGAGTGGCTGGGCGAGCTGACCTGGGTGGTGGAGCGCGCCCGCGCGCTCCACAAGGAGGTGGTGGTCCACACCCACTTCAACCACCCGAACGAGATCACCGAGATCACCAAGCGCGCGATGGACGTCCTGTTCGAGCGCGGCATCACGGTGCGCAACCAGAGCGTGCTGCAGCGCGGGGTCAACGACAGCGTGCCGGCCATGCGCGAGCTGGTGCGCCGCCTGAGCTACTGCAACGTGCACCCGTACTACGTCTACATGCACGACCTGGTGAAGGGGGTCGAGGACCTGCGCACCACGGTGCAGACCGGTCTCGACATCGAGAAGCACGTCCGCGGCGACACGGCCGGCTTCAACACGCCGACGTTCGTGTGCGACGCGCCGGGCGGCGGAGGCAAGCGCAACGTGCACTCCTACGAGCACTACGACCGCGAGACCGGCATCGCCGTCTACACGGCACCGTCGGTGAAGGCGGGGATGTTCCTCTACTTCGATCCGATCGACACGCTCTCGCCCGAGGTGCAGGCGCGCTGGGCCGACCCGGCCGAGCAGGACCGCATGGTCGAGGCCGCCGTCGGCGCCGCCGACGACGCGCTCCGCCGCAACGCCCGCGCCTCGAGCATCCCGCGCGGAGGTGTCGCGTGAGGAAGGCAGCGCTCGCCGCCGCCGCCCTCGTGCTTTTCGGCGCGGCCGGCTGCGGCGACAACAGCGACGCCACCGTCGGCGGCATCTTGCTGGCCCAGGCCGACGGCCTGACCGACGCGCCCGAGGGCGTGGACCTGGCCGTCGATCTCGACACGATCGACAAGGCCGTGATCCCCGCGGGGGCCAAGGTCGTCCGCCTCGCCATCGGCCGCAAGGTCCACTGGAACCAGGTCCAGGCCCTGGCCGCCAGGGTGGTGGCGGCGGGAGCCCGCCCGATCTACCTGGCCGGCAACTGGAAGAAGATCCGCGCCTTCGCCATCGAGGACTCCTGGCCCGGCGGCAACCGCGCCATCACGATCACCGACTACGTCGACGGCAAGGCCTGCATCCAGCCCCCCGGCTCCATCGAGGCCAAGTGCGTCCAGTCCGCGACCAAGACGTACATCGAGGAAGCCTACGTCCGCGAGCTCGTCCGCGAGCAGGTCAAGATGTTCGACCTCCCCCTCGTCGAGGTCGACCTCCCGGCCAGCCTCGCCTGGGCCGACGTCGTCCGCACCATCGACGGCGCCCGCACCTGCTGCGAGGGCACCACCGTCCGCGTCCGCCTCAAGCCGCCGGCCCCCGCCGACGCCGACCAGTAGACGACTCCACCTCGCCCTGGCGGGCTGTTGCTCAGGCCGCGCGAGGTTCGGTCGAGCGGAGCGCGATGCCCCTGCTCGCAACGCGCGCCGATCTCACAATCGGCGACAGCGTTGACAACATGGGCACCGTCGGGCCGACATTGCCTTCGTGACCAGGCAGCGAGCACGCTCGACCCGGCCGATGGCGACCTGACCATGCCTCACGACAAGCGCAGAAGGCCGCACGCCCCGGGCGGCGGTGCTGGCCCCGTGCAGCGCCGAGTAGCCCCCGGGAAGCGACCGCTCACGAACCGGTTGCCACCTCCGGTCCAGGCAGCTGCCGAGAACCAGCAAGGGCGGAGCGCGCGCAACCCGACGCCGATGGTGGGGCCCGGCTATGGGAGCCCCATCCCGCCGATGGAGGAGCTCCGCAAATACGGCGAGGCCCGCGAGCAGACTGCACAGGTCCAGCGCGAGGATGTCGGCCGGGCCGAGCTACCGACGGCATCGGTTCAAGCGCGCGCGGCGGAAGGCGTGGCAGGAGCCGGCAGCCCACTACCCCACCGCGATTCGATCCAGGCCGCGTTCGGTCGCCACGACGTGGCAAACATCGAGGCCCACGTGGGCGGCGAGGCCTCCCACGCCGCGGCTGACATCGGCGCTCAGGCATTCGCCAGCGGCAATCACGTAGCGTTCACCGGTCTACCCGACCTCCACACGGCCGCGCACGAGGCCGCCCACGTGATCCAGCAGCGCGGCGGCGTCCAGCTCCTCGGCGCCGTACAGCGCGGGGTCGAAGGGCGGCTCGGTC
>DATFRY010000410.1:0-4676 GCA_035262925.1 Kofleriaceae bacterium | reverse complement strand
TAGGCGCTGGAGCGCCGGCCGCCCGGGCGGGGCTATGCTCGGCACAGGATGCTCGATCTCCCGGCCCGCATCTCACGGCTCTACCGCGAGGAGTCGGGCCGCATCCTGGCCACGCTCATCCGCGCGCTCGGCGACTTCGATCTGGCGGAGGACGTGCTGCAGGAGGCGTTCGCGGCCGCCATCGATCAGTGGCCGCGCGACGGCGCGCCCGACAGCCCGCGCGCGTGGCTGACCAGCACCGCGCGCAACAAGGCGATCGACCAGATCCGCCGGCGGCGCGCGCTGCACGACCGGCGGGGCGCGATCGAGGCGCTCGCCGCCCTCGCGGCCGACGAACGCAGCGAGGCCACCTTCGAGGCGCTCGAGTTCGCGCACCCGGCCCGTTCGCGCAGGCCGGCGGCGGCCGCGGACACCCAGGTGGAGCCGGTGGCGCCGTCCGCGCCGCTCGGCGACGACCGGCTGCGCCTCATCTTCACCTGCTGCCACCCGGCCCTGGCGACCGAGGCGCAGGTCGGGCTCACCCTCCGCACTCTCTGCGGCCTCACCACCGAGGAGATCGCCCGCGCGTTCCTGGTGCCGGTGCCGACCCTGGCGCAGCGGCTGGTCAGGGCCAAGGCGAAGATCCGCGGCGCCGGCATCCCCTACCAGGTGCCGGGCCCCGAGCTCCTGCGCGAGCGGGTCGAGGCGGTGGCCGCGGTCATCTATCTCGTCTTCAACGAGGGCTACGCCGCCACCGCCGGCGACGCGCTCCTGCGGGTCGATCTCTGCGCCGAGTCGATCCGGCTGTGCCGCCTGCTCGGCCAGCTCCTGCCTTGCGAGGCCGAGGTGACCGGGCTCCTGGCCCTGGTGCTGCTCCACGACGCGCGCCGGCCCGCGCGCGTCGGCCCCGGCGGCGAGCTGGTCCTGCTCGAGCATCAGGATCGCGGCCGGTGGAGCCGATCGCAGATCGACGAGGCGCTGCCGCTGGTCGAGCGGGCGCTGCACGGCCGTCCGGTCGGGCAGTACGCGGTGCAGGCCGCCATCGCGGCGGTGCACGCGCGCGCCGCCCGCGCCGCCGACACCGACTGGCCGCAGATCGCCGCGCTCTACGCGGTGCTCGCCGGGATCGCGCCCTCGCCGGTGGTCGAGCTCAACCGGGCCGCGGCGGTGGCCATGGCCGAGGGACCGGAGTGCGGGCTGGTCCTGCTCGACAGGCTGGTCGAGTCGGGCGCCCTGCCCCGCTATCACCTGTTGCCGGCGGCGCGCGCCGATCTCCTGCGCCGGCTCGGCCGCAACGGCGAGGCGGCCGCCGCCTATCGCGAGGCGATCGCGCTGGTCTCCAACGAGCCGGAGCGGCGCTTCCTGGCCGGCCGCCTGGCCGAGGTCGAGGCGGCGTAGCGCGGGCCGCGCGCTATCGGTCGTGGAGCTCGCGGAGCAGGGTGTACGAGCGCCGGCGCGCCTCCGGGTCGGGCACGGCGCACAGGACCATCAGCTCGTCGACCCGGGTCGCCTCGAGCAGGCGATCGAGCTGCTCGCGCACCGAGTCCGGGCCGCCCACCACGTTGAGCGAGAACCACTCCTCGGCGAAGGCGCGCTCGCGCGGGGACCAGGGGTATTCCTCGGCCTGCTCCACCGTCGGGTACGGCCCCGGCGTGCCCTGGCGCAGCCGGAGGAAGGCGAGCGCGGTGGGGAGCGCGAGCCGGCGGGCCTCGGCGTCGGTGTCGGCCACGACCACGATCGCCCCGATCATCGTCGTCGGCGTCGTGGCCGGCGTCGGCGTCGGCGCCGCGGCGGGCCGGAACTGCTCGCGGTAGAGGGCCAGGGCCGGCAAGGTGTTGGCCTGGCTGAAGTGGTGGGCGAACGCGAACGGCAGGCCGAGCCGCCCGGCCAGCTGGGCGCTGTAGCCGCTCGAGCCGAGCAGCCAGATGGGCGGCTGGTTGCCCAGGGCCGGCACCGCGCGGATGCGGCGGAACGGGTGCCCCTCGGGGAACTCGCCGCGGAAGAACCCGACCAGCTCGGCGAGCAGCTCCGGGAGGTCCTCGCCCGAGGTCGGCATCCCGCGGCGCAGGGCCGCCGCGGTCAGTGAGTCGCTGCCGGGCGCGCGGCCGATGCCGAGATCGATGCGGCCGGGGAACATCGCCTCGAGGGTGCCGAACTGCTCGGCCACCGCCAGCGGCGCGTGGTTGGGCAGCATGACCCCGCCGGAGCCGACCCGGATGGTCGAGGTCGCGGCCGCGATGCGGGCGATCAGCACCGCCGGCGCGGCCGACGCGATGCCGGGCATGCCGTGGTGCTCGGCGAACCAGTAGCGGCGGTAGCCCAGGGCCTCGACGTGGCGGGCCAGCTCCACCGACTCGGCCAGCGCCTGGGCCGGCGTCGCGCCGTGGCGCAGCGGCGCCAGGTCGAGCACGGAGAGCGGCACGCGGCCTGGGTCGTGACGGATCGGATCCACGCGGCGTCCTCCACAATCAGGCTCCGGCGATCGTGGCAGTCCTTCCACCGGAGCGACCCTCCACATATACGGAGGATGCCGCCGCATGGCCAGCGGGGCCCGGCCGGCTAGGTGCCGCGCGGCCGGAAACCCAGCCCGCTCGCGGCCAGGCGATCGGCCAGGCGGCCGACCAGGCGCGGCCTTCGCCCGCCGACCCGGGCCTCGGCCTCGAGGTAGCCGGGGAAGTAGCGCAGCCGGCGCGGCACCAGCTTGATCGCGCGCCGCATGGCGGCGATCGAGGCCTGGTAGACCGTGCGCTCGAGGCGGCCGAAGCGCAGCCCGAACTCGCCGCGCAGGCGCTCGGGCAGGAGGCCCGCCGTCATGACCTGGTACCAGTCCATGACCGGCGCCAGCGGCGGGGTCGGCGCGGCCAGGACGAAGCGCGCGATCTCGCGCGCCGGGCGGCCGACCGCGATCTCGCCCGAGCGCAGCATCCGGTCCATGTACGCGCGGAACGCCGGGTAGTCGGCCGGCATGTCCTCGTCGCGGATGCCGAACAGGTAGGCGAACCGCTTCTGCTCCTGGTAGAAGCGCTCCGCCCGGTAGGCGTCGAGCGCGCCGAACAGCTGCTCGCGCACCGCGATGGAGGTGTCGACCAGGGTGGCGTGGACCCAGAAGAGCGCGCCGACGTCGTTGGCGTGGTAGCGGGTCCCGCGCGGCCACGAGCCGACGTCCTCGTCGATCTCGCCGTGCACGCGCGTGTGGATGGCGTGCACGCGGCGCGCCGCGCGGAAGGCCTGGTCGAGATCGCCGAACGCCATGGCGAACACATGGGCGAAGGTGCGCTGGAAGCGCCCGCGCGCGTCGGTGCGGGTCTGCGAGTGCTGGTCGATCGCGTGCGCGACGAACGGGTGGGCCAGCTGCAGCAGGATGGCTCGCCCGCCGCCCCACATCTGGATGACCTCGCGGTTGATCTCCCACGACACGCTGCCGGGCCCGTAGATGCCGGCCCTGTGTTCGCGAGTCTGGGCGGCGGCGCGCGCCAGCCCGGCCTCCAGCTGATCGCGCGACACGATCCCCATCGGCCGTCCTCGCTCGCGCCGCGCTACCGCTTGATGCCGACCAGCATCCCGTCCGGGGTCGGGACGCACACCGAGTCGAACGCGGCCGCCGCCTCCTCGTGGAAGCGGCGCATGGCCCGGGCCGCGGGCGTGTCGTCGAGCAGGTTGCCGAACAGGAACGCGTTGTCGCCGATCATCAGGCCGCCCCTGCGCAGGTGGCGGGCGGCCCAGGCGCCGTAGTCGGCGTAGCCCTCCTTGTCGGCGTCGATGAAGACGGCGTCGAACGGCGCGTGCCGCTCGAGGGTGGGCAGGATGGCGCGCGCCTCGCCGACCAGCACGTCGACCCGGTCGGCGAAGCCGGCCGCCGCGATGTTGGCGCGCGCGACCTCGGCGTGGGCCGGCAGCAGCTCGAGGGTCCACAGCCGCCCGCCCTCGCCCAGCGCGCGGGCGCAGCGGATGGCCGAGTACCCGGCCAGGGTGCCGACCTCGACCGCGCGGCGCGCGCCGATCATGCGCAGGAGGATCTCGAGCAGCCGCCCCTCGCCCTGCCCCAGCTGGATGGCCGGGATGTCGCCGCTCTCGGTCGAGCGGAAGGCGCGGTCGAGCGCCTCGTCATGCGAGGCGTGGACCTTCTCGGTGTACTCGAGGATCGCCTGGTCGGCGTAGCGCGCTCCGGCGCGGGATTCCCTGTCGGCCATGGTCCGCCATGGTCGCACACCCGCCAGAAAAACTCACTCGCCGGCCGCCTCGCCCGGCCCCTCCTCGCCCTGCCCGTCGCCGCTCTCCTCCTTGAACGGACCGACCTCGGCCAGCCGCGCCATGTGCCGCGCCACCGCCAGCGCCTCGTCGCGCAGGAACGCGCGCACCGCGCGGTCGAGCCCGGGATGGAACATCTGATGGGCGCTGTGCGTCGCCGACGGCTCGAAGCCGCGCAGGAGCTTGTGCTGGCCCTGGGCGCCGGCCTCGTAGAGCCCGGTGCCGCGCTCGATGCAGCGCTCGATGCCGAGCCAGCAGGTGACCTCGAAGTGGAGCAGCGGCACGTCCTCGGTCGCGCCCCAGTAGCGCCCGTACAGCGCGCCCCCGGTCTCGAGGAACAGCGCCCCGGCGATGGCACGCTTTCCGCGCACCGCCCGCGCCATCAGCACCGTCTCCGGCATGCGCTCGACCAGCGCGGCGAAGAAGCCGGGCTCGAGGTAGGCGGAGCC
>DATFRY010000409.1:0-27160 GCA_035262925.1 Kofleriaceae bacterium | reverse complement strand
CGTCCCATGGGAAGGTGAAGACCTCGATCTCGAAGCGGGCGGGGAACTCGCCCTGGCTGGCCAGTCCGTTGACGCGGCCCACGGGCGCCACCAGCTTCTCGCTGGCCAGAAAGTTGACCCACCGGAGCTGGGCCTCGATGTCCCCCGACGGGAGCGGCTCGGCCGACGAGGCGGTGCCCGACAGGCTGACCAGCACGTCGCCGGCATAGCCGGGCTCCGCCTGCGCGTCGCAGGCCGCCGAGAAGAGCAGTGTGGTGAGCGTGGCGGGCAGGCCGCACCACCACTTCGACCGGATCATGGGAGTCCTTTCGCCCTGGCCGGTGCCAGGGACAGCGGCCGCACTCCACGTTAGGAACCCGGCGCTGGAGAATCGGTACCCCGTCGGGGCGAAAAATAACGCCGGCCCGTCGCCGCCCGCAACGCGGGGCCGGACGCGATCCTTGCCCCGGGAGCGTGCGATGGCCGACACGTTGCTCGTGCCTTTCGACCTGCGTCGGCCGTCGCGCCCGCCGCCCGGGTATGCCGTCGGCCGGGGCGGTCGGCCAGGAGGAGGCGCCGGGCTGCGCTGCGCGGTAGCATGGGCGCCATGTCGATGATCCAGACGGCGAGCGGCCTCCAGTACGAGGACACGGTGGTCGGAGGCGGCGCGTCGCCGCAGAAGGGCCAGCAGTGCGTCATGCACTACACCGGCTGGCTGTGGACCGACGGCGGCAAGGGCGCCAAGTTCGACAGCTCGGTCGACCGGGGCAAGCCGTTCAGCTTTCCGCTCGGCATGGGCCGCGTCATCAAGGGCTGGGACGAGGGCGTGGCCAGCATGCGCGCCGGCGGGAAGCGCACCCTGCTCATCCCGCCCGACCTCGGCTATGGCGCGCGCGGCGCCGGCGGCGCGATCCCGCCGGGCGCGACCCTCCTGTTCGAGGTCGAGCTGCTCGAGATCCAGTGAGGGAGCTGCGGCCCTGGCTGTTCGCGCTGCCGGCGGTGCTGGGCGTGGCCGCAGCGGCGTGGCTGTATCGCGAGAACCGCGCGCTCGAGCGCGAGCTGGCCGAGGCGCGGCGCGCGGGTGGGGCCGGAGTGGCATCGCAGGCGCCGCGCGCCGACCGGGTCGCCGGCGCGAGCGAGCCGACCGCCAGGGCCGGGCCGCGGGGCGGCGGGGTGGGCGGATTCCTGCGCGGCCTCGGCCAGGCGTCGGCGCGCGAGCGGCCCAGCCTGCCGGAGCCGGAGCACGAGAGCCGCGGGGAGCGGCGCCGCCGGCGCATGGAGGAGCTGCGCGCGATGCTCGGGCGCGAGCCGGGCGAGAGCGCCGACGACTACCGGGCGCGCGTGGTGCCGATGATCTCGGCCGCGCTGCTGGCGCCGCGCGCGCGCCTCGAGCAGGAGCGCGCCGAGGCGGAGAAGGCGGCCGGCGTGACCGCGGAGCAGCGCGCGCAGCTCGACAAGCTGTTCGAGGACGTCAACCGCGAGACGCTCGCGCTCACCGACCAGGCGGTCGCGAGCGGCGATCTGACCCCGTACGAGCGCAACCTGGCCGGCATGCTGTCCTGGGGCGGCGGCCTGGGCGCCATCCTGGGATCGACCCAGACGCAGATCGCGGCCATCCTCAGCGCCGAGCAGCGGCAGACCCTCGCCGACCAGGGCTTCGAGTGGGGCGAGTACCTCGGCGTTCGCATGCCGTGGGAGAAGCTGCAGCCTCCGCCTCCGCCACCTGGCCCCGACGGCGCCGGCGGCGGCGACCGCGGCGGCCGCGGCGGCGGCGGCCGCGACGGCCGCGGCGACCGCAGCGGCAGCTGAGGCGGCCTTCGCGAGCGCGGCCTCGCCCGTGCCGCGGTTCTCGTGCATCATTCGCTTCCCTTGCCCGCCGACGCCCCGGTCATCTCGGTCCGCGACCTCCGCTTCCGCTACCGCGCCGATCTCCCGCTGGTGCTCGACGGCGTGGAGCTGGACATCCCGCCGGCGTCGCGCTGCCTGCTCATCGGCGCCAACGGCGCGGGCAAGACCACGCTCCTCCGCATCATGGGCGGCAAGCACCTCGTGTCGCGCGAGAGCGTGCGCGTGCTCGGCCGGCCCGCGTTCCACGACACCGACCTGGCCGGCGAGGTCGAGTTCCTGGGCGGCTCGTTCCCGTTCGAGGTCGACATCCGCGTCGGCGAGCTGGTCGACGGGGTGCGCAACGCCGACCCGGCGCGCCGCCAGCGCCTGCTCTCGCTCCTCGGGGTCGATCTCGACTGGCACATGCACCGCGTGTCGGACGGGCAGCGGCGCCGCGTGCAGCTCCTGCTCGGCCTCATCCGCCCGCGGCGGGTGCTCCTGCTCGACGAGGTCACGACCGATCTCGACCTGCTGGCCCGCCAGGACCTGCTCGACTTCCTGCGCGACGAGAGCGAGGCCCGCGCCGTCACGATCGTCTACGCCACCCACATCCTCGACCGCCTCGAGTCGTGGGCGACTCACCTCTGCGCGGTGCGGGCCGGGCGCGTGTCCTGGATGGGCCCGATCGACGAGATGGGGGAGCTGGTGGCCGCGCGCGCCGGCGGCCTCGCGTCGCCGCTCTACGAGGCGGTGCTGGCCTGGCTGCGCGCCGCGGCTCTGTTATAGTCGTTCTGGTCCGCCAGGGTCGTCGAGCGAGGAGCATCGGGATTGGCGCAGGCGGGAAAGGACAAGAAGCGGCGCGGCCGCACCGTCGTCCTGGACGATCCTCCCGGCGTCGGACGGGGCGACGGCTCGCAAGGACAGGCCTGCATGATCCTCATCCACGCTCCCGGCGGCGAGATCGGGCGGCGCATCGCGCTCGCCGGGGACCAGTACGTGCTCGGCCGTGAGGACGACGCCGACATCCTGCTCGATCGCGCGTCTGCGTCCCGCCAGCACGCCGAGCTCAAGCGCGACGCGCGCGGCCACTGGGTGGTGACCGATCTCGACTCGACCAACGGCACCTTCGTCAACGAGCGCCGCATCAGCGCGCTGGCCCTGGAGGACGGCGATCAGCTGCGCTTCGGCGACGTGGTGTTCAAGTTCCTGTCGGGCACCAACGTCGAGAGCAAGTACCACGAGGAGATCTATCAGATGTCGGTGCTCGACGCGCTGACCGGCATCTACAACCGGCGCTACTTCATGGACTTCCTCGAGCGCGAGATCGCCTCCGCCAGCCGCCATCGCCATCCGCTGACCCTGGTCATGCTCGACGTCGACGCCTTCAAGCAGATCAACGACGCGCGCGGTCACCTGGGCGGCGACGCGGTGCTGCGCCAGATCTCGGATCGCATCCGCGGGCGCATCCGGCGCGAGGACCTGTTCGCCCGCTACGGCGGCGAGGAGTTCGGCGCCATCCTCACCCTGACCGGGCTCGAGGGCGGGCTGCACTTCGCCGAGGCCGTGCGCGAGCTGGTGGCGCGGCGGCCGTTCACGTTCGACGGCGAGGAGTTCACCGTCACGATGAGCCTCGGGGTCGCGACCACCAGGGACGAGCCGGCCATCACCGTCGACGAGCTCATCCAGCGCGCCGATCAGCGCATGTACGAGGCCAAGCGCGCCGGGCGCAACCGGGTGTCGCCGGAGGTCCCGCCCCTCCGGACCGGGCCGCTCGAGATGGACGATCGCGAGTGAGCCCGGCCGAGCTCCCGGGAGACGACGCCGCGCGCCCGGCGTCCGCGCCGTCGGGCGGCGACACGCTCGCGCAGCTGGGCTGGGACCAGCTCATGGCCGATCTGGCCGGCCGCTGCCGCACCTCGCCCGGCGAGCGGCGGGCGCGCGCGCTCGGCTTTCTGCCCGACCCGGCGGCGGCGCGGGCGCGCATGGCCGAGATCGCGGAGGCGCGGGCGCTGCGCGCGGCCGGCGCGCCGCTGCCGTTCGGCGGCGTGGTCGACGTTCGCGAGGCGCTGGTGCGGGCGGTCAAGGGGGCGACGCTCGAGCCGGTCGAGCTGGTCGCGGTGGGGCAGACCGCGAGCGGCTGCGACCGGCTGCGCCGACATCTGCAGGGCGAGCGCGAGCGCGCCCCGCGCCTGTGCGCGCGCGCCGGCGACGTGGCCGAGCTGGGCCACGTCTTCCACCCCATCCTCGAGGCCTTCGACGAGACCGGCCAGCTTCACGACCACGCCAGCGCCGAGCTGGCCTCGCGCCGGCGCCACGCCGCCCACGTGCGCGGCGAGCTCGACCGGCGCGCGCGCGATCTGCTCGACGACAAGCGCTGGGCCGACGCGCTGCAGGACCGCTTCTACACCCAGCGCGACGAGCGCGTGGTGCTGCCGGTCAAGGTGGAGGCGCGCGGGCGCGTGCGCGGCATCGTCCACGACACCTCGCACAGCGGCCAGACGGTGTTCGTCGAGCCGGAGGCGCTGGTCGAGATCGGCAACCAGCTGATCCTGGCCCAGCACGCGGTGGCCGACGAGGAGCGGCGCATCCTGACCGAGCTGTCCGGGTTCGTGGCCGAGGACGCGGAGCCCATCGCGCGCGCCCTCGAGGTGGCCGCCGAGCTGGACGCGCTGGCGGCCGCCGCCGATCAGGCCGACGCGCTCGACGCCAGCGCCCCGGCCATCGATCCGGACGGCGGCATCGAGCTCCTGCGCGCGCGCCACCCCATCATGGAGCTGGGGGGGCGGCGCTGCGTGCCCAACGACGTGCGCCTGGCGCGCGGCAGCGGCCTCATCGTGTCGGGGCCCAACGCGGGCGGAAAGACCGTGGCGCTCAAGACCACCGGGCTGGCGGTGCTGATGGCGCGCGCCGGCCTGCACGTGGCGGCCGGGCCGGCCAGCACGGTCCCGTGGATCGAGCGGGTCGAGAGCGACATCGGGGACCCGCAGAGCCTCGAGAAGGACCTGTCCACCTTCAGCGGTCACCTGGTCCGCCTGACCGGGATCCTGGCCGCCGCCGATCCGAGCACGCTCATCCTGCTCGACGAGCTGTGCGTCGGGACCGAGCCGGAGCAGGGCGCGGCGATGGCGCAGTCGGTGCTCGAGGCGCTGGTCGGGCGCGGCGCGCAGGTCATGGTGGCCACCCACTACGAGCGGCTCAAGGCGCTGGCGGCCGGCGACCCGCGCTTCGCCAACGCGTCGGTCGGCTTCGACCTCGACGCCATGCTGCCCACCTTCCAGCTCCACCTGGGCGTGCCGGGCACGTCGGGCGCGCTGTCGCTGGCGCGCCGGCTCCGGCTCGACGGAGACGTCATCGCCCGCGCCGAGGAGCTCCTGGGCGCGCGCCGCGCCGACATCGAGGAGCTCCTGGTCTCGCTGGCCGAGGAGCGCGAGCGCCTGGGCGAGGAGCGCGCGGCGCTGGCCGGCGCCCAGGCCGAGGTCGAGCGGCTGCAGGCGGTCGCCCAGCTGACCGAGGAGCGGGCCCGCGAGCGCGAGCTGCGCGCGCGCCAGGGCATCCACGACGAGGCGGTCGCCGCGCTGCGCGAGACGCGGCGCGAGCTCGACGAGCTGCGCGCGACGGTGCGGCGCCGCCGGCGAGGCGAGGCGGGCGGCCCGGTCGAGGTGAGCGCGCTCGGCGCCGAGGTGGACGCGGCGGCCGCGCGCATCGCGGCCAACGCGCCGCCGCGCGACCCGCCCGCGCCCGGCGAGGTGCCGCCCGATCCGGCCGAGCTCAGGCCCGGCGTCGAGGTGCGCGTCCTGCCGCTGGCCGCCACCGGCGCGGTGGTCGCCGCGCCCGAGGGAGGCCGGGTCGCGGTGCAGGTCGGGGCGCTGCGCACCACGGTCAGCGTGGCCGAGGTGCGGCTCACGTCGCGGCGCCAGCTCCGGCGCGAGGGGCGAGGCGGGCGCCCGGCCGGCCGCGCGGCCGGCCCCGCGCTGACCACGGTGGTCGCGCCCACCGAGGGCAAGGCGCTGCGCCGCACGCCCGACGCCACGCTCGACGTGCGCGGCGATCGGGTCGACGACGCCCTGGCCGAGCTCGATCGCTTCCTGGACCAGAGCATGCGCGAGGCGCGCGAGGTCATCTTCGTCATCCACGGCCACGGCACCGGCGCGCTGCGCAACGCGGTGCGCCAGCACGTGCGCGGCCACCCCGCCGTGTCGCAGTTCCGCCCGGGCGAGCAGTCCGAGGGCGGAGACGGCGTCACGGTGGCCTGGCTCGACGTGTGACCCGCGGCCGGCCGCCCGATCCGCCCTCGTTCGTGGCAAGCTCCTGGCGAGAGGAGGTTGTCATGGCGGTGCCGGGCGCGGCGTGGCCGTTCGATGATCGAACCGCTCTCGTGGTCGTGGACATGCAGAACGACTTCGCCGACCGGCGAGGGAGTCTCTACGTCGACGGCGGTGAGCAGGTGACCGAGCAGGTGAACCGGCTGGTGCGGGAAGCGCGCGCGGCCGGCGCCACCGTGGTCTACACCCAGGACTGGCACCCGCACGACACGCCGCACTTCGTCGACGGCGGCGGCGTGTGGCCGCGCCACTGCGTGCAGGGCAGCTGGGGCGCGCAGCTGGTCGACGGCCTCGCGGTCGACGGACCGGTGGTGCAGAAGGGCACCGGCGGCGAGGACGGCTACAGCGGCTTCTCGATGCGCGACCCCGAGACCGGCCGGGTGCAGCACACCGCGCTGGACGGCATGCTGAGGGAGCGGGGCATCCGGCGCGTGGTCGTGGTCGGGCTGGCGCAGGACGTGTGCGTCAAGGAGACCGCGCTCGACGCCCGGCGGCTGGGCTACGCGACCGCGGTGGTGACCGGCGCCACCCGTCCGGTCGAGCCGGCGAAGGGAGCGCGCGCCCTGGCGGAGCTGCGCGAGGCGGGGGTCGAGCTCGCATGACGCCGCCGCCGCGACCGCTCGGCCTGTACACGGATCTCTACGAGCTGCGCATGCTCGAGTCGTATCTGCGGCTCGGCATGACCGGGCCGGCGACCTTCTCGCTGTACGCGCGGGCGTCGCGGGCGCGGCCGGTCCTGGTCAGCGCCGGGCTCGACGTCGCGCTGGACGTGCTCGACGGCTTCCGCTTCGGCGGCGAGGAGATCGCCTATCTGCGCGCGCAGGGCATCTCGCCGGCGGCGCTCGACTGGCTGTCGAGCCTCCGGCCGAGCGGCGAGCTCGTGGCGGTGCCCGACGGGACCGTGGTGCTGGCCGAGGAGCCCCTGCTCGAGCTCACCGCGCCGCTGCCGGTGGCGCAGCTCCTCGAGACGGCGCTCACCAACGCGATCCACGGCGCCACCCTGGTCGCCACCAAGGCGGCCCGCCTGGTGCGCGCCGCCCGCGGACGCCCGGTGATCGACTTCGGCTTCCGCCGCGCGCACGGGCTCGAGACCGGGGTGCGCGCCGCGGTCTCGGCCTTCGTCGGCGGCGCGGCGGCGACCTCGAACGTCGAGGCCGGCCGGCGCTTCGGCATCCCGATCTCCGGGACCATGGCACACGCCTTCGTGCAGGCCTTCGACCGCGAGATCGACGCGCTGCGCGAGTTCGCGGCCGATCACGCCGACACCACGCTGCTGGTCGACACCTACGACACGCTCGAGGGCGTGGCCGCCGCCATCCAGGTGGCCGAGGAGCTGGCCGGGCGGGGCCAGCGGGTGGGCGGCATCCGCATCGACAGCGGCGCGCTCGGCGAGCTGGCAGCCGCGGCGCGCGACATGCTCGACCGGGCCGGCCTGCGCGGCGTGCAGCTGGTGGCGTCGGGCGGCCTCGACGAGGGCAGCATCGACGAGCTGGTCCGCGCCGGCGCGCCCTACGACGCCTTCGGCGTGGGCAGCTCGCTGGTCGTGTCGTCCGACCGGCCGGCGCTCGACATGGCCTACAAGCTGGTCGACTACGCCGGCGTGGGCCGCGCCAAGTACAGCCCGGGCAAGCACACCTGGCCGGGAGCCAAGCAGGTCTACCGCCGCGGCGCGCCCGACAGCGACGTGCTCGAGCTGCAGGGCGCGCCGGCGCCCGACGGCGCGCCGCTGCTCGCGCCGGCCTGGCGCGACGGCGAGCGCCTCTACCGCTTCGACCCCGAGGAGGCCCGCACCCGCGCGCAGGCCGCCCTGGCACCGCTCCCCGACGCGTGGCTCCTGCCGCCGGGGCCGGACGAGCCGCCCGCGCCGAAAATCGGCCCCGCGCTGGCGGCCGAGGCGGAGGCCACGCGGCGGCGCTTCGGCCGGTGAGGCCGCGCGGCCGCCGCGCCGGGACGCCTACGGGGACGTGCCTACGGGAACAGGCCCAGCACCTCGCTGCAGGGCACGTCGCCGGCCAGCCGGGCGGCGGTGAACGGCGTGGTCGGGTTGTCCGGTGTGACCGCGATCGGACCCGAGAGGCCGAGCGGCTGGGTGTCGAACACGGTGCCCGAGGTCGCGAACGCCGAGTCTCCCGACAGCGTGTCGGCGTCGGTGAGCGTCACGCTCGGGAAGCTGAGCGCGATGTCGAGGCCGGAGAACGACATGATGTTGGAGCCGAGCAGCCGGGTCGGGATGGTGACCCCGTCGTTGCCGTCGGCGTCGTCGTCGACGGGATTGCCGTCGGCGTCCTGGCCCACGACGATCGAGAAGTCGGGCACCGGCACCGGGTCGCCGACGTCGACGTCGGGCGCCGGCTCGCTCTGGTCGTCGGTCAGCAGGGCGAGGACCGCGGGCGGGAAGTTCACGACCAGCGACCCGCCGCTGGTCTGCGTGTCGAGCTGGCAGAACTCGAGGTGATTGGTGAGATCTGCCCCGTCCTGGGCGATGACGATGCGCAGGATGAGATCGATGGTGGCCGGCTGGTTGTTGACGAGCGGCACGGTGATGGTGCCGGTCGTCGTCACGTGCGACGCCCACGTGCCGCTGAGATCGACGGCGTCGATCGACGCGGCTCGCTGGTCGCGGCCCGTGTCACCCTCGTCGACCGGCCCTCCCGCGCAGGCGCTCAGCAGCAACAGGGCGCACAAGGGCATCCCACTGGCAAACCCAGTTCGCATGACAGTCCCCTCCTTTTGGCGTGTCCGCTACGGGGCGGTGATCTCGCTGCACGACACGTCGCCGGGCAGCCTGGTGGCGGTGAAGGGCGTCGTCGGAGACGCCGGCGTCACGCTGATCGAGCCCATCAGGTCGAGCGGGTCGGTGTCGAACACGGAGCCGTTGGTGGTGAACGACGACGTCCCCATCTGGGTGTTCTCGTCGACCAGGGTGACGCCGGGGAAGCTGAGAGCGATCTGGAGGCTCGAGTGCGCGGCGATCGGAGTCCCGAGCACGATGGCCGGGATGGTCACGCCCGGCTGGCCGTTGTTGTCGTCGTCGGTCGGGTTTCCCTGCGCGTCCTGGCCGACCACGATGGAGAACGCGGGGATCGGGACCGGTCCGCCCACCACGACACCCGGGTCCGGGATGCTCTGGTCGTCGGTGAGGAGCGCCAGCACCGGGGTCGGGAAGTCGATGAGCAGGCCCTGGTCGTCGGTGACGGTGTTGAGCCGGCAGACCTCGACGTGGTTCTGCAGGGTGCCGCCCGAGCGGGTGACCGCGATGCGCAGGGTGAGATCGATCGTCGCCGGCTGGTTCTCGAACAGCGGGACCGTGATCGTCCCCTGCGTGGTCACGCTGGAGACCCAGGTCCCGGTCAGATCGACCCCCGGTGTGCCGGCGTCGCCCCCGGCGTCGGGCGTGCCGGCGTCGGGCGTGCTGGCGTCGGGCGTGCTGGCGTCGGGCGTGCCGGCGTCGGGGGCGCCGCCGTCCGTGGTGCCGCCGTCGGGAGTGGCGGCGTCGGGTGTGCCCGGGGAGCCATCCGCGACGGGGCCGCCGTCGTCGTCGCCGGCCGCGGCATCGGGAGAGCCGCCGCCCGCGTCCGCCACGCTGCCGCCGCCGTCGTCGTTCGAGGAATCGTCGCTGCTCGCGTCGTCGTCGCCGCAGGCGGCGAGCATGGCGATGAGGAGGATGGGGAGCGTCGGGGCGGATCGGGAGCGGAGCCAGCGCATGGTCGCACCCATTCTGGCGGGCGCGGCGCCGCTCGGCCGCACTCCGCTATTGCCGAATGACCATCCTATTGCGCCAGATTCCTGGCCTCATCCACTCTGGCCCGGCCCGGTGCGTCAATCCCGGGGGGCGGGCGCCTGGCGGGCGCCGGGCGGGCGCCGGGTCAGCGGGGGCCGGACGGCGACGGCCGCTGCGCCTCGTCCCGGTACTGGGCGGGTGTCATTCGCGTCCAGCGCTTGAAGGCCTTGTGAAACGCGTTGGGGTGGGCGAAGCCGAGCAGCGACGAGATCTCCGCGATCGAGAACTGGCTGCCTGCCAGGTGCAGCATGGCCTGGCTGCGGCGCACGTCGTCGACCAGCTCACCGTAGGACGTGGCCGCTCCGGCCAGCCGCCGGTGCAGGGTGCGCGGCGAGATGGTGAGCCGCCGGGCGACCCGCTCGACTCCCGAGCCGCCGGCAGCCAGCTCCTCGCCGATGGCGGCGCGCACCTGCTCCGCGAACGATCGCGGGGACGGGGACAGCTGCCGCAGCCGCCCGTCGGCGTGGCTGGTGAGGATGCCCAGGAGCGAGCGGTCGGGCGCGCTGTGCGGCAGGTCGAGGGCCCAGGCCTGGGTCCACATGACGTACTCGTCGGCGTCGAACCGGACCTCGCGGAACGCCTCCTCCAGCGGCACCGGGTCGGCCGGCGCCGGGTGGGCGAGCTCGACGCGGAGCGGCCGGGTGCGCCGGCCGATGAAGCGCGAGCCGTAGACCAGCAGCGACGCGAACAGGAACTCGATGGTCGGCGGGAGGAACGAGAGCCCCGGCATGACGCGCACGCGCAGCGCGGCCAGCGGCGGGGCGACGTCGAGCTCCATCGCGATGCCGTCGTGCACCAGCGGGATGAAGCGCGCGGCCAGCCGCATCGCCTCGCCCAGCGTGGCGCAGTTCGCGGCCGCGTAGCCGACCACGTCGAAGTCGTCCGGCTCCTCGCAGCCGGCGGCGCGCACGCCGATGGCGCTGTCGCCGGTCACGACCATAGCCTGCGCCAGCATCGCCATGGCCTGGTCGTGCGGGAGGCGCAGGTCGCTGTCCTGCAGCCGCTCCAGGCTCAGGCCGTGCGGCTCGAGCCACGCATCGGCGTCATGACCGGCGGCGGCCAGGTACTTGGCGAACGGCCGGAGCACGCGCACCGAGCAGGTCGCGTCGGGCACGACCGTCGGACGCGGTCGCCTGGCGGGAGCTTCCGAAACGGGCGAGTCCTGCATGGCTCTTCCCGACCGAACGACCCACTGTAAGCGAGCCGAAACCGGTCAGCAACACATCCACAAACTGCGATGCAACACCCGCCCGTGACGGCCCATGAAGGCGCGCCGCGCGGTCCGTCCCTCTGCCGCCGCGCCGGCTACCGCGACTGCGACACGACGCGGGTCTGCGTGAACTGACGGTGGCCGTCGCGCGAGCTGTGGTAGCCGTAGCCGCTCTCGCGGGCGCCCACCCACGGCGAGCCCTTGGCGCCGCCGACCGACTGGTTGATGCCGATCATGCCCGCCTGCAGCCGGCGGGCGATGCGGTCGGTCCGGCCGGTGTCCGTGCCGAACACGACCGCGCCCAGCCCGAAGGGCGTGTCGTTGGCCAGCGCGACCGCCTCCTCGTCGTCCTTCACCACGGTCACGCAGGCGACCGGGCCGAAGGTCTCCTCGGTCGCGATCGCCATGTCGGGCCGCACGTCGACCAGCACCGTCGGCGTCACGAAGTTGCCGTGGTGGCCGGCGCCGCCGGTCGCCACCCTGGCGCCCATCGACACCGCCTGGTCGACCAGGCGGAGGACGTGGTCGCGCTGCTCGGCGCTGATCATCGGGCCCACCCGGGTGGCCGGGTCGAGGCCGCTGCCGGTCGCGAACTTCGACGTCTCGGCGACCAGCCGGGTGACGAACGGCTCGGCGATCTTCTCCGCCACGTAGATGCGCTCGGTGGCGACGCAGACCTGGCCGGCGTTGCGGAAGCTGTTGCGCGCGGCGAAGCGGGCGGCGCGATCCAGATCGGCGTCGTCGAGCACGATGAGCGGGTCTTTCCCGCCGAGCTCGAGGATGACGCGCTTGAGCCGGCCGGCGGCGGCCCCCAGGATGTGCTTGCCGGCCGCGCGCGAGCCGGTGAAGGCGATGAGATCGATCTCGGCCGCCACCAGCGCGGCGCCCTGGGTCTCGTCGCCGTGCACGACCTGGAGCACGTCGGCCGGCAGGGCGGCGGCCACCAGGTCGGCGTAGGCCTGTCCGATGAGCGGCGTCTGCTCCGACGGCTTGAAGACCACCGTGTTGCCGGTCGCCAGGGCCGGCATGATGAGCCAGTGCGGCATCGAGAAGGGGAAGTTCCACGGCGTGATGGCGGCGCACACGCCGTACGGGTCGCGGTAGATGGTCGATCGCACCCGCTCGTCCTCGATGATCTCGGGCGCGGTGGCCTCCGCCACCTCGCGCAGGACGTCGGCCGTGTCCTCGGCGCAGGAGCGGACCTCGGCCGCGGCCTCGGCCAGCGGCTTTCCCATCTCGAGGGTGAGGAGGCGCGCGAGCTCGTCGGCGCGCTCGCCCATCGCCGCGCCCGCCCCGCGCAGGAGCTCGGCGCGGCCGGCGGCGCCGAGCGCGGCCCAGTCCGGCTGGGCGGCGCGCGCGCGCGCCACCAGGCCCGGGATGGCGGCCACCGGCGTGATGGAGACGTGACCGACGACCTCGCCGGTGGCGGGGTTGCGCGACTCGAGTGACTTCGGCTGTTCCGGGCTCATGCGGCCGAATCTACCGCAACTGCCCGGCGCCTGACGTCCCGATCAGTTCCACCGAAATGTGAACGGTTGGGGCTGTTCTCGTTGAGGGTCTGTGTCGTTGACGTACCGTCCGTCGGCGTCTACTTCGATGCCGATATCGCGTTGACGGCGGACGTTGACCTGATCGTCGACGAGGTCGTTGACGGCGCCGGCGCCGTGGACTTGAGCGCCACCGTGGTCGTCGACTCGACGTGGTGTCCGCGCTTCGCGTCGCGGTGCACCGCCTACGTCCACGGCGCCGGCGCCGTCAAGGTCCACGACAACGTCGAACGCATCCGGCCGATGCGCCCGCTCGGCCGCTCCCGTTCTCCTGTTGACTTTCTATAGGTCCCGGGTGCACACATGTAGAAACCCGATAGGAGACTTGCGAGAGAGTCATGTCGCCGAGAGCCGACCTTCTGCGCGGTACGCTCGACCTCCTCATCCTCAAGAGCCTTGACCCTGGCCCCCGGCACGGGCTGGGCGTCTCGCGCCGCATCGCGCAGATCACCGGCGACACCTTCGAGGTCAAGCCCGGCTCGCTGTTCCCCGCGCTCCACCGGCTGGAGGGGCGCGGCTGGCTGGCCTCGGAGTGGGGCGAGTCGGAGAACCGGCGGCGCGCCCGCTACTACCGGCTGACCGCGCGCGGGCGCCGCCAGCTGCGGCTGGAGGCCGAGCAGTGGGAGCGCATCGCGCTGGCCATCGGGTGGGCGCTCAAGGCCACGTGAACGGAGGCGAGGGATGGAGGGGCGACTGGTCAGCTTTCTGCGCAACACGTTCCGCCGGCGCCAGGTGGAGGGCGAGCTCGACGAGGAGCTGCGCGCCTTCCTCGATCTGGCGGCGCGCGAGAAGGTGGCGGCCGGCATGGACCCGGAGGCCGCGGCCCGCGCCGCCCGCCTCGAGCTCGGCGGGGTCGAGCAGGTCAAGCGCGAGGTGCGCGCGGGGCGCCCGGGAGCGCGGCTGGAGGACCTGGTCCGCGAGATCCACGGCGGCATGCGCGCGCTGTGGCGCTCGCCCGGCCTCACCGCGGCCCTGGTCCTGACCCTGGCGCTCGGCATCGGCGCCAACACGGCCATCTTCAGCGTCGTCGACGGCGTCCTGCTGCGGCCGGCGCCGGTGGCCGACGTCGACCACCTGGTGATCGTCTGGGAGACCGATCGCCACAGCGGCACCAGCCGCGAGCCGGCCTCGCTGCCCGACTTCACCGACTTCCAGCGCCGAGCCCGCAGCCTCGCGCGCCTGGCGGCCTTCATGGCCGGCGAGGTCAACGTCGCCGCTCCGGCGGCGGCGGGCGGCGGCGCCGCCGGCGATCCGCGGCGAGTCGCGGCCCTGTCGGTCACCGACGAGCTCTGGCCCGCGCTCGGCGTCGCGCCGCTCCTCGGCCGCGGCTTCACCGCCGCCGACACGCGGCCGGTCGCGGCCCGGGTCGCGGTGATCAGCGAGTCCCTGTGGGCCGCGCAGTACGAGCGCAGCCCCGACGTGCTCGGCCGCATCATCCGGCTCGACGAGGAGGCCCACGTCATCGTCGGCGTCATGCCGGACGCGGCCGACTTCGGCGTGCTGCAGATCCTGTCGCGCGCCGCCTACTCGCGATCCTTCGCCGATCGCGGGGCCGGCGGCCGGGTCGACGTGTGGACGCCGCTGGTGCGCGACGACGAGCGCCTGCCGCGCGACACGCACCCCATCTTCATGATCGGGCGGCTGGCGGGCGGCTCGACGCGCGCCGCCGCCCAGGACGAGCTGGCCGGCATCGCCGCCGATCTCGAGCGCGGCTTCAAGGAGAACGACGGCCGCGGCGTGTTCGTCGAGTCGCTGCCGGACGCCGTGTTCGCGCCGGTCCGGCCGGCGCTCATGCTGCTCCTCGGCACCGTGCTGCTGGTGCTGCTGGTCGCCTCGGTCAACGTGGCCAACCTCCTCCTCGCCCGCGGCGCGACCCGCGCGCGCGAGGTCGCGGTCCGCACCGCGCTCGGCGCCACCGGCGCACGCCTCGCGCGGCAGTTCGCCATCGAGAGCGTCCTGCTCGCCCTGCTCGCCGGCGCGGCCGGCCTCGCCCTCGCGTTCGCCGGGCTGCGCGTCCTCCTCGCCATCGCGCCGGCCGACGTGCCGCGCCTGGCCCAGGTCGGCGTGGACGCGCGCGTCCTCCTCTTCACTCTGGCCGTCTCGATCACCGTCGGCGTCGCCTTCGGCCTGATGCCGGCGCTGCAGGCCCGCCGGGTCGAGGTGCAGTCCGCGCTGCGCGGGGAGGGCGGCATCCACGCCACGGCGGGGCGCGCGCGCCGCCGCCTGCGCGCGGTCCTGGTCGTGGCCGAGGTCGCGCTCGCCGTCATGCTGGTCAGCGGCGCCGGCCTCCTGACCCGCAGCTTCTGGCACCTGCGCGACGTCGACCCCGGCTTCCGACCCGACGGCGTGCTCAAGGCGGAGGTCCAGCTGCCCGCCGCGCGCTACCCGGTCGACTTCGCGCGCTGGCCCGACCTGCCCGAGATCCACGCTTTCACGCGCGCGCTGCTGGAGCGCGCCGCAGCGCTGCCCGGCGTCGAGGCGGCGGCGATGGCCGGCAACCACCCGCTCGACCCGGGCTTCACCAACTCGTTCACCGTGGTCGGGCGCGAGGCGGAGGCGGGGTCGTGGCCGGAGATCTCGGTGCGGCGCGTGACGCCGGGCTACTTCGCCACCGTGCGGCTCCCGCTGGTGCGCGGGCGCCTCATCGCCGCCTCCGACGTCACCGCCGGCGAGCCGGTCCTGCTCGTCAACCGGGCCGCGGCCGATCGCTTCTTCGCCGGGCGAGAGCCGCTGGGCCGGCAGATCAGCCTGTGGGGAGCCGCCCGCCGCATCGTCGGCGTGGTCGGCGACGAGCGCATCCACGGACCCGCCGCGGCCGCGCCGCCCGCCGTCTATCTGCCTCTCGCCCAGGCGCCGTCGGCCGCCGGCGGCGAGGTGGTCCTGGTCCGCACGCGCGGCGATCCGGCGGCGCTCGCGCCGGCCCTGCGCGGCGCGATCCGCGCGGTCGACCCGCAGCTGGCCGCGTTCGGCATCGAGCCGCTCGACCGCACCATGGATCGCTCGGTGTCGCAGCGGCGCTTCGTGATGCTCCTGCTCGGCCTGTTCGCCGGGCTGGCGCTGGTCCTCGCCGCGGTCGGGGTGTACGGCGTCCTGGCCTACGGCGTGGCCCAGCGCCGCCGCGAGCTCGCCATCCGCCTCGTGCTCGGCGCGCCGCCGGGCCAGCTGCGCCGGCAGGTCGTGGCGCAAGGCCTGCTCCTGGCCGGCGCCGGCGTCGCGCTCGGCCTGGCCGGCGCGGCCGCGCTCGCGCGCGGGCTCGAGAGCATGCTGTTCGCCGTCGCCCCGACCGACCCGGCCACCTTCGCCGCCGTCGCGGCCTTCCTCCTGGTCGTGGCGCTCGCCGCCAGCTACCTGCCGGCGCGCCTGGCCACGCGCATCGATCCCATGAGCGCGCTGCGCGACGAGTGACCCGGCCCGCGCCCAGAACGGCCCTTCGACCGATCTGTGCCGGTCGAAAGCCCAGCAATTTCGCTTACCACCAAATTCGGCATTCCCCGATCACACCTGCGCGCTACGTTCTTTGGAACGGTGACTCGACTGGTCCAAAGAGTGGTTCGACTCGCGCGGGATCGCCTGGAGCAGGTTGATCCCGTGGAGCGGCTGTCCCAGGGCGAGCTTCTCGCTCGTGCCGATCAGGTTGCGTGTCGTCTTGGTGTATCGCGGGACGAGGCGTTCGCGAAGCTCGATCGGGGTGAGCTCGAGGGCACCAGAGCCGCCGTCGAGCTGCACACCGTCCGAAGCCTCTTGAACGGCGTGTCCGACCGGGCCTTCTCGGCCTGACGCGCGCGTCCATCTTGGCCATCACCGGCGCCAAACCCTGACCGCTGCGCCTGTTCATGCGGCAGGAGCTTCTCGCACTCAAGGAGAAGCGCCGCCCATATCGGCTAAAGACAATCCGCTACTGGTACCACGTGCATGGGTCCGATTCGGATGAAGGCGAGCCGATCATTCGATGGGAGTACGAGTCGCCGCGTGCGCTGCCCGAAGCGCGCCATTGCCTCAACCACGTCCACCTGGATCACGACATCCCCTGCGGAACCGCGACGCTCGATCTCAGGCGCTGCCACCTGGCGACCGGCTGGGTGACCATCGAAAGTGTCCTGCGCTTCGTCATCTACGAGCTCGACGTCGCGCCTGCATCGCCTGGCTGGCATGAGGAGCTCGCCGCGTCGGAGTGTCGCTTTCGCCGTGAGTTCACGGTCGACTGATCGGGGGCTGTTCGAGCCCCTACGTCCGCTCGCGCGCGCGCGGGAAGGTCAGGGTCACGGCCGGCTGCTCCGGCGCGGTGGGGAGGAGATCGTCGGCCACCTCGGGCAGGGCGGCGGGGGAGTGGCCGTCCCAGCCGCGCGAGCCGGCGGCGCGGACCGGCGGCGGGGCCTCGAGGCGGGCCGGCACGCCGACCAGCTCGGGCGCGCCGGCGGCCATCATCGCGTCCTTGAGCGCGCCGGCCAGCTCGCCGGCGCTGCGGAAGCGCTGCTCCGGGTCCTTGGCCAGGCAGCGCATCACCACCGCCTCGATGGTGTGCGGGATGCCGGAGCGGCGCTGCGACGGCGGCACCGGCGCCTCGCTCAGGTGCGCGCGCACGGTCGCCCCGACGTCGGGGTAGTCGAACGGCGGCGCGCCGCACACGCAGAAGTAGAGCACCGCGCCGAGGCCGTAGACGTCCGAGCTCGGCAGCGCCTCGCCGCCGCCCGCCACCTCGGGCGAGGCCCACTTCGGCGTGCCGACCGCCCAGCCGTGCTGGGTCAGCGACATGTTCGGCTCGCCGCGCGCGGCCAGCTTGGCCAGCCCGAAGTCGAGCAGCTTGACGTACTCGCCCTCGCCGCCGAGCGAGGTCACGAACAGGTTCTCCGGCTTGATGTCGCGGTGGACGATGCCGCGCGCGTGCGCCTCGGCCAGCGCCTTGGCCGCCTGGCGGATGAGGCGGGCCGCGCGCACCGGCTCCATCGGGCCCTCGCGGGTCACGATCGCGTGCAGGTCGCGCCCGTCGAGCAGCTCCATCGCGTAGTACCACAGGCCGTCCTCGGTCACGCCGCAGTCGAACACGCGCACCGTGTTGGGGTGGCGCAGCTCGGCGGTGGCGCGGACCTCGCGCTCGAAGCGGGCGATGGCGGCGGAGTCGCCGCGCGTCTCCGGGCGCAGGATCTTGACCGCGACGTCGCGCTTGAGCGCGTTGTGGTGAGCGGCCCAGACCTCCCCCATCCCGCCGACGCCGATGCGCTGAACCAGGCGGTAGCGCCCGAGCGACCGCGCCTGGAACACCTGCCGGCGCAGGGCCCACATCATGTGGCCGCCGACCAGGGTGACCGCCACCGCGCCGCTCAGGAACATCAGGTGGAGCGCGAAGCCGGCCAGCGCGGTCGGATCGGCGAACTGCGCCGCCACCGACGGCTCGAACAGCGCCATGACCGCGAGCGTCGTCGGGTGCGCGACCGCGATGAGGCCGATGGGCAGGATGGCCCGCTGCCAGCGCTCCGCCACGATCGCCGCCCGCCCGATGAGGACGAGCAGGACGCCGAGCACGAGCGGGCTCACGATGCCGCCGAACTCGCCGCAGCCGACGGTGATGAGGGCGGACAGGCACAGACAGGTGCCGGCGTCGGTCCAGCGCACCACGCGCGGGCCGGGCATGCGACGCCCGTACATGACCACCACGCTGAGGAGGAGCGGCAACAGCCCCGCCGCGCGCAGCGCCAGGTACAGCCACAGCCGACCGGGATGCACGAAGGTGACGACGAACCAGTCGACCAGGCCGAACGCCGGCCACGCGACGACGCCGACCGTGCACGCGCGGCGCAGGCGCAGGACCATCGACGCGTGCTCGTCGCGCTCCAGCGCGCCGCCCGTCTGGCCCAGCGATCGGCTCAGCTCGTCCACGAGGTGCGGTGTTGTCGTACAAGAATCGCGCCAAGGGGCGCGCTCACGCTTTCGCCGGCTTGGCTCGCGCGGGGTGGGGACTCGGCTGGCTACTTGTCCTGCCGCTGGACGGGCTGTTCACCCTGGAACGCCGCGACGCGCAGCGCCACGAGCTGCCTGACCCAGCGCGAGCGCATCGAGTCGTGCACCACCACCATCCGAAATGGCCCCTCGCCGGCCGCGAGCGCCTGTCCGCCGCGCCGGTCGACCACGTAGATCGCGGCGCCGCCGAGCGCCGGATCGACCTCGGCGAGCGAGAACAGGGCGCGATAGCCGTCGGCCCCCTCGGCGATCACGACCTCGATCGGCTGGTGGCCCTTGCGGTGGACCCCGACCGGCACGCCGGCCTTCGCGAGAATGGCGTGCAGCGGCACGCCGTCCCACTCCTCGCGCCCCTTCTTGCCGTCCACCGCCACGTGCTCGTGCGGCAGCGCGGCGACGTCGGCCGGTGCGAGGTGGAGCGTGGTCTCGCCCTCGACCAGGAGGACACCGGGCGCCGCCTTCTCTGCCGGCGCCGCGCTCGCCGGCGCGGCGGGCGACGCCGGCGCGGCGGGGGACGACGGCGCCGTCGACGCGCAGCCGCACAGCCACGCGCAGGTCAGGACGCACGCGATACGATGAGCCATCTGCCACCTCTCAGCGCTGGGGACGTGCATTGATCTCTCGCTCCACCTCGGCGGCGCGGAGGAGCACCGCGTGCCCCTCGGGTGTCAGGGCCGCGCCGCCGCCGCCTCGGCCGCCGTGCGTGCGGTCGACCAGGCGCCGCCCCCAGACGCGGTTGGCGCTGCGAACCCACAGCCACGCCGTCCGGTACGAGATGCCGGCCTCGCGCGCCGCGCCCAGCATCGAGCCCCGGCTCTCGATCATGCGCAGGAAGGCGAGCTGGCGCGGATCGATGGTCCCGCCCGCGCCGGCGACCGACACGGCGAAGCGCGGCCGCACCTCCACGAGCGGGGCGATCGCGCTGGCCTTGACCACCGCGAACAGCGGCACGCCGCGCCGGAGCCCGAGGTCGCGCGCGGCGCCGCGGGTGACCAGCGCGGTCAGCGGGAAGCCGACGTCGGTGGTGACGAAGACGCCGTCGGTCGACGCCTTCACGCTCCGCACGAAGCCGGGCAGCACGTTGCGCGCGCTGACCCGGCCCGGCGGATCCGCGCACAGGACGACGTCCTCCGGGCGTATCGACGCGCGGGCGCGCTGTCCCTTCTCCATGCCTGCCCAGCGGCGCACCGCCAGGCGCGAGCGGCCGACCCGCAGCCACGCGTGCGAGTCGCGGGCGCCGCAGGAGAGCACGACCACCTCGTACACGTTCATCATGCGGCCCCCACATGGGCGAAGGCGGTCGCCTTGGCGATGACGACCACGGGTGATCCGGGAGAGATGGCCAGCTCGCGCAGCGCCTCGGGCGTGACCACGGCGCGGAGGCGCGGCGGCTCGACCTCCACGATGATCATCTCCTCGGCCTCGGTCAGCGAGCGCACCACCGCCTGGAAGCAGTTGCGCGCCGAGATCGCCCGCGGGGGCTCGCGCGCCAGGATGATGTCGGCCGCGTAGCAGGCGAGGCGCACCTCGCCCGACGCGCTGGACGGGATCCCGGCGGCCAGGTCGACGCCGTCGACTCGCACGCGCCGCTCGCCCACCACCGTGCCGGTCAGATAGTTGTCGATCCGGGTCTCGCCGGCGCGCAGCACGCTGGCGCTCGGCCCGGCCCGCACGACCCGGCCCGCCTCCAGCCGCACCGCCCACTCGGCCAGGCCGATGATCTCCTCCGCCACGTGGCTCACCAGGATCACGGGCAGGCGAAAGCGCTCGCGCAGCGAGGCCAGCAGCGACATCGCCTCGCGCCGGCGCGCCTCGTCGAGCCCGGCGAACGGCTCGTCGAGCAGGAGCAGGCGCGGGCGGCTGAGGATGGCGCGGGCCAGGGCCACGCGCCTGCGCTCGCCGCCCGACAGGTTGCGCGGCATGCGGTCGAGCAGGCGCTCGATGCCGAGCGCGGCCGGGACCTCGCCGAGCGGACCGGCGCGCGGGCTGAAGAGAAGGTTGGCGCGCACGCTGAGGTGCGGGAAGAGGAGGGCGTCCTGCGTCACGTAGCCGACCCACCGATGGTGCAGCGGCTTCCGGCTCACATCATCGCCGTCGAGCACGACCCGGGCGCCGGGCTCGATCCCGGCGATCGCGTCGAGCAGCGTCGACTTGCCGCTGCCGCTCGGCCCCACGATGCCGACGGTCGGCGCCTCGCAGGAGATCGCCGCGTCCAGGTCGAAGCCGCCCGGGCGGACCACGCGCGCCTCGACGTCGAGCTTCATCGGCGCCTCATCGGCCGCGCCTCATCGGTCGAGCTCCAGGCGGCGGCGGTACCACGTGTCCAGCACGCGCGACAGGGCGACCAGCACCAGGCAAGCCGCGCACGAGGTCAGCACCAGACCCACGATGCGGCGCTCGCCGCCCGGCGCGTCGAGCTCGGCGTAGATCTGCAGCGGGATGGTCTGGGTCTCGCCCGGGATGCGGCCGGCGACGATGATGGTCGCCCCGAACTCGCCCAGGCCGCGGGCGAACGCGACCGCGGCGCCGGCCAGGATGCCGGGCCAGGTGAGCGGCAGGGTCACCCGCCAGAACGTCTTCCACGGCGAGACCCCCAGCGAGCGCGACACCCGCTCGAAGCGCGGGTCGACCGCCTTGAGGGCGAGCGCGATCATGAGGACGAAGAGGGGAAAGCCGACCACCGCGGCCGCCGTCACCGCGCCCAGCCAGTGGAACGCGACCGGGACGCCCAGCCGGGCCAGCGCCCGCCCCAGCGGGCCGATCGGCGAGAACACCTCGAGGAGGAGATAGCCCACCACCACCGGCGGCAGGACCAGCGGCAGCATGATGATCGTCTGCACCGCGTGGCGGACGCGCGAGCGGGTCCGCTCCAGATAGACGGCCATCGCCACGGCGAACGGCAGGCTGATCAGCGTCGACGCGACTCCCACCGTCAGCGAGAGCTCGACGGCGTTCATTTGATCTGCGCGAACCCCCGGTGCGTGGCGGCCTCCATCGACGCCGGCTCCTCGAGCGCAGTGGCGAACCCCTGGCCGTTCTCGGTGACCACTCCGACCGAGTAGAGGATCTTCGGGTGGCTCTCCTCCGGGAAGGTCATGGCGATGCGGACCTCCGGGTCGATGGCGGCGTCGGTGGCGTACACGATGCCGGCCTGCGCTCCACCGGCCGACACCTTGCTCAGCACGTCGCGCACGTTCGAGCCGTAGATCGTCCGCTCGGGCGGCTTGATGCCGAGGTGCTCGAGCGCCGCCTTGGCGTACTTGCCGGCCGGGACCTGCTCGTTGGCCAGGACCAAGCTCTCGGCCGTCTTCAGGTCGAACTCGGCGACGTCCTTCCGCACCACGCACACCAGCGTGTTCGACAGCCAGTCGAAGCGCTTGACCAGCTTCAGCTTGTCGAGCCACTCGGGCGCGGCGGTGATGAACACGTCCGCCGGCGCGCCCTCCACGATTTGCCGGGCCAGGGTCGACGACGCCTCGAACTGGAGCCGGACCGCCTGACCGCTCTTCCTGGTCCACGCATCGCCCAGCTCGGTCACGAGCTCCTTCATGCTCGAGGCGGCGTAGACCGTGACGGGCTGGCCCGCCGCCGGCGTGGCCTCCGTCTTTCCGGCTTCGGTCTTCCCGTCCTCCGTCTTCGCTGCCTCCGTCGGCCCGGCGCCGGTCGGCTTGTCCGAATTGCATGCAGCCAGCAGGACAGCCAGCGCGAGTCCCCATCTCATGCCGCACCTCCCTCGATGTGGCGTGCACTATATATCGACTTGCTGTCGACAGGTACTCGATGACATGACACGTGCCGGCAGCGCGCAGTCATTGACATCCGGCCAGGACGCTCTTTACTTCCCCCATGCAGCTCAGCGCGCGCAACCAGCTCAAGGGGACCGTCACCGACGTCCGCAAGGACGGCCTCATGGCGGAGGTGACCATCTCGATCGGGGATCAGGAGCTGACGTCGGTCATCACCCGCGGCTCCGCCGACCGCCTGGCGCTCCAGAAGGGCGACGCGGTCACCGTGGTGATCAAGTCGACCGAGGTGATGCTGGCCAAGTGACCAGCTGAAGCGCCGCGCGGCGCGCGCCGCGCGCTACCCGGACAGCGCCCGATCCAGGTTGAAGGCGGCGCTGACCAGCGCGAGGTGCGTGAAGGCCTGCGGGAAGTTGCCGAGCGCCTCGCCGCGCGCGCCGGTCTCCTCGGCGTAGAGCCCGAGGTGGTTGGCGAAGCCGAGCATGCGCTCGAACATGAGCCGGGCCTGGTCCAGGCGCTTGCGGTCGTAGCGGCCGGCCCGCGTCAGCGCCTCGACCAGCCAGAAGGTGCACATGTTGAACGTGCCCTCGTCGCCGTGCAGGCCGTCTGTCCCCAGCGCCGCGTCGTAGCGGAAGACGAGGCTGTTGGACAGCAGGCCGCCCGCGTGGGGCGGACGCATGGTCGCCTCGAGCGTGCCGAGCAGGCGCGGATCCATCGGCGACAGGAACAGCGTCAGCGACATCATGAGGTTCGCCGCGTCCAGGCTCTCGGAGCCGTAGCTCTGCACGAACGCCCTCTGCACCTCGCTCCAGCCCCTGGTCATGATCTGCTCGAAGATGGCGTCGCGGGTGCGGGCCCAGCCGGCCACGTCGGCGGGCAGCGAGCGCTTGCGGGCCAGCCGCACCGCGCGATCGAGCGCGACCCAGCACATCAGCCTCGAGTACACGTAGTGCCGGCGCCCGCCTCTCGACTCCCAGATCCCCTCGTCGGGCATGTCCCAGTTGGCCGCGACCCAGTCGGCGAGCGTGCGGACCGTCAGCCACAGCTCGTAGGAGATGGGGACGCCGTGCTTGTCGTAGAGGTAGATGGAGTCGAGCAGCTCGCCGTAGATGTCGATCTGGAGCTGGCCGTACGCGGCGTTGCCGACGCGGACCGGGCGCGAGCCGCGATAGCCCTCGAGGTGGTCGAGCGTCTCCTCGGTCAGGGTCCGGCGGCCGTCGATGCCGTACATGATCTGGAGGAGGCCGCCCGGTCCCGGTCCCCCCTCCATGGACAGAGACTTCAGGAACTGCATGTAGCGCGTCGCCTCCTCGTGGTAGCCGACGCGCAGGAGGGCGTAGATGGTGAAGGCGGAGTCGCGGATCCACGTGTAGCGGTAGTCCCAGTTGCGCACCCCGCCGATGCCCTCCGGCAGGCTCGCGGTCGGCGCGGCCACGATGGCGCCGGTCGGCTCGAAGGTGAGCAGCTTCAGGCACAGGAGCGAGCGGTGCACGATCTCGCGCCAGCGCCCCTGGTACTTGCAGCGGGCCATCCACGCGCGCCAGAACTCGACCGTCTGGCGGAACGCGACCTCCGCCTGGTCCGTCGACAGGACGTCGCCCTCCTCGCCGGGGGTGACCTTGCGCAGGACGAAGACCGCGCTCTCGCCCTCGCGCAGGGTGAAGCGGGCGGTCACGCCGTCGGCCAGGAGCTCGAGCGGAACGCCGGTCGCGAGGCCGAGCGAGGCGCTGGCGCTGTGGAAGTGCGCGCCGCCCGACAGGAGATGGGTCTCGTGCGGGTCGCGCGCGTAGTTGAAGGCCGGGCGGCACTCCATGCGCATCGCCACCTCGCCGCGCACCGCGTGCACCTGGCGGATGATCTCGTGGTGGCGCTTCTCGACCTGCGCCTCGCCCAGCGGCATGAAGTCGACCAGCTCGACCGCGCCGCTGGCGGCCAGGAAGCGGGTCACCAGCACGTTCGTCTCGGGCCAGTAGAACTGCTTGCCCGACACCTCGTCGTCGGCGGGCGCGATGCGAAAGCGGCCGCCCTTCGCGTGGTCGAGGATGGCGGCGAACACGCTCGGCGAGTCGAAGGTGGGCAGGCACAGCCAGTCGATGGAGCCGTTCTGGCCCACCAGGGCGGCGGTGTGCAGGTCTCCGATGAGGCCGTATTGCTCGATGGGCAGATAGTCCATCCCGACTCCTCTCGCGCTGGATGCGCGGACCGCCCGGGCGGCGCCGCGCGCTGGATCCATGCGGCGCACAGGAGGGCGCGGCAAGTGGCCCACGCTCACCTCCCGGTCAGCGATCGGGCCACACCAGGTGCGCGATGCCGACCGACGGCATGACGCCGTCGCCGGAGCCGACCTCGGCGATGCTGCCCCCGAACCAGATGCCGTCGGGTGCGACGGCGACCGCATCCACCGAGATGGCCGCCACCCCGCCGCCGATGCTGGTGAAGCGCTCGCCGTCGTAGAGGAAGGCGTTGCGCCCGCCCGACTCCGGCCACACGTAGCCGACCGCGAGCAGCTGGTCGCCGATCTCGCGCAGGGCGGTGAACGTATGGACCGTCTCGCCCATGGGGGCGGGCAGGCCGCGCTCCGGCGTTGCCAGCTCGGTCCACTCGCGGCCGTCCCACGCGGCCAGGATCCGCCGGTCGGGCGTGCCCTCCTCGCTGGTGGCCACGTAGATGGCGCGCGCGCCGAGCTCGAGCGCCATCACGCTCGACGACACACCCTCGCCGAGCGCCGACCAGCCGTCGCCGTCCCACAGGGCCACGCGGTTGAACTCGCCCGATCCGATGTGCGTGAAGGAGCCTCCGACCACGAGCTCCGGCCGCTCGGGGTCGCCGCCCGGCCCGAACGCGATGCGCGAGACCACCCCGTCGAACCCGTCCTCGACCACGGTGAAGGCGTCGCCGTCGAGCCGGGCGAGGTAGCCGGTCGCGCCGGTGCCGACCACCCACAGGCGCCCCGCGCCGTCGAGCGCCAGATCGGAGATCCCCTCGAGCCCGTGCGGCTCGCCGACCGGCTGCCACGCGCCGCCGGCCAGGCGGTAGACGTGCGACGCCAGCACCTCCGAGCTCTGATCGAAGCAGCCGACGTAGACGTCGCCGGTGGGGCTCACCGCCGCGCCGACGCAGTACATGCCGGGCGGCAGCGGCGCGCCGATCGCGCTCCACCGGTCGCCGCCCGTGCGGGCGAGGCCGCCCGGCGTCGGGTCGCCGCCCGCGTGGCTCACGCCGCCGAACGCGTACAGCGAGCAGTCGGGGCCGGCGACCGCGAGATCGCTGACCGCGCCGGCCAGGCCCAGGTCGGCGGCGCCCTGGGCGATCCATCGCTCGCCGTCGAACGCGATGAGGCCCTGCGACGCGATGCCGGCGGCGCCGGGCAGCGAGCCGGCGGCGTAGAGGAGCTCGCCGTCGCTGACCAGGCGCTGGGACGGCACGTCCCAGATCGCGTCGGGCCCCTCGTCGCCGCAGGCGGCGAACTCGAACCACGGGGTCGCCTCGCCGGACGAGCCGTCGTCGAGCGACTGCCACTCGCTGCCGGTCCAGCGCGCCATCGAGCGGGCGGCGATGGCGCCGGGATCCTCGGGCGAGCCGTCCACGTGCGTGAAGCAGCCGGTCACGTAGAGCTCGCCCTTGTGCATCGCCAGATCGGTGACCACGCCGCCGAAGTTCGGGTTGGCCACGCCGCCGCCCAGGATCTGCCACTCGCGGCCGGTCCAGCGCGCCGCGCCGCCGCTGCCGCCCGGCGCGATCGAGTCGGAGAAGGCGCCGCCGGCGTAGAGCGTGCCGTCCGGTCCGCGCTCGAGCGCGTACACGCCGGCGCCGAAGAAGGGCAGGTCGTAGGCGGTCCACGCGGCGCCGCTCCACTCGGCCACGCGCCGCGCCGCGATCCCGCCGATCGCGCCGAACTGACCGCCCACGAACAGGCTGTCGCCCAGCTGGACCAGCTCGTAGACCGGGCCGTCGGGCGCGCCGCCGGGCGGAGGGCTCCACGCGGTGCCGTTCCACACCGCCAGGCCGGCGCTGGCGCCGATGAGCTCGTCGTTGCCGCCGGCCCACAGCTCGCCGCCGTACCAGGCCAGCGCGCGCACCAGGCCCTGGGCGCGGCCGATCTCCTCGAGCCCGCGCCCGCGGTCGACCCAGATCTGGCTGCCGCGGGCGCCCAGCGCGTCGTAGGTGGCGAGCGCGAGCTCGCCGTCGGGGCCGCTGGCGACCGCGGCGAACCCCGCCGGCGGGACCGGCAGCTGCCAGTCGCCGCGCGCCGGGCCCCACGCGCCGTCCCGGTGGCGCAGGAGCGGCTCGACGTGCTCGGCGCCGAGCCACTGGAAGTAGCCGGCCGCGAGCACGTCTCCGTCGCGATCGAGCGCGAGGTCGAAGACCTTCGGCGTGAAGCCGTCGTGGCCCGAGACGCCGGCGATGGTGAAGCGCGGGTCCCACTCCGCCTCGGCGAGCGGCCCGGGCAGGGCAGCCGGCGGACACGCCGCGCCGGCGCCACCATCGGCCCCGCCGTCATCGCCGCCATCTCCGTCGGCGCCGTCGTCGGCCGCGGCGCCGCCGCCGTCGGAGGCGTCCAGGTTGTCACCGCATCCTGCGGCGCACAGCCCGAGCGCCGCCACCACGCCACCGACCCACGCGAGTGAGCGCACCATCCAGCCCTCCGGGAGGCGTTCGGGGGGAGCCTCCGCAGCGGAATCTACGAGCCCGCGGCGCGGCGGTCCACTGTCGCGTGTGACGCGGCGCGGCGGTCGGATCCAGTCCGGCGGCGCGGCCGCGCTATCATCGGTCATGCAGCTCCACGGCCCCTACCG